>CAYQEG010000209.1:0-13564 GCA_964416435.1 uncultured Rickettsiales bacterium
CGACGGACGACGACGACGCGACGGACGACGACGACGCGACGGACGACGACGACGTCACCCCGGTGCCGGGCGACGACGACGGCGACGGCTTCGCCAGCGAGGCGGCCGGCGGCGAGGACTGCGACGACACGAACGCCGAGATCTTCCCCGGTCAGACCGAGGACCCGGGCAACGGCGCGGACGACGACTGCGACGGCGAGGTGGACGAGGAGATCGCGATCACCCACACCGACCCGGACGACGGGCTCGCGCTCGGGGGCACGATCTTCAACGTCGTCGGCAGCGGCTTCACGGGAGTCACCGAGGCGTCGATCGACGGCGACCCGGTCACCCCCAACGTGATCGACGACAATACGGTCCAGCTGGTCAGCGGCGGCGGCTCGGTCGGCGATGTCGACGTCACGTTGAGCCACGACCTGTCGACCGACACCCTGACCGACGGCTTCCGCTACACCGGGACGTCCACCGGGATCGACCAGGCGACGATCCCCGGCGGGGTCACCCAGTCGACCAACCCGGGCGTGGCGAGCGGGGCGTTCCTCGGCACCGTCACCGAGGCGGGCGTGACCGACGGCGGCGGCGAAGGCGGCCTGATGGCCGAGATCGGGTACGGCCCCCAGGGGTTCCCGCCCGACACCGCCCCCGACAGCTGGGTCTGGTCGGCGGCCTCGTTCGACGCGGACGACGGCGACGGCGACCGCTACACCGGCACCGTCACGATCGACACCTACGGCACCTACATGGTGACCTTCCGGTTCAGCGACGACGGCGGCCTCAACTGGCTGCACGCCGACTCGGACCCGGGCACCGCCCTGGACCTCCTGGAGATGGCGCAGCTCGACGTGGTGCCGTAGCCGGTCGGCTCTGACCGCCGACAGCGGCGGCCCCCTCCCGGGCTGATAACCTTCCTCTCCATGGCGCGCCCCCGCAAACAGCATCGGGACCTCGGTCCCGTGCCGTTCTCCGTCCGGCTGCGAAGCCAACCGTCGATCACGCCGCCGGCCGACGTCGACGCCGGGGTGGGCCTGCTCGCGGACCTCGCGGCCGCCTGGGCGAGGGGCTGGACCGGCCGCTGGACCGTGCACCTGGGCGACGTCACCGTGAAGTTGCCGCTCCCGGAACGATTCGACCTGCTCGAGGAGTTCTGGGTGTTGCTGCTCGAGCTGGTCGAGGCAGAGGCCGGCGAGTGGTCGCTGTACGATGGCGTGGTCGTGGAGGCCCAGGTGTTCGGACCCGATGTGAACCTGGAGTTCAGCGCACCCGACGGCGGGGCCCCCCGTCTCGGCGGGGCCGCGCTCCCGGAGCGGGCGACGGTCCGGCTGCGCGCCCTCACCTCCCAGGGGGTGGCGTTCCTGCGGCGCCTGCACGAGGAGGCGAGCAAGCTCGACCCGTCCCTCCGCGAGCGGGAGGACGCCGTCGGCTTCCTGGACGACATGCAGCAGCTGCTGGACGCGGTCGCGGATCTGCCCGGCACCTTCAAGAAGAAGCAGGAGGCCCGCGCATGAGCGACGAGCCCCGATTGACCCACGTCGACGAGCAGGGCGCGGCCCGGATGGTCGACGTCGGCGGCAAGACCGTGACGTCCCGCAAGGCGGTCGCCTGCGGGCGGGTGCTGATGAGCGCAGAGGCGCTCCTCCTGGTGCGCGAGGGGAGCAAGAAGGGGGACGTGCTCCAGGTCGCCCGGATCGCGGGGATCCAGGCGGCGAAGCGGACCGCCGACCTCGTCCCGCTGTGCCACCCCCTGGCGCTGGACTCGGTGAAGGTGGACCTGAGCATCGACGAGGCCGCCGCCGCGGTCTGCATCGAGGCGACGGTCCGGTGCACCGGCCGCACCGGGGTGGAGATGGAAGCGCTGACCGCGGTGAGCGGCGCCGCGCTGACCGTCTACGACATGGTCAAGGCGGTCGACAAGGCGATGGTCATCGAGGGCATCACCCTCCTGGAGAAGGAAGGGGGCCGCAGCGGCCACTACGTCCGCGAAGGCGAAGGTTCATGAGCGCCGCGCGTACGATCCCCGGGAACCTGTTTGCCGAGGTGCTGTCCATGCAAAACGACAGCGAACCCGGCTCGGCCAGGAGCGGGGCTTGACAGCGAAAGCGAAGGAGGTGGGCCGCAAGGCCCCGACGCCTCTCGCGGATCCGACGGACGGCGATCTCGTCGCGCGGTTCCTCGAGGGCGACCGCAGCGCATTCGAAGCGCTGGCAAGACGCCACCAGGACCGGGTATTCGGGTTCTGCATGCGTCTGCTGGGCTCGGCATCGCTCGCGGAGGAGGCGGCCCAGGAAGTCCTCATCAAGGTCTTCAGGAACCTCCATCGTTTTCGTGGCGACAGCAAGTTCACCACCTGGCTGTATCGGGTCACCTTGAATCACTGTCGGAACGTCCAGGCATACCGGGCGCGCCGACACAGCAAGAGGCACGACAGCCTCGACGCCACGGTGGAGGACGACGAGGGATCGACGCGGCGAAGGGAGCTCGCAGACGACGCCCCCGACGCCGAGGACGAGCTGCTCAAGAGCGAGCGCCTCGTCCTGATGAAGACCGAGCTCGCCCGGCTCGATCCCATCTGGAAGGAGATCCTCATCCTCCGAGACGTCGAAGGCCTCAGCTACGAGGAGATCGGTGAGATGCTCGACCTCGCACCCGGAACGGTCAAGTCGCGTATCCACCGCGCTCGCAAGGAGCTGAAGGCCCGGCTGACGCGCCGCTTGAAGGGAGACTCCAGGGTCTAGCCCTGGGGATGCAACCATGAGCAACTTCGAAGCTCACGAAAACCTGAGCGCCTACCTGGACGGGATGCTGTCCGGGCCCGAGCTCGCCCAGATGGAAGAGGCCCTCGCGGCCGACGCCGACCTGCGCGCCGAGCTCGAAGAGCTGCGCGAGATGGTGCAGGGGTTGGGCTCCCTGCCGACGCACGAGGCTCCCGCCGGACTGATGGCGGGCGTGCTCGCGAGCGTCGCCGATCTTCCGATCCCGACGGCCGACGGGGCCGACCTGGGCTCCGGGCCGGGCGAGTCGACCGAGCTGGTCGCGCCCGTGGCCGAGCCGCTCCCGTCCAACGTCGTCCGGCTGGCCTGGTTCAAGGCGCCCGCAGTGGCGACCGCCCTGGCCGCCTCGCTGGTGTTCGGCTTCGTCTGGATCACCCAGCAGTCCGACCCCGCCGGCGCGCCCGAGCCGGCCGCGTTCGAAGCGGCGGTGGCCGAGGCGCCGCCTCAGCCCAGCGGCGTGGTGCCCGGAGACGAGTTCGACGCGGTCGCCGACCTGGGCGTCGCCGAGGGCGAAGAGCACGCCCGGGAGCGGCTCGCCGGCCGCCTCGCGGGGGCCGAAGAGAAGCCGGAGCTCCTCGAGTCGGCCGAACCGGACGTCATGAACGGCGCCGCGGGCGCGGCCGCGCCCCCCGCCGGCGCCGCGGCGCGCCCCGCGCCGGCCCCCCGCCGGGAGTCGGTGCCGGAGTCGGTGGTCGGACCGGACGGTGTGTTCGAAGCGGACTGGGAGTCCGGTGACGCCGTGGCGGACGCCGACGCCCCCGAGGAAGAGATGGGCGAGCCGGGCCCCGCCGAGGTGGCGTTCGCGCCGGAGCCCCCGGGCGGCGCGCTCGCGGCGGCAGACCCGTCGGTCGACGACGTGACGCTCGACGACGAACCGCTCGAGGACTTCACCGACCCGCCGGGCGACGAGGAGCTCCTCGAAGTGGCGAGCGCGGCCGCTCCGGCGTCCAGCGGCGCCATGCGCCGCGGCGACTCCGGCAGCACCTCGTCCCGCTCGAGCGCCAGCCGCTCCCGCGGCCCCGTCAGCCTCGACGAGGTGACGTTCACGGCGGTCGGCCAGGCCACCGTGATGGTCTCCGACCAGGCGAAGGCCGACGAGCTGCTCACGGCCCTGCGCGGCCGCGGCTGGTCCGTGCAGTCCAACCCCGCGAGCGAAGGCCGCATCGCGGTCACCGTGATCTCCCCGGAGTCCCAGCGCTCCGAGGTGCTGCGCATCCTGCGCGCCCACGGCAGCCTCCGCATCAGCACCGCGGGCGAGCCGAGCGACGGCTACCAGCGCATCGACGTCACCGTCAGTTTCTGATCGTCGAGTCCCCGACTTTTTCGGGAACCTTCTGAATCGACCGACGGTCCTACCTATCAAGAGAAGACGATTTCGGGCGCATCCGGCACGGGGCGCCCGAAGGGTCCAGGAGGCGAATCGGGCGCTCTCCTCCTGGACTTCGCCCCCGCCAGGAATGGTCCTGGTGGGGGTCTTCTTCTTGGGCCGACCCGGCCGGCCGGGCGCCGCGCGGGAGCGCGCGCCCGAGGCCGCTCCGAATCGCCGTACAATGCGCGGCAATGTCTCTCCGTCGCGTCTCCCTCCTCCCTCTGTTCGTCATGGTCGCCCTGCTCGCGGGCTCCGCCGCGGCCATCGCGGCGCCCTGGGACGAGCCCTTCGCGGGTGATCCCAAGGCCATCGCCGACGCCGCCGCAGCGGTCGAGCCCGGAGACCGCAGCGGCGGGCTGGTGTTGCTCTCCGAGGCGCGCTACGACCTGGACGAGGAGGGTCGCCAGACGCGCACCACCCGGGTCGTCGTCCGCATCCTCGACCGCGAGGGGCTCGAGAACTGGGGCTCGATCGGAGCGTCCTGGTCCCCCTGGCACCAGGACCGGGCGGTGGTCCGCGGTCGCGCGATCGCCCCCGACGGCTCCGTCGTCGATCTCGACCCGAGCACCCTCATGGAGCGGCGCCTGGGCGGGGACGGCGACATCTACTGGGATCGCATGGCCCTCGAGGGGCCGCTCCCGGGCATGGCCGTCGGCAGCGTCATCGAGACCGAGGTCAAGGTCGTCGAGCACCGCACCTTCTACGAGTCGGGAACCGTGACCCGCCACGTGCTGCTCGGGAGCTCCGTGGCGGAGATGCACCGCCTCGTCCTGTCGCACCCCAAGTCCCTCAAGCTGAAGCTCGAGACCTGGCTGCTGGACGACCCGCCGAAGAGGAAGGCGAGCGACGGCGTGCTGACCCGCACCTGGGAGGTCACCCCCGCCCCCAGCATCCTGGACTTCGACCCCTACCTGCCTCCCGACCAGGCTCAGTACCCCATGGTGGGCTGGGCCACCGGCAAGTCCTGGGCCGACGTGGCCCGGTCGTACAGCGAGCAGGTGGACGCCAAGCTGTCCGGCGCCACCGAGCTCGAGGAGCTCGCGCGCGAGGCGGCGGGGGACGCGGCCGATGACCGGGCCGCCGCCGCCGCCGCGCTGCTCGTCTGGGTGCAGGAGCAGGTGCGCTACACCGGCCTGGAGCTCGGCGAGAACGCGCTCGTCCCGGTCGCCCCCGCCGAGACCCTGGAGCGCGGGTTCGGTGACTGCAAGGACCAGTCGACGCTGCTCGTGGGGCTGCTGCGAGCGCTCGGCCACGACGCCCACGTGGCGCTCCTGCGGGCGTCCGGCCGCATGGACAGCAGCGAGGGCCTGCCCGGCCTGGGTGTGTTCGACCACGCCATCGTGGTGATGCCGGGCGCCGACCCGATCTGGATGGACCCGACCAACCGGTTCCAGCGCGCCGGCCGGGTCGCCCCCCTCATCGAGGGGCGCTCCGCCCTCATCGCGCGGCCGGGGGAGAAGGGGCTGGTCAAGATCAGCGCCTCCGACGCCGAGGACAACGGCTGGGTGGAGGTGCGTCGTCTGACGATCCAGGACGAGGGGCTGTCGAGCCTGGTCGAGGACACCGTCTGGTTCGGCTGGGCCGAAGCGAGCATCCGCGAGGGCTACACCGGCACCACCGACCAGCTCCGAGAGGACTTCCTGGGTCAATACATCGACGAGAACTACGAGGGCGCGTCGCTGGGGAGCTGGTCGGTGACCGATCCCGACGACGTCACGACGCCCTTCGCGATGCGGCTCACCTCCGAGGACGCCTCCCTCGCCTGGGCGGAGGACGACGAGGCGTACGCTCGGCTGCCCTACGGGTCGATCCTGCGCGAGCTCGACGAGTACTTCTTCCCGCCGGAGAACCCTCCGGACGAGGCCCGCACCGCCGACGTGCACTTCCTGGGACCCCACCACGCGGAGCTCCGCTACGAGATCGTGCCGCCCGCCGGCTACGAGCTGGCTGAGCCGATGGAGGACTCGGACGACGTCGCCGGTCCGCTGCGGATCCAGATCATCAACGAGACCCAGACCGACGGTTCGGTGCACGTCCGCTTCCTCATGACCCTGTCCGGTCGCGGGATGACGGCCGAGGGGCTCCGCGAGATGCGCCAGCTGACGAGCTCGACGGTCGAGCGGGACGTGCCCTGGATCCGCTTCGTGCACCGGTCCCGCGCGCTCGCGGACGAGGGCGACTTCCTGGGCGCGCTGGAGGCCGCTCGTGACCCGGCCGCGGGAGACGCGAGCCGACCGGGCATCGCCCACGCCCGCGCCGCCGACATCCTCCTGGAGGCGGGCATCGGGGAGGCGGCCTGGATGTCCGCCCGGGCGGGCACGGAGGCGTCGCCCGACCTCGTGCGCACCTGGCGGACCCTCGCGTGGACCCTGCAGCACGACGAGCTGGGCCGTCGGTTCGGGGCGGGCTGGGATCGAGCGGGGAGCATCGCCGCATACCGCGAGGCGCTGGAGGTCGAGCCGAGCGACTGGATCGCGCGAGCGGACCTGTCGATCGTGCTCGAGTACGACCCCTACGGCTTCCGGTACGGCGACGGCGCGGACCTGCCCGGCGCGGTCACCGAGCTGCAGACGCTCCGCAAGGACTACCGGCTCCCGACGTTCGAGGACAACCTCCTCATCGACCTGTTCAGGACCGGTCAGTTCGACGAGTTCGAGCGCCTCGCCGACTCCATCGGCACCGAGGGGACCCGGTCGCTGCAGGTCGCTACGGTGGCGCTCCGCAGCGGTCCGGCCAAGGGGCTGACCACCGCCCGACGCTTCTCCAGCAGCGAAGACGCCTACTCCGCCCTCGTGGAGTCGGCCTACGCCGACCTGTTCGCGGCGGGCCACTTCGCGGCGTCCGCCGACCTGCTCCAGGAGATCAGCGAGGGGCGCGCCCTGCCCGAGGACATGACCGAGCTGCTGACGGTCCTGCGTCGGGCCGACGAGTACGAGGTGCCGACGAAGTCGAAGAAGCCGGCAGACGCGGCGTACCGCTGGCTCGCCGCCGTGATGGACCCCCGCACCGACCGGGAGAAGCTCGAGGAGCTGCTCGCCGCGGAGGCCTACGCGGGCCTGACCGACGAGGCCGTCGAGGAGATGCGCCAGGTGGTGCAGGGCGGCATGCTCGAGCTGATCGACGAGCTGGCCGTGAGCCTGGAGGCGCTCCGCCGCCTGAGCATGGCGGCGCTGCAGGCCGAGGTGGACCAGGTCGATCCGAAGACCGCGCTCGTCTTGCTGACGATGCCGGACTGGGACCCCTCGCTGCAGGTCCGGATCGTCGTCGTGAAACAGGGCGGCCAGTGGCGGGTGCTCGGCTCCGAGGGCCTGTGGGGGCCGGCCGGCGCCGAGATCGCCCGTCGCGCCCGCAAGGACCCGGTCGAGGCCGCGTCGATGCTCGAGTTCGTGAAGCGGGACTCCCCCCTGGGGCTGCGTTCGCTGATCTTCATCGCGATCTCCGAGTCGGCCGGTGAGTCGGCCGAGGTGGCCGAGCTGAGCGCGCAGATGCTGGCTTGTGCCGAGCCGGCCGCTCCCTGCCTGGCGGAGATCGAGCGCCTGCTCCCCGCGGTGGAGGACGAGCAGCTCCGCTGGCTCCTGGGGTGGACCCTGGGCGGCTGGTACACCCAGGTCGACGACTTCGCCTCGGCCGAGCGCATGCTCCGGGCGACGGCCGAGGAGGACGCCGCGGCCGTCGCGTCGAGCCTCGTGCGGGTCCTGATGCTCCAGGGCAAGGAGGACGAGGTCGAGCCGGTCGTGCTCGCCGCGTTGACCGCCGCCAAGGCCGATCCGGAGCGCGACGAGGCGGAGATCGAGCTGACGATCCGGCTCATCCGGGAGGAGTTCTCCGGGGACCTGGCTGCGGCGGTCGTCACCATGGGCGAGCTCGACGAGCTGGCCGGCGAGGAGGAGAACGCCAACAACCGCGCCTGGTACCGGCTGATCCTCGGCGAGGTGGACGACGAGACGCTGCGCCTCGCCCAGGTCGCCGGCGGGCGCGGCAGCTCGTTCGGGCTGCACACGCTGGCGACGGTCTACGCCGAGATGGACCGCGCTCCCGCGGCTCGCGAGGCGCTCGGCCAGGCGATGGCGGCGGACTCCCGGACCCGGCCGGAGTCCCACGACTGGTACGTGATCGGCCGGATCGCCGAGGCGTATGGCGCGCTGGACGCCGCGGTGGCCACCTACAACCGCGTCGAGCGGCCCGAGGAGTGGGACCGGGACTCCACCTGGGAGCTGTCGTCCCGCCGACTGCGCGCCCTCGGACACGATCCGGGCGCCCGGTAGGAGCGCACGTCGTGGCCGCCAGACCCGAGCATGTCGTCGTCGTCGGGGCCGGGATCACCGGCGCTCTCACCGCATACGAGCTGCTGCAGGCGGGGGTCCGAGTGACGGTGGTCGAGGCGTGGGAGAAGGGGGCCGGCTCGTCGTCCCGCTCCGCCGCCTGCATCCGCCAGCAATGGGGAACGCCCGCGACGGTGCGGGGGATGCGCTACTCCGTCCGCTTCTACGGCCGCATGCGGGAGCAGTTCGGCTTCCCCGAGGGCACCGCCGAGGTGATGGTGCCCAACGGCTACCTCTTCCTGCACACCGATCCCGATCGGTGGCAGACCGCGCTGGCCAACGTCTCGATGCAGCAGGCGGCCGGCCTGGCCGAGGTGGAGGCGCTGGCCCCCGGCGCGGTCGCCGAGCGCTTCCCCCAGGTCGACGCCTCGGCGCTGCAGGGGGCCACGTTCTGCCCCACCGACGGGTTCCTGCGGCCCGACGTCATCTACGGGGAGGGCTTCCGCGCGGTGGAGGAGGCGGGCGGGGTCGTCCGCCAGCACTGGGAGGTCAGCGAGGGGGTGACCGACGGGCAGGGTCGCCTCATCGGCGTGCGGAACGACGACGGGGACGAGGTCCTCGCCGACCTGGTCGTCAACGCGACCAACGCCTGGGCGCCGCGCCTGTCCGAGAAGCTGGGGGGCAGCTCGCTGCCGATCGAGGCGCTCAAGCGGTACCTCTACTTCGTGCATCGGTCCGGCGTCGACGCCGCCGACATGCTGGGCTGGCCGATGACGATCACGCCGTCTCGCGCCTACTGCCGCCCCGAGAACGGCGACCAGCTGCTCGCCGGCTGGGCCCACACCACCCAGTCCGAGCCGGAGTTCGACTGGGCCGACCAGGACCGGATCGAGCCGCCCTTCTTCCACAAGTCGGGGCTCGACAACTACGGCTTCCGCCTCTGGATGGAGCTCGCCGAGGCGATGCCCGCGATCGGCGAGTTCTCCGGCATCGAGGCGACGACCGCCGGCTTCTACGCCGTCACCCCGGACCACAACCCCATCCTCGGCTTCGACCCCCAGCAGCCGGGGCTGCTGCACGCGGCCGGCTTCTCGGGCCACGGCGCGATGCTCGGCCCGTTCACCGCCGCGGCGATCGCCCAGATGGCGCTGGCCGGGCGGACGCTGCGCACGGTGATGCTGGACGACGAGGAGGTCGACCTGACCGATCTGCTGATCGGCCGGGACTACAGCCACGCCGAGGGCATGGTCATCTGAGCCCGTGACCACGCAACCGACCAGCTGGGAGCGGGCCCTGGTGGAGGAGCGGCGGCGCTCGGTCCGCCTGTTCTGCCTGCTCCGGATCGGCGCTGTCGGGATCCTGGGGCCGCCGCTGTTCGTCAAGGGGGCGCTGCTGAAGGAGCAGCCGTTCGCGGACGCGGTGCCGGTGGTCCTCCTCTACCTCGTGTTCGGCGTCGCGCTCCTGCTCCTGGCGCTGCGCAACCCGCGCTCGGAGATCACGCTGTGGGTGATCCCGTTCGCGGACGTGCCGTTCATCTCCCTGATGACGGCGTACGTGCCGTGGCACCTCAGCTCGCCGCACTTCGCGGCCGGGCTGAACGCGACGTTCCTCGCGGTGACCGGCGGGATCGTGCTGCTGACGGTGCACCGGGGCGTGGTGGTGATGACGTGGGTGATGGCGATCATCGCCGAGCTCATCTTCCTGCACGCGGCGCAGGTCCCGCCGATGGACCACATCCCGACGGTCGCGGCCCTGGTCGCCGGGGCGGTCGGTACCGCGTGGCTCGCGCTGCGGCTGCGGACGCTGGTCGAGACCCAGCTCAAGGCCGCGCGCATGGAGCGCTACTTCTCGCCCGCGGTCGCCCGGCGGGTGAGCGAGATCGACTTCGGCGAGGGGCCCCAGACGACCGACGTCACGCTGTTGTTCAGCGACATCCGGGGCTTCACGTCGATCAGCGAAGCGCTGGAGCCGACCGAGGTGGTGGAGCTGCTCAACGAGTTCCACTCGGCGATGGTCGCGGTGCTGTTCAAGCACAGCGGCACCCTCGACAAGTTCATCGGCGACGGGATGATGGCCTACTTCGGCGCGCCGCTGCCGGACGTCGACCACGCCCGCCGGGCGGTGCTCTGCGGGCTGGAGATGCTGGACACGCTGGAGGCGCTCAACGCCCGGCGGGAGGCGCGGGGAGCGTCCCGCCTGGCCATGGGCATCGGGCTGAACACCGGACCCGCCGTCGTCGGGGACATCGGCTCGCCCGAGCATCGGCTGGAGTACACCGCCGTCGGGGACACCGTGAACCTGGCGTCGCGGATCGAGTCCCTGACCAAGGAGCACGGCCGGCCGCTGCTCGCCACCGACTCGACCCGCCGCGCGGCGGGCGACGGCTTCACCTGGGCCGAGGTCGAGCCGACCCCCGTCAAGGGGAAGGCGGAGCCGGTCCGCACGTGGGTGCCAGGACTCGACTCCACGGTCACGCTATAGGGAGAAGCATGGACGACTTCATGAGGGCCGCGATCGACGAAGCGCGGCAGGGGCTCGCCGAGGGGGGGATCCCCATCGGTTCGGTCCTGGTGCGGGACGGGGTGATCCTGGGGCGCGGCCACAACCGGCGGGTGCAGCAGGCCAACCCGATGGTGCACGCCGAGATCGACTGCCTGATGAACGCCGGCCGCGTCGGCAGCTACCGCGGCACCGTCCTCTACTCGACCTTGATGCCCTGCTTCCTGTGCGCCGGCGCGGCGGTGCAGTTCAACGTGCCGAAAGTCATCGTCGGAGAGGGCCGGACGTTCCGGGGGGCTCGCGGGTTCATGGAGAGCCACGGCATCGAGGTCGTCGACCTCGACCTGCAGGAGTGCGTCACCCTGATGGAGGACTTCATCGCCGCCCGACCCGACCTCTGGAACGAGGACATCGGCGAGCTCTGATGGAGTTCGTGGTCCTGTTCGCGCTCGTCGCGCTGGGGTTCTTCGCGATCGCGAAGGCGGCGGGCCGCGCCCACACCGTGGTGCAGCTGGAGCGCGGATCGGCCCGCCTGGTCAAGGGGCAGCCGCCGCCAGGGCTGGTCGCCGACCTGAAGGGCGTCGCGAAGATGAGCCCCCAGACCGCGGGTCGGGTGGAGCTGCGAGGCCAGGGGGACACGCTGAAGGTCACGACGCCGGGGCTGTCCGAAGGCGAGGAGCAGCGGGTGCGGAACGTGGTGCTGCTCCACAAGACCCGGATCCGCTCGCGCTGATCAGTCGAACGGATCCGTCAGCAGCTTGCTTCGCACGCTGGAGCTGCAGCCGCCGTCCCCGGCCCGCCCGCCGCAGAAGTCCTGGTCGAGCCACGCGTCGTCGCCCGCGAAGCCGATGGCGGACAGGTCGGTCCAGCGCGGCGCCGCCTCCTCCCCCGCGTTGATGACCGGCGGGAGCAGGTCGAAGCGCTCGACGTCGTCGACGTTGTCGGGGGCGCAGTCCTCCTCCAGGCAGGGCGCCCACTCGGCCGACTCGCACCCGTCGATCGTGTGATAGGTCGCGTGCTTGCCGTCGGAGCTGTAGACGACCCAGCGCGGCTCGCCGCTGAGCAGGTCGGGCTCGAACGTCGCGTCGGCCAGGTCGGCGCCGGTGAGCACGCGCCCGTGGTCGATGGCGGTCCCCTCGTGGGCCGCGGTGTAGGTGCCGACGACGACGAAGTCGCCCGGGCCGCCGCCGTCCAGGGGGGCCAGGTCCAGGGCGACGCGCTCGCTGTCCCCGTCGTGGAAGGCGACCCCGCAGCGCCCGTAGTCGCGGCTGTAACCGATCATCACGTACATCCGCACGTGGTCCGACGGGGTCGGCGCGGGGGCGACCCGGCCGACGTCGTACAGGACCGCGGTCACGTCGCCGATCAGCGGCTCCGCTTCGTCGAACCGCACCAGGGGGCGCAGGCGGTCCAGGGCGACGTCCTCCCAGGCGTCGACCAGGCCGTCCCCGTCGAGGTCGGCGCAGGGCGCGTCGGGCTCGCCGAGTCCGAGGCAGTCGTCGAGGTCGGCGGGGAGGTTGCTCCGCAGCGCGACCGCGTCGCCCGAGGCCTCCGTCCAGGCGTCGATCTCGAACTCGGCCGGCTCCCACACCCCGTCGGGCACGAACTCGAACAGCGTGCCGGGCCAGGGGCGCCAGTAGCGGCCCTCCATGGATGCCCCGTCGACGAGCACCGGCGGCTCGTCGTCGACCGGCAGCGCGGCCAGGGCGCCGACGTCGAACCCGTCGGGGTCGGCGTGGAACGGGATCGGCACGATGTTCTCTTCCTGGGTGTCGAAGAACGTCTCCCAGTGGATGCCGAGCACGTAGCGGGGGTCGAGGCTGGCGACGATCTCACCGGGGTGGTCCGCCACCACGTCCCACGAGCCGACGTTGAGCACCGCCACGTCGACGCGCTTGGCCGCCAGCACGTCGGGGTGCACGTGGCCGACCGGGCCGTCGGTCGGGGCGTCCTGGTAGTAGATCCGCCAGACCGGGACGCCCTCGGCGTCCAGGAAGTCGACCAGCCAGGCGACCGTCGCGCCCTCCTTCCAGTCGTCCGCCACGGTCGGGGGCTCCGGGTAGTCCTGCTCCACGCAGCCCTCGCCGAAGTGGATCACGCCCAGGAACTGGGCCGGGTGGGAGGAGCAGAGGGCGCGGACCCGAATGCGGGAGGACGGCACGTCGATCCAGGCGCCCTCGTGGTCCGCCGGCACCTCGGTGCAGGGGTCCTCGTCGTCGCACATCCGGGTGTCCACGAGCGGGTCGTCGGGGTCGTTGACGACGACGATGTGGTCGGCGCCGGGGCGGTCGGGACCGCCGATGAGGCGGAGCACCGAGCGGTTGCCGAACACCGTGGCGTCGCCGGTCATCTCCTGCACGTGGGGCACGTCCAGCAGGTGGTCGTAGTGGCCGTGGCCGACCAGGATCCCGGCTGCCCCCTGCACGTGCTCGACGGGGAGCAGCGCGTCGATCAGCTCCGCGTCGGAGGTGACCGCGCCGAGGGTGACCACCTCCAGGTCGGGGTTGCTGTACAGCGGGGCGGTCAGCAGCAGGTCGTCGCCGTGCTGGATCGACACCCCGCCGACGCCCAGGAAGCGGATCTGCAAGGGGTCGGGATCGGGCTGCGGGGTGGCGTCGTCGTCGTCGCCGGCCGAGTCGTCGTCGTCGGCCGAGTCGTCGTCGTCG
>CAYQEG010000210.1:0-13550 GCA_964416435.1 uncultured Rickettsiales bacterium
CATACCGCCACAGCGGGGCCGAACGAGCCGTTCCGGCGCGATGCGGCGGGGGCATGCCGCCACAACGGGGCCGAACGAGCCGTTCCGGCGCGATGCGGCGGGGGCCTCCTACACCAGGTCCGGGAACTCTCTCTTGTGCCGCTCGAAGAGCGCCGCCCCCAACGCGAACGCCAGCGCCGCGCACGTCCCGAAGATGACCAGCGAGCCCCACTGGGGCATTCGGTGGTTGAGGATCAGCTCGCGGTAGATCCCGACCAGGTGGGCCAGCGGGTTCAGCATCAGCAGCGGGCTGAACTCCTTCGGGAAGTAGCGCGCGGGATAGAAGATCGGCGTGATGAAGAGCCAGATCATCAGCACCGGCCCCAGCAGGTGCTGCGTGTCCTTGAAGAACACCTGCGTGGCGGCCAGGAACATCGCCAGCCCCTGCGTGAACAGCAGCTGCATCACGATCACCGGGATCAACATCAGCAGGTGCCAGGTCAACCCCTGCCCCACCACCATCGCAGCCGCGAACAGCAGGACGAACCGGATGCCCTGGTTCACCCCCTCCGACAGCGTGATGTACGTGCACAGCACCGACGCCGGGAACCGCACCCGCTTCACCAGGTGGGCGTTCTCCCGCACCACGTTCGTCGACCGGGTCAGCGTCTCGCTGAGCGAGAACCAGGGCACCATCCCGCAGAACAGGAACAGCGCGTTCAAGCCCGTCGTGTAGTGGTCCTCGAACCGCACCCGGAGGATCACCGTGAACACGAACGTGTAGATGAGCAGCTCCAGGAGCGGGTGCACCACCGTCCAGAAGAACCCCATCAGCGAGCCGACGTACCGCGTGCGCACGTCCTTGACGACGAACGAGCGGACCAGCGCCACGTAGCGACGGGACGCCTCGGCGGCCCCCAGCGAGAGGGTCGGGGCGAGCGAGTGTCTCGCGTCGGGCGTGGTCTTCACGAGACCAAGAATGACATCGCATGCCCCCCGGCGTATATCTCGCCGCCGTGAGCACCTTCGACGAGGAACTGAAGCGGGGTCAGTCCGAGCGCCTCGATCGCGCCGCCGAGCGCTCCGTCGCCCGACGCGATCGTGGGCCCGCGCCCGGACCGTCCGGCGGCCTCAACGACCCCGCCACCCAGGTCGTGCTCCACCTCGCCGCCGCCGGCGTGCTCGCCGGCGCCGGCACCGTGCTCGGGCTCACCTTCGCCCCCCTCGTCGGCGGCCTCCTCGCCGGCGTCGGCGTCGTCGTCGGCATCCGGGGCCTCTTCCGAGCCTTCGGCGGCCGCACCGGCGCCGCCCTCCCCCGCCCCACCCGGGGAGACCCCCGCCTCCTCGCCGCGTTCGACCGCGCGACGGAGGCCCTGGATGGGAGCCCCGGCCTCGACGAAGAGCAGAAGCTCGAGCTGGGCGCCGCCCTGCGCGCCGGCCTCGACGAAGCCCAGCGCCTCGAGAACGAGCGCCCCCGACTCCTCGAGGCCTTCAACAGCCTCCCCGACGCCGGGGCGGAGGACGCGCGGGCCCGCCTGGAGCAGGCCCTGGCGAGCCTCGACCAGCGCCGCACCGCCTTCCTCGATCATTGCGGCCGACTCCAGGCCACCCTCGCGACCATGGCGCTGGGCACAGACCGCTCGGCGGCCCTCCACGAGCTCGCGGACCTCACGTCCGAGCTGGGAGCCCAGGCCGAAGCGGACCAGGAGATCCGCCAGGCCCTCGGGGTCAAGCCGAGGGCCCCCGAGCGTGCTTGAGGGAAGCGCCGTGCCCGCTCGCTCTGCTACGATTCGCACCTTCAGAGGGTTGATGAGGCAGTTCCTTTCATCGTGCAAGCGGGTGACCCTCGCGACCGCCGTCCTCCTGCTGACCGCCCTGAGTGGCTGCTCGGAGCCCGACGGTCGGTTGCAGTCCTGGTGGGGCCCCCTGGACAGCGTCGACGGCGGCACCCCGTTCTCCTCCGGCGGCCAGTTCGGCGTCACCGGCTTCGGCCACCGCGTCATCACCGACTCCGTGCCCGCGCGGGACCTGCTCGGCGTCGCGCTCGTCGGCGGCACCGAGACCGTCACCTGCTCGCTGTACGCCAGCTACCTGGACGAGGTCGCGGCGCTGCAGGACTACGTGCAGGAGGTGCTCGCCCTCCCCGAAGACCAGCAGCCGCCCCGGCAGGACCTCTACGCGTACGTCTGCCAGGGCATCGAAGGCGCCGCCATCGAAGCCTTCGGCGGCGACGGCTCCTACCGCGCCGTGCACGCCCTCCTGGACGTCTCCGACGGCGGGCCGTCCTCCGGCCTGTTCCGGCCCGCCCCTCCGGGCACCGACGGCGTCGCCTACCCCGGCGGCGACCTGCTCGTCCCCTCCAGCGTCGTGACCCGCGTGTACGAGCGGAGCCGCCACGGCGAGGAGATCCTCCCCGAAGGCGGCGACGGCGCCTGGCACGCCACGGACGTCGACCCGATCGCCTCCTGCCCGCTGATCTTCGACCAGCTGCTCAAGGACCGTGAGGAGGGGCGCACCGACTACCCCGACCGCGCCTCCGTCGCCCTCCAGGCCGGCACCCACCGCTACTACCACCACTACACCTCGCAGGAGGAGATCGACCTCGCCGCGGGCACGCCGCTGCAGGTCGCCTTCGCGATGGGCGGGTGGGAGCAGATGGCCTCCTCCGGCGCGGACCTGGTCGCCACGATGTTCGGCCGCACCTCCCGGGCGCCCGACACGTTCCCCTACTCGCAGATCCTGCTCAGCACCCGGACGTCGTCCGTGCGAGTCCAGCCCTGCGCCGACCTGACGGCCAACCTCGCCCTCATCTGGCCCGAGGTCGAGGCCCTGGGCGGCCTGGACCTGCCCGAGGGTGACGACGACGACTCGGCGTCCGACGACGACGACTCCGCCCGCTAGGGCGACGACTCCGCGACCAACGCTTCACTGACCGTCCACAGCCGCTTCGCAGCCTCTGCGTCACGCCCCCGCGCCGACGCGCGGGAGCGCTTGCACCCCTTGTAGTAGTGCCCGCTCTCGACCCCCGCGAGGGCGTCCGTCGCGCAGTACAGCGAAGTGCGAGCGCCTCGAGCGGGGCTCAGGTAGGCGAACCGCGTCAGCTTGACGAACCAGCCGAACCAGCCCCGGTCGTCCCCGTCGCCCGCAAACCCCGAGCGCACGACGCCGGGGTGCACCGCGTAGGCGGTGACGCCGGTCCCCTCCAGGCGTCGCGCCAGCTCGACCGTGAACAGGATGTTGGCCAGCTTGCTGTCCCCGTACGCGGCGATGCCGCCGTACGGCCGCCGCTCCGCCATCAGGTCGTCCCACGCCAGGCCCTTGCTCATGCGGTGGCCCTCGGACGCCAGGTTGACGACGCGCCCACCTCCCCCGTCCTGCAGACGATCGAGCAGCAGGGTGGTCAGCAGGAACGGACCGAGGTGGTTGATCCCGAAGGTCGCCTCGAATCCCTGGGCGGTCTCCCGACGCTCGGACAGGATCAGCCCGGCGTTGTTGATCAGGACGTCCAGGCGATCCCAGCGCTCGAGGATCTCCGCCGCCGCGGCGCGGACCGACCCCAGGTCCGCGAGGTCCAGCATGACCAGCTCGACGCGCTCGCTGCCGGTCGTCTCCCGGACGTCGAGGAGCGCCGCCTCCCCCCGCTCCCGATCCCGGGCGGTCATCACCACCGTGGCGCCGCGGCGGGCCAGCTCGCGCGCGGTCTCCCGACCGATTCCGCTGTTCGCGCCGGTGACGACGCACACCATGTCCTGCATCTGGGGCCTCCGGAGGTCGGGAGCGTAGCAAGGGAACCGCGGCCTGGCGGGAACCTCCGCGCCCGGGCCCTCAGTCGCCCTTGCAGCGTTGCGGTCGGCCAGTACTCTCGGGACGTGGGATCCGGCCAACTCCGCCTCTGGCTCATCGTTCTGCTCGCCCTCGCGGTGGGGCTGGCGGGCTGCCCCACGTCCGACGACGACGACTCCACCTCGCTGGACGACGACGACCTGTCCGACGACGACGACAGCGCCCTCCCCTCCACGATCACCGCGGTGAGCTTCGCGGCCTCGGTCGAGGGCGTGGCCGCCGAGTGGGACGGCGACGGCGCGGTGACCGACCTGACCGGCACCTTCCACCTGCTCTACTGGAGCGACCTGGAGCAGCAGGCGCTCCACTGCCGCCAGCGGGTCGCGGTCGAGGCCCAGGTCCGGTTCGGCGACGCCTCGTCGATGGCCTGCGATGACTGCAGCGGTCGGATCACGGTCACCTCCGCCTGGCTCATGCCGCCGGAGGACTTCGAGGACTCCTGCACCGAGCTCCCCCCCGAGATCGACCTCTCCTTCCTGGTCGCCTCGACGGACGTCACCATCCCGGCCGACTTCCGCCAGCTCCAGCTCGCCCCGGCCGCGCAGCTCCTCTCGGACCAGACGCAGATCGGCCACGCGGGCCTCTCGGCGGCGGACGTCCTGGATCGCTACCAGACCGCCGGGCTCGAGGTCCTGCACGTCGCCTTCGTCGATCCCGCCGGCTGGCTCGCCACCCAGGCCGAGCTGGGCGGCGTCGCCGTCGCGTGGCAAGGCGGCCTGCTGCCGATGTTCGTCGTCTACGCGGACGGAGGCACGATCGGCTCCCCCGACATGGAGGGGGACTGCTACCTCGCGACGCTGTGGACCGTGCACGTCGGCGAGGGGATCGAGGCCGACGCGGCCCGCTGAGTAGCCGGTTGCGCCGGGCGCCGGCTAAGCTTGCTGCGCCCTTGTCCCTCATCGCCCGACCCCGCCCGACCCCGACGCCCCTGGAGCAGGAGCACCCGTACGCCGTCGTGGCGCGGGGCCTGGGCAAGCGGTTCGACATCTACCAGTCCGATCGCGGCCGCATCTGGGAGTTCCTCGGCAACCGCAAGCACCACGTCGAGTTCTGGGCGCTGCGGGACGTCGGCTTCGAGATCCCGCGCGGCTCCTGCTTCGGCGTCGTCGGCGCCAACGGCGCGGGCAAGTCGACCCTCATCCGCCTGCTCGCCGGCATCTCGAGTCCCACCGAGGGCCAGCTGCAGGTGCACGCCCAGCGGCCCGGCCTGCTCGACACGGACCTGGGCTTCCACCCGGACTTCACGGGCCGGGAGAACATCGCCCTCAACTGCTCCGTGATGGGCATCCCCGACGAGCGGCGCCTGGAGATCACCCCGCAGATCGTCGAGTTCGCCGAGCTCGAGGACTTCATGGACTTCCCGGTCCGCACCTACAGCTCCGGGATGCAGCTGCGCCTCGCCTTCGCCGTCGCGGTGCACATGAACTACGACGTCATCTTCATCGACGAGGTGCTCGCCGTCGGCGACCAGTACTTCCAGCGCAAGTGCATCGGCAAGATCGAGGAGTTCATCGCCCAGAACAAGACGCTGGTGCTCGTCAGCCACGACCTGCACAGCATCCGCAGCCTGTGCGACGAGGTCGTCTGGCTGCACGCCGGCCGCGTGGTCGCGTCGGGTGACACCCAGGAGGTCGTCAACGCCTACGTCGACGTCGCCCGGGACCGCGAGGGGCGCATCAAGGCTCGGATCTTCGGGGGAGCCGAGTCCGCGCCCTCCCGCGCGATGGCCGCCCGGGTGAAGGAGGACGCCGCCCACGTCGCCCACGAGGAGGCGGAGTCCGAGCACCCCCTCGCCTGGTTCTGCACCAGCCACGACCCGGACCTCCGCAAGGCGGTGTCGCGGGCCGTCGTGCTGCACTCCGCCCGCGCCGAGTGGGAGAAGATCGAGCGGGTCGCCGACTACGAGCAGACCCACGGCGAGCGGCCGGTCATCACCGGCAGCGGCGAGGTGCGCATCCTGCGGGTCCAGACGCTGGACGGGAACGGCCTGGAGAAGGAGGAGTTCGCCACCGGCGAGTCCCTCACCGTGGCGACGACCTTCAAGACCCTGGAGCCGGTGCCCGACCCGATCCTCGGCGTGGCCCTCTTCCGCAACGACGAGCTGTACGTGTTCGGCCCCAACACGAAGTTCGACGGCATCGCGAAGATGGAGGGCGTCTACGACGGCGTCTACACCTTCTTCATCCACTACCCCCGGCTGCCCCTCCTGGGCGGCACCTATCGCATCTCGGTGGCGCTGTACGACAAGAGCCACATCCGACCCCACGTCTGGCACAACCAGCTGTACGAGATCCGGGTGGTCTGCCCTCGGGAAGACCACGGCGTCGTCGAAGTCCCCCACCACTGGGGCCTCGTCCGACACATCTCGGGCGACGACGAGAAGCTCCCGTAGCCCATGAAGGTCTTCCTGATCGGCACCGGCCCCCTGCCGATGCACGACCCCCACAAGATGGGGTTCCCGGCGCTGCGCACGCGCCAGTTCCTGCTCCCGCTGCTCGACGCCGGGCACGACGTCATGCTCGCCTGCCTCACGCCGCGGGCGGAGGAGGACGGGCTGCCCGCGGGCGCGCCGTCGGGCCGGGTCATCGACCAGGAGGCGGAGACCGCGTCGGGCGCCCACGGCTTCCGGTACACGGTGGTGCGACCGGACGAGCCGGGCCGGTTCCTGATGCTCCGGGATCTGCGCGGCGCCTTCGAGCCGGACGTGACCGTCACCGCCGGTCCGTTCCTGCCGATGGCCGCCGGCGCGCGGGCCGCCGGGGACGAGCCGCTCTGGATCGACGTGCCCGGCGACCCGATGTCCGAGGCCCAGGCGCGCTCGTACCGCAGCGGCTCACCCGACCCGATCCACCGCTACCGCGAGATGCTCGGTTGGGCGCTGGCCCGGGGCGACCGGTTCAGCGTGATCAGCCAGGCGCAGCGCGGGCCGCTGGTCGGCGCGCTGGGGCTCGCCGGCCGGATGACGGCCGACGCGATCGGCCACGAGTGGGTGCACGTGGTGCCCGGCTCGGTCGAAGGGGTCGCCGACGACGGGGAGGACGCCAGCCTGCCCGACGGCTTCCCGGACCTGCCGGACGACGCCTTCGTGGTGCTCTCCTGCGGCGGCTACAACACCTGGCTGGACGGCGAGGTGATGCTCGACGGGCTGCTCCGCGCGATGGAGCGGGACCCCCGGGTCCACTTCCTGTCGACCGGGGGCACGCTGCGCGGCCACGACGAGGCGTCCTACTCGCGCTTCGTCAACCGGGCCCGGGCGAGCGAACACCGCGGCCGGTTCCACTTCCTGGGCTGGGTGCCGACCTCCACCCTCCCCCGGGTCTTCGCCGCGTCCCACCTCTGCCTGTTCGTCGACCTCCAGTGCTACGAAGCGGAGTTCGGCGCGCGGACCCGGGTGCTCGAGGCTCTGGAGCGAGGCGTGCCGGTCGCGGCGACCGACTCGTGCGACCTGACCCACGAGCTGATCGGCTGCGGGCTGTTCCATCCGCTGCCGACGGGCCACCCCGGCGCGGTCGCGGACCTCGTCGTCCGGCTGGCCGGCGAGCACCGGGAGCGGGGCACGCTCGTCGCGCCGGGCAACTCCACGTCCTGGGACTCGCTGCGGCTCCGCTACACGCTCGAGTCGACGACGGCGCCCCTGCTCACGTGGCTCCGGGCCCCCCACCGGAGCCCGGGCGGGGTGCCGATCGACTTCCTGGAGGACTACTGGCAGGAGCTCGCCCGCCTGCAGGATCGCCTCGAAGAGGTCTGGAACTCACCGACCTGGCGCTACCTCGGCCGGATGCACCGGCTGTTCAGCCGGCTCCGGGGCGGCAAGGGCTGACTGACTTCAGGAGCCGTCGTCGGTGGTCGGTCCGAGCGTGTCGTCCACCGTCGGACCGATGTTCGTGGTCCGCTCGCTCATCGACGCGACGCTCCACTCCCCGGACATGCCCGCGTCGGTGAGCTCCCGGATCGAGCGCGCCGTCTCCTCCGCCTTGTCGACGGACTGCCGGGCGTGCTCTTCCATCGCGACTTGCACGTGGGCGAGGTCGGCCTGCAGCCGGAACCACTGGACGAACGGAATCGAGAGCCCCAGCCCGATGGCGACGCCGACGCCGCCGGCGACGACCGGCTCCCACCAGGCGGGGTGCACGTTCCAGCCGAGCTTCCAGTCGCGCCACAGCCAGAACATCGTCGCGAAGACCGCCCCCTGGCCGATCATCGCGGTCCAGACGAACAGCATCGCCCCCTTGTGCAGCGCGGCGGCGCGTTGCAGCAGGACGTGGACCGACTCGTCGATCTGGACTTCGGACGACGCCTTCACGCCGGCAGTATAGGCATCCGGCCCCCCGGCGGGCTGACGCCGGCCATTCCGGTCATCCCCGTCGTCGGGCGATCACTCCGATGCGGCGACCCGCTGCCACTCCGGGCGCACGTCGCCGTGCCCTCGACGCCACATCGCCTCTTCGATCTTCGCCATCAGCCCGTCCAGGCCGGTGCGCTCGAGCGCGCTGACCGAGATCCCCTCGTGGTGGTTCTCCAGCCGCGCCAGCTCCTCGGGCCCGACCTGGTCGGCCTTGTTGAGCACGACGAGGACCGGCAGCTCGCCCAGCCCCAGCTCGGAGACGACGTCTTCGACCACCTTGCGGTGCAGCTCGGCGTGGGGGTCACCCGCGTCGATGACGTGGACCAGCAGGTCGGCGTCGTGCAGCTCCTCCAGCGTCGCCTCGAAGGCCTTCATGAGGTCCCTGGGGAGATGCTCGATGAAGCCGACGGTGTCGGTGACGACCACCTCCCGAGCGTCGGGGAAGCGCATCCGGCGGGACGTGGTGTCGAGGGTCGCGAACAGCTTGTCCTCGGCGAGGACGTCGCTGCGGGTCAGCGCGTTGAGCAGCGTCGACTTGCCGGCGTTGGTGTAGCCGACGATCGCCGCGATCGGGGTGCCCTGGCGCCGCCGCTGGGAGCGGCGCAGCTCACGCCGCGCGCCCATCGTCTTGAGCTTCTTGTTGAGCTGCCCGATCCGATCCCGCGCCCGCCGGCCGCGGATCTCCAGCTTCGTCTCACCGGGGCCGCGTCCGCCGATGCCGCCCGTGAGCCGGGAGAGGCCCGCGTACATCACCCGCATGCGCGGCAGCAGGTACTTGAGCTGAGCCAGCTCGACCTGCAGGCGTCCGTCGTTGCTCGCCGCGTGCTGGGCGAAGATGTCGAGGATCAGCTGGGTGCGATCGATGACCTTCAGCTCGGTCGCCTCGGAGATCGCGCGCCCCTGGGACGGGTTGAGGTCGCGGTCGAACACCAGCAGGTCGGCCTGCAGGTACATCGATCGGACCAGCAGGTCCTCCAGCTTGCCCTTGCCGATCAGCGTGCGCGGGTCGACGCGATGCCGGCGCTGCACGATGCGGTCGATGATCGCCAGGCCGGCGGTGTCGGCGAGCCGCTCGAGCTCGTCCATGCGCCGGTCCAGGGCGCCGCCGCGGTCCGAGGACTCCTCCACCCCGACGAGGATCGCCCGGGGGCGGCCGTCGGTGCCGGTGGTGCGGCCCTGGACGTCGGCGAACTCCCCCTCCAGCGCCGTGATCAGGTCGCGGAAGTCCTCGTGCAGGTCGTGGACCCGCAGCGGACCTTCCCGGCGCCAGGGGGCGCCGCCGTTCTCCGCGTCGATCTCCTGGGGCGGCAGCAGCGTGGCGTACTCCAGCGTGCCCGGCAGGCCGCCGTCGCCTACCTGCAGGGCGGCCACGAGGTCCAGGCGGAGCAGCGAGAGGTCGGTCAGGTCGTCGCGGGACAGCGCCTCGCCGAGCACGTGGGTGTGCAGCAGGCGCAGTCCACGGAACCGGCGGCCGCCGGCGCGGGCGCGGCCGAGCTCGGGGATGAACAGCTTGTGCTGGTCGCCGACGATGACGTGGGTGACGATCCCGCGCCGGTCGACCAGCAGGCCGACCTGGCGATGGAGCTTGTAGGACAGCTCCGTCAGGTTGCGCGCGACCTCGGGCGAGATGACCTGGTCGGGGGCGAGCCGGCGGCGATACAGGTAGCTGAGGCTCTTGATCTCACTCGGCTTGAGGCCGGTGAGGTTGCCGTGGACTTGTTTGATGGGGTCCTCCGATCGCTGGCGAAGCTAACGCCGGTGGAGGGAGGTGGCAACGAGGGGATTCAATCCTCGGGGTCGTCCTCGGGCGGATCCGGGGCCCGATCGAGGCCGTACAGCCGCCGCATGGCCGCCTCTTCGTCCTCCTCGTCGACCTCCTCTTCGGCCGCCGCCTTTCGGGCCGCGATGCGCTCTCGAAGCTGCTTGGGGCCGGGGCCCTGCAACGCGAGGCCGACGCCTCCACCGACCCGCCAGCGGACCACGCCGTTGTCATGGAACAGCGCCACGGCGAAGAACTCGGGGCGGATGGAGACCGGGCCGGGCCCCAACGGGAGGTCCGCGCCGACCGGCAGGTACAGCTGCATCGGCCAGTCCTGGGCGACCGGGAGCACCCTCGAATACTGGAAGTGAGGGGCGATGTAGAAGGCCGGGCCGCGGACGCCGAAGCGCTTGCCGAAGCTGAAGCCGCCGTCGAACCCGATCGCGGCCGCCAGGGTGTGGTTCTTGTCCCCCGCGCCGCAGCAGGCGCCGGCGATCAGGCCGAGGTCCACCGTCAGGTCGACCGGCCCCTTGATCAGGGCCGCGCGCAGCTCGAACGCGCCCCCGAAGCTCGACAGCGTGTAGGTCCAGAAGCGGCCGCCGACCTCGACCCGCTCGTGCACCCCGCCGCGCAACCAGCCCTGGATCTCGGCGCCCCCGAACGTGCCGTCCTCGGCGCGCGCCGCCGCTCCGACGCCGCCGCCGACCTCGACCGTGCCGCGGGGCAGCGTGTCCGCGGGGCGATACCGCAGCGCCGGCCCGCAGGCGGGGAGGAGGAGGAGGAACGCGGGGATCAGGAGGAGACGACGCACCGAGGTCATGGTGACCCTATCGGCGCGGTAGGCGCGCTCATGAGGCCGATCGAACCGCCGGCCCCCTGCATTGCTCCTTCGGTGCCCTATGATCGAGGCTGGTGGACAAGCTCGGCAAATACACGGTCCTCGAACGCATCGGGGAAGGCGGCATGGCCGAGGTCTTCCGCGCCCGCCTCGACGGACCGATGGGCTTTCAGAAGGAGGCCGCGGTCAAGAAGATCCGCGCTTCCATCATCCGCGAGGAGGGTGGCGAGCACGTCCGATCGCTGATCAACGAGGCCCGCATCGGCGGCCTGCTCAAGCACCCCAACATCGTCGAGATCTACGAGCTGGGCGAGCAGGACGGCGCCTACTACATCGGCATGGAGCTGGTCGACGGCCTGTCCCTCGGCGAGGCCCTCATGGAGTCCCGGGACAGCGGCTGGCTGCTCCCCAAGAACGTCGCGCTGGACATCGCGATCCAGGTCTGCGCCGGGCTGTCCTACGCGCACCGGTTCGAGGTGGAGGCCAGCGCCGACGCCAGCTCCGGGGTGAGCGGGGTGGTCCACCGGGATCTCAAGCCGTCCAACATCATGATCACCCGCGGCGGCACCGCGAAGATCATGGACTTCGGCATCGCCAAGTCCGACGCCAACCTGTTCGACACCACCGCCACCGGCATCGCCAAGGGCACGCCGCTGTACATGTCCCCCGAGCAGCTGCGCGGCAAGCGGCCGCTGCCGACCTGCAGCGACCTCTTCAGCCTCGGGACCATCCTGTACGAGATGATCACCGGCCGGCTGCTGTTCGCGGGCCGCACGATCCCCGAGATCATCACCCGGGTCCTCAACCAGCCGCTGCAGGAGAAGATCCAGGAGGTCGACGAGCGGATCCCGGGCCTCGGGCCGGTCATCGCGCGGCTCCTCGACCGGGACATCGCGGCGCGGTTCAAGGACGCCAGCGACGTCGCCATCGAGCTGCGGCACGTGCTCGACTGGCAGGAGAAGAAGACGTCGACCGCCCAGTTCGCCCAGGACTTCCTCAAGGGCCAGTGGCGCCCCGACGGCAGCCTGGTGGTGCGGGCCCTCCACCCCGAGGACCTCGAGGGAGACCCCGACGAGCCGCCCACGAAGCCGGCCCGGGGCAAGCGCCGCAAGCGCCCCGGCAGCGAGACCATCGTCAGCCAGTACCTCGCCCACCAGCGCCGGCGGCGGCTGTCCGTCACGCTGCTGCTCCTGGTCCTCATCGGCGCCATCGGGGTGGCCGGGTGGTTCGTCTACCAGGGCACCCTGGGCGTCGCCCTCGGCGTCGACGCGGGCCGCAGCGCCCTGCAGGCGGGAGACCTGGGCGGAGCCCTGGAGACCTTCCTGCAGCAGGAGGGGGCCCAGCCGGGCCGGCACGAGGCTCGGTTCGCCGCGACCGCCGTCGCGTCCCTCAAGGGGCTGTCGGAGCCCGAGCGCGCCGCCCTCATCGACCGGCTGGCGGCGCTCCCCGAGGAGGAGCCCGACCAGCACGCGCGCAAGCACCGGGCGATCGCGGCGATCCACCGCGACGGACGGGACTACCGGCTCGCGATGAAGGTGACCAAGGACGCGATCGACCGGGCCCGCATCGAGGAGAAGAACCACGGCACCGCGGTGCCGGCCGTGCTCCTGTGGGACGCCGGCGAGCTGACGCTGCTGCGGGGAGCGCCCGACGCCTCCCGGGCCTACTTCCGCGAGCTGGGCGAGCTGCTCCCGCCCGGTCCCCTCGGCGACGCTGCCGCCGCCTACGAGGAGCGGCTGGCGGCAGGGGAGCACGGCGCGCTCCGCGCCGAGCTGCTCTATCGCGCCGGCGACCCGGCCGCGTTCGAAGGCCTGGAGGACGCCATGACGGCGCTGGGCAAGGGCCCGAAGGCGGACGACGCGCGCATGGTGTGGGCGTGGCGCGCCATGAACGAACAGCGGTGGGAGCGCGCCTGGGGGCTCGCCGAGCCGGCGCTCCACGGGGCCACCCCGACGGTTCGGGCGCAGGTCCTGGGCGTGAAGGCGACCTGGCAGGCGTCCTCCGGCAAGCCCGACCGCGCGCGGCGCACCCTCGACGCGGCGACCGCGGCGGCGCCGGGGCCGGACCTCGTCGTCGCCCTCCAGCTGCAGGTCGCGCGGGCGCTCACGGGCGACGGCGACAGCGCAGGCCTCCGCGCCCAGCTCCTGGAGCAGCTGACCGTCGAGCTGGGCGGCGACGACCCGGACCTCGCGGCGGTTCGGTCGCAGGCGACCGACGCGGCGACGCCGCCCTTCGCGGTCGCGGAGCAGCTCTCGTGGGACCCCCGCACGTCGCACCTGTTCCGCTCCCGGCTGCTGCGGGGCACGCCCAGCGGAAGCCGCCTGGTGGCCGGGGTCGACTGGGAGCACCACAACGTGACCGACGAGGGGCTGCCCTGGCCGTTCGGGCCGACCTGGCACCCGATCGACCTGCACCCTCTGCCGATCTTCTTCCACCCGAGGCGCTGACGGCCGACGCATCGCGTCATTGACCGGGCCGGCCGGGCGCGTACCATCGCGGATCCAGAGAGCTGGAGACCGCATGAACCTCGCCGATCTGCTTCGATCGCTGGCGCTCCTCGCCACCCTCGCCGTCCTCACGGCCTGTCCCTCGGTGCCCGACGACGATGACGTCGCGTGCGGACCCGGCACCCACCTCGAAGATGGCCTCTGCGTCCCCGACGGGGACGACGACGACGCCACAGACGACGACGACGCCACGGACGACGACGACGACACCCCCGCCGACGACGACACCACCGACCACCACACCACCACGCACCACCACACCACCAACAACAACGACCC
>CAYQEG010000211.1:0-13511 GCA_964416435.1 uncultured Rickettsiales bacterium
CGCGGGCTGCTGCGACTCCGCCTGCGACGGCTCCCCCGACTCCGAGGACCCGGACACCGACAACGACGGCATCCCCGACGAGGACGAGGGCCAGGGCGACAGCGACGGCGACGGCGTGCCCGACTGGCTGGATCCCTGCGACAACGGAGACTGCGACGGCGACGGGGTCCCGTTCGACGTGGGCGAGTGCGAGGACCTGAACGCGGCCGTCTAGCCCGGCGCCCCGGAGTTCTGCGTCGGGGTCGACAACGAGTGCGACGGCACCATCGACGCCGACGGGGAGGTCGTGCCGTTCATCTGCCCGACCGACCCCGCCCCCGCCGAGGCGGCCGACAACGACCCGAGCGCCTTCGGCAACACGATCGTCCACATGGAGGAGCACCTCGCGTCGGTCGACCTGACGGGCATCCCGATCTGGACCAACGGCCCCGCCGGGATCTCGACCAGCCTCGGCGTCGTGAGCAACGTCCAGTCGGTCCTCTTCCGCAACTACCACGGCGGCGGCGCCATCGGTCGCCGCTGGATGACCGGCCAGATCGAGATGCCGCCGGGCGTCACGATCCTGGGCTGGATCGTCGATGCCGGGCCGGGCACCAGCTACATCCCGGACACCGATCCGGTCTTCTCGCCGCTCGGCGCCGTCCCGGCGTTCCCCACCGGCAGCAGCTCGGCCTTCAACCGCAAGTACGAGGCCTGGTGGCCCGACTGGGTGCAGGTCAACTCGGCTACGTCGGCCACGGTCCAGAACCGGTTCAGCAGCCACCTGGACGACGCCCGGATGCTCATCCAGTACGACCCCGCGACCATCGGGGTGGCGTCCTGGACGCTCGACCTGACCACCGCCCCGGGCCTGCAGGACCTGACGCTCTGCGCGGTCGACCAGCCGGGGCTCGGCGTCCACACCATCCCGCTCACGGCGGTGGACGGCGACCAGGACGGCGACGGCTTCGGCATCTGCGGCGACGCCGACTGCAACGACCTCGACGCCTCCGTCTACCCCGGCGCGCCGGACGTCTGTGACGCGCTGGACAACGACTGCGACGGCGTGACCGACAACAACTTCGACAACGACGACGACGGCGTCACCACCTGCGGCCCGGACGGCGTCGACGCGACGACCGACGACAACGACTGCGACGACACCGAGCCGCTCAACGCCCCCGGCTTCGCCGAGTTCTGCGACGAGATCGACAACGACTGCGACGGCGACGTGGACGAGGGGTACGACACCGACGGAGACGGACTCCCCGACTGCGGCGCGCCGGGCAGCCAGTACCAGCAGATCTGCTCGGGCGACGTCAGCTGGCCGCTGATCGTCATGCCGTCCAACTCCGCCGCGACGCCGGCCTGGCACCACGCCGCCTGGTCGACCCTGCTGCATCCGTTCGGCGCGGTCTGGATGTCCGACACCTACATCGAGACCACGCCGGTCGTCGGCGGCTTCAACTGGTTCCAGCTGAACGTGCCGGTCTACCCCGGGGCGACCATCGACCAGGCGGTCCTGTGGTTCACGGCGGACAACGACTACGTCGTGCAGGTGACCGACGGCACGGGCGCGGCGGCGGGCACGATCGCGTCGAACCTGAGCGGCTGGGCGCCGTCGGGCAACCCGCTGTTCGGCGAGATCTACTCGGTCGACCTGACCGGCGCCCTCAGCCCCGGCGTCAACGAGCTCGACTTCCTGGTCAACAACTTCGCCCAGCCGGGCGGCAACCAGTGGAGCAACCCGACGGGCGTCTACTACTGCCTCGACCTCTGGACGAGCCTGTAGGCCCGGCGGCGGCGGCCGCGAACGCCGCGTCCCGGGCCGCGCTGCCCGGAGCGCTGGCACGACTGCTGCTAGCGTGGCGTCCCGATGATCCTCGTCACCGGCACGATGCGCTCCGGCACCTCCATGTGGATGCAGATCCTCGTCGCCGCGGGCCTCCCTCACATCGGCGAGAGCTTCCCGGAGCCGTGGGGCGAGTCGCTCCGGGCGGCCAACCCCAACGGCTTCTACGAGTCGATGCTGGTCGGCGGCGTCTACTACGCGACCAACCCGCACCCCGAGACCGGCGACTACCTGTTCCCCGAGCAGACCCGCAGCCACGCCGCCAAGGTGTTCATCCCCGGGCTGGTCCGGACCGACGTCGCGTTCATCGACCGCGTCGTCGCCACGGTGCGGCCGTTCCGCGAGTACGCCGCGTCGCTCGCCCGCATGAAGACGCTGGGGGACAGCGACCGCGGCGGCTGGGTCCAGGACTCCTGGCTGCCCCCGGCGGTGCGCTGGTGGGTCGAGAACTTCGCCCTCGTCCGCGACGTCGCGACCCGCCGGTACGCCGCCCACGTCACCACCTACGACCGCCTGCTCGCCGACCCCGGCCGCGAGGTGACCGAGGTGATCCGCTGGCTCGGCGTCGGCAACCCCGCCGCCGCCATCGCCGCCGTCGACCGCACGCTGCGGACCCAGACGAAGGCCGCCCCGACCCCCGTCGACCTGGACGCGCGGCACGTCGCCGTCTTCGACGACCTCTACGCCCACCTGCAGGAGGGCCGCGACCTGTCGCCGGCGTTCGTGCAGGTCCTCAACCGGACCGATCGTGAGCTGCGACCCCAGGTGGCCGCGGCGCGTGAGCAGGTCCGATCCTCGGTGGCGACCCGGCTCGCCACCGCCGCACTGGCTCGATAGGAGCTCCCATGGACCCGGCCCGCCCCCTCTCGCTCAGCCTGCGCACCGGCGCCGCCTCCCTCCCGGACGCCGCCCCCGCGATCGACGCGTTCACCGCCGGCGCCCGGACGCCCGACCGTGAGGCGACCGACCCGATGGTGTGGCTGCTCGCCTCGGAGCCGAACCCGGCGGTGGGTGGGCTGTCGGTGCTCGAGCGGACCGCCCGGCTGCCCACGCCGGAGGAGTTCCACGCCGCGCTGGCGGGTCGCGACACGACGCCGTGGAGCCTGTCGCGTCGCTGGCGCGGCCGCACGTTCGCGGCCCTCGCCATCTCGGCGCCCCTGGTGCTCGCGCCGGCCACCGGCTTCGCGGGCAGCCACGACGAGGACTCCGCCGAGGTCGAGGGCAGCGAAGCGCCGGGCGACGAGGCCGTCGAGGCCGACCCGGCGCCGGCGCCGACGGAGGACCTGAGCTGGACCGGCCGCGTGATCTGGGACTCCCTCCAGGGCGCCGAGGTCGACGTGACGCTGTGGGACGGCACCCAGCTGTCCGGGCTCCTCGTCGGACAGGCGGACACCGAGATCGCGCTCGCGACCGACCCCGACGGCGCGGTCACCCGCATCCCCAAGGAGGTCGTCGCCCGCGTGCGGGTCGTGGCGATGCCCTGGGAGCAGGAGGGGGAGCTGATCCGGGAGGTCTTGCGCGAGTACGACCTGGGCGGCGAGTCGTCGGACGACAGCAAGAAGAAGAAGGAGCCGCCCCGGGGCGAGGGGCTGGCGATCGCGGGCACCTCGATGACGATCACGGGGGCCTCGATGATGATGATCTTCGGCCTCGCCCACCTCGCCAACAGCAGCTTCTTCTACTACGGCGGCCCGCTGATGGTGATCGGCCCGTCGCTCCTCGGCCCCGGCATCCCGATGATGGCCCAGGGCTTCTCGCAGATCGAGAAGCGCAAGGAGTGGGAGCTCGCCCAGGAGGTCCAGATCGGCATGGGGCCGACCCAGGGCGGCTGGGCCGGGAGCGTGCAGATCCGCTGGTAGCTCACGTAACGGCGCGACAAGGCGGGCCTGGTCGCCCTACTCTAGGTAGATGCGCCGCTTCGCAGCCCCCCTCCTGGTCGCCCTCGCGCTGACCGCCGCGCCCGCCACCGCGGGCGACGACGGCGACGGCGTGGTCTGGACGACCGACGACGACGGGTCCGGCGACGTTCGCTTTGCACGGTTCACGGTCGCCGACGCCGACTGCGCCTACACCACGATGGCCGATCCCGAAGCGATGGACCGCGCGCTGGAGCACCTCGAGGCGGTCGACGTGCACGCCGACACCGGCCGATTCCAGGACGTCACGCTCACCGAGCGGTTCGCGTTCGTCGGCCTCGTGCAGTCGCGCTACCACCGCAACATCGACGGTTCGACGCGGCTCGAGTGGAAGCTGATCACGGGCAAGCAGCGGCGCCACGACGGCTACTGGCAGGTCACCGCCCGCGAGGACGGCCGCGGCGACGTCGCCTTCCGCAACACCATCGAGGCGAAGTCGATCCTCCACCAGCCCCTCCTGCGGGGCATCCAGACGCGCACCATGTCGGCGATCGTCGACAGCGTGCAGCGCACCTGCGCCGCGTACTGATCAGAGCGGCAGCGGGGCCGGGGCCGGGAAGAGCCCGTCGAGCCGGTCGAGCGTCTCCCCGTCCAGGCTGAGCTCCAGCCCGCCCAGGTTGTCCTCGACCTGCTCCGGCGTGCTCGCCCCGAACAGCGCGGAGGCGACCCCACCCCGTCGACGGAGCACCCAGGCCAGCGCCACCCGACCGGGGGTGGTCTCCAGCTCGCCGGCCAGGGCGGCGAGCCCCGCGACCGCCTCCCGGCGGTCCAGGTAGCGCTCCATGCCCGACGCGCGGGCGGGGTCGGCGCCGCGGGCGTCGGGCGGGGCGGCGGCCAGGTACTTGCCGGTCAGCACCCCCTGGGCCAGGGGCGAGAACACGACCGAGCCGACGCCGAGCCGACGCGCCGTCGGGAGCAGCTCCCGCTCGATGGCGCGGTCGAGCAGGCTGTAGGGCGGCTGGCAGGCGACGGGGCGGGGCACGCCGAGGGCGTCGGCGGTGCGGGCGAGGTCGACGAGGTCCGCCGCCGAGCCGGTGCTGACGCCCCAGTGCACCACCTTGCCGGCGGCCACCAGGCGACCGATCGCCCGGACCGACTCCGGCGTCGGGGTGCCGGGGTCGCTGCGGTGGCACAGGAACAGGTCCACGCGGTCGGTGCGGAGGCGCCGCAGGCTGCCTTCGACCGCTTCGGCCAGGTGCCGGGCGCTGAGCCCGCCGGCGTTGACGCCGGCCCCGGTCGGCCAGCAGGCCTTGGTGCAGATCACGAGGTCGTCGCGCCGCAGCGACTGCATCATCCAGCCGAGCCACGCCTCGGCCTGGCCGCCGGCGTACACGTCGGCGAGATCGACCAGGTTGACGCCGCCCTCGAGCGCCCGGCGGAACACCCGCTCCGCGGCGTCGTAGTCCAGCGATGTGCCCCAGGTCCGCCACGTCCCCAGGGCGAGCCGGGAGACGCGCAGGCCGGATCGACCGAGGGTGGTGTAGCGCACGGACGGACGATACCCGCGCCGGGCCTGTAGACTCGCCGCCTCGTGAAGGTCGCCATCTTCGGTCTGGGGTACGTCGGCTCGGTCATGACCGCGGGGCTCTCCGCGGCCGGCCACACCGTCATCGGCGTCGACCTCAAGCAGCAGCGCGTGGACGAGGTGGCCGACGGCCGGTCGCCGGTCATCGAGCCGGGCGTCTCCGAGGCGATCGCCGAGGGCGTCGCGGCGGGCCTCGTCACGGCGACCACGGACGCGGCCGCCGCGGTCCGCGGAGCCGAGCTCAGCCTCGTCTGCGTCGGCACGCCGCCCGACGGCACCGGCGCCCTGGACTGCAGCCGGGTGGAGGCGGTCTGCGCGCGGATCGGCGAAGCGCTGACGGGGTTCGAAGGGCCGACGCACACCGTCGTCATCCGCTCGACCGTGATGCCTGGCACCACCGCCCGGTGCGCCGCGATCCTCGCCGAGGCGACGGGCGCGGCGCCCGGCACCCGGGCCACCCTGCTCGTCAACCCCGAGTTCTTGCGCGAGGGGGCCGGCCTGGCCGACCTGCGCTCGGCCCCGATGACCCTCGTGGGCGCCGACGACGAGGCGTGGGCCGAGCCGCTGAAGGAGCTGTACGCGTTCACCGGGTCGCCGCTGGAGGTGACCTCCCCCGGCGTGGCGGAGCTGCTCAAGGCGGTCTGCAACGCGTGGCACGCCACCAAGGTCGCGTTCGGAAACGAGGTCGGTCGGCTGTGCGGCGGGCTCGGGGTGGATCCCCACGAGCTGATGCGGCTGTTCGTCAAGGACGACAAGCTCAACCTCGGCCCCACCTACCTGACCCCCGGGTTCGCCTACGGGGGCTCCTGCCTCCCCAAGGACGTCGGCGCGCTGGGCCACCTCGCCCGGGACCTGCACCGGTCGCTGCCGGTGATCGAGGCGGTGCCCCGCAGCAACGACCTGCACATCGAGCTGGCCGAGCGGGCCATCGAAGAGTCGGGGTGTGACCGGATCGGCTTCCTCGGGCTGGCCTTCAAGCCGGGCACCGACGACCTGCGGAGCTCGCCGCTGCTCGACCTGGTCCAGCGCTGCCTCGGCAAGGGGCTGACGGTGCGGATCTACGACCCCAACGTGCAGGTCGCGTCCCTCGTGGGGACCAACCGGGAGTACGCGCTGAGCCGCGTCCGCCACCTGGACGAGCTGCTCGTCGAGGGGCCGGGCGAGCTGCTGTGGGCCGTCGACCTGGTCGTTCTCGGGCACAAGACGGAGCTGTTTCGGAACGTCTGCGGCGGCTTGACCCCGGACAAGCAGGTGCTCGACCTGGTGCGGGGCGTGGACCCGGGCAAGGTCGCGGCGAAGGTCACCGGGCTCGCCTGGTAGGCCGGTGGGCGGCCGAAGGAACAAGCGAGCGGCGCGGTGCCCCGACTGCCTGATGCACGAGCTGCTGTGCCTGTGCGACGAGCTGACGCCGGCCCCTACCCGCACCCGCGTCGTCGTGCTGCGGCACCAGCGGGAGCGCTGGCGGAGGACCAACACCGCCGTGCTCGTGGGGCTGACCATGAGCAACGCCCAGGTCTGCGTCTGGCACAGCCGCACCTCCACGCCGGTGCCGGCCCCCGACTGGGGAGAGGGCCGGGAGCGGGTGCTGCTGTTCCCGGGGGAGGACGGCCCGACGGTGACGGCCGCCGAGCTGGCCGACCGGGCTGACGGGATCACCCTCGTCGTGCCCGACGGCACGTGGACACAGGTGCGCAAGATCGTGGGGCCGTCCTCCGACCTGCGTCGGCTCCCGAGGTTGCAGCTGCCGGCGCACGCCGCCGCCCGGTGGTCGCTCCGCGAGGAGACCCGCGCGGGCGGGATGGCGACGATGGACGCCATCAGCCACGCGATCGAGGCGATGGAGGGACCGGACGCCGCGGCGCCCCTCAACCGGGGTTTGCGGTCGATGGTCGAGCGGGTGCTCGCGACCCGCGGCACGCCGATGGCCGGGGGTCGCGACATGACGACGCTGCTCAGAGACCTGGGCCACGACCCGGCCGAGGTGTTCAAGAGCAGCTGAGTTCAGGGCGCCGGGGGCAGCTCCGCGGCGATGGCGTCGGCGATCCGACGGTGGGCTTCGGCGTTGGGGTGCATGTCGACCCGGTGCACCCACAGCTCCCGGGCCGGCGGGCCGCTCAGCGCCGGGCGCACGTCGAAGCACCGGATCCCGAGCTGCGAGCAGGTGTCGAGCAGCTCGTCGTGCACGGACTGCAGCGGGTAGGCGCCGCCGGTGCCGCGCAGCCCCACGAGCATCGGCAGCACCGCGACCCGCAGCTCTGCGCCCGCGGTCGCGGTCTCGTCCCGCATCGCCGCGAGGTCGTCCCGCGTCCGCTGCCAGCCGCCGGCGTTGCCCGAGCCGGTCATGCCCCGGTACCAGGCGAGCGTCTGCACCGTCGCCGCGTGGTTCGCCCGCCGGGACGTGACGAACGTCCACAGGGCGAGGTGGCTCAGCGGGCTCGCCGGCCCCTCCCCGGGGGCGCCGGTGCGCTGGCGGTCGAGCACGAGGTCGTTGAGGAACGCCTGCCGCGCCGCCCACTCCGGGTCCTGCTCGAAGTCGTTGAGCGTCAGGGCGTACACCACGACGTCCGGCCGGGTCAGCGGGAGCAGCCGCCGCAGCGTGCCGAGCTGGTCGGGCAGGTCCTCGCCGCGGCGCCCGCCGTTGAGCACCCGGTACGGCGTCGACCGCCCCAGCCGGGCCGCGAACGTGTCGTCCAGGGTGACGCCCTGGCCCTCGGTGAAGGAGTCACCGATCAGCAGCAGCGTCGGCTCGGTGGACGGCTCGAAGGGGGGAGCGCGGCGGGTCTGGTCGTTGTAGGCGAACTCGACGCACAGCGGCGTCGTCCGGGCGACGCGGGCCAGCTCGTCCGCCCCCCGGCCCAGGCGCGCCGCCAGCGGCTCGAGGTCGGCGCGGCTCAGGTCGAGGTCGGGCGGATCGACCCGACCCGGGGGGTAGCACTCCAGCGCGGCCGTCTTGTCCGGGTTCTCCATCAACACCGGGGGCGGCACCCACGGCTGACCCAGCCCGAGCGCCCGCGTCACCCCCTCGGCGAGCACCAGCCCGAGCGCCAGGCCGAAGGCCAGCCGCAGCGCCGCTCCCCGGGCACCGGAGGTGTATGCTTCGCGCTTCCTCAAGGAGCCCTCCATGCTCGACGGTGCCCGAATCGCGGTCACGATGCCCGGCCTGAACGTGGCCACGACCCTGCCCCGCACGGTCGAAGCGCTCCCCGAAGGCTACGCGGACGTCATCCTCCTCGCCGACGACGGGAGCACCGACGACACCGTGGAGGTCGCCCGGAGCCTCGGCGTCCGCGTCTTCAGCCACAGCCGGAACCTGGGCTACGGCGCCGGCCAGAAGACGACCTACCGCGAGGCGCTCAAGGCCGACTGCGACGTCGCCGTGATGGTGCACCCGGACTTCCAGTACAAGCCCGAGCTGATGCCGGTGATGGCATCGATGGTGGTCCACGGCGGCTACGACGTCGTGCTCGCGAGCCGCATGCTCGACGGCGGGGCCCTCGGCGGCGGCATGCCGATCTGGAAGCTGCTCGCCAACCGCTTCCTGACCCACACCGAGAACGCCCTGCTCGGCGGCCACGTCAGCGAGTACCACACCGGCTACCGGGCCTTCTCCCGCCGGATCCTCGAGGAGCTGCCGCTGGCGGAGCTGTCCAACGGGTTCCACTTCGACACCGAGATGCTCGCGCTCGCGATCCTCAACAAGCGCTACCGCATCGGCGAGATCTCCTGCCCCGCCCACTACTTCGACGGCATGCAGACCATGCCGGCCGACGTCGGCGTGCGGTACGGCCTCGGCTGCCTCCGGGCCGCCGGGCTCGGCGCGCTGCACCGCTTCGGCGTGGCGAGGCCGGCGCTGTACGACCTGGACCGGCCCAAGCTCCTGGACGGCTGGACCGAGGGCGTCGAGGCGACCGCCTGACCCGGTGGCCGAGGAGCGCCCCACCCCGCTGACGACCCGCACCGTCGGGCTGGCCATCCTCGCCGCCCTGGCCTGGATCGCGCTGATCCGCCCCGGCCCCATCGACCTGCCGTGGTTCTGGGACGAGGCCGACGTCTACGTGCCGGGCGCCCGCTGGCTCGCCGAGCACGGCCTGGACTTCCGCCCCGGCGTGTTCCCGGACGACTGGAGCCGGGGCCACCCGCCCCTGCTGTACCTGCTCGCGGGGGTCGCGTTCCAGTGGTTCGGGGCAGAGCCGATGGTCGGCCACCTGCTCGTGCTGCCCTTCGGGGTGCTCGCGCTGGCCTGCACCTGGCTGCTCGGGGACACGCTGTTCGGGCGCCCCGCCGGGGCGTTCTCCGCCCTGCTGCTCGGCCTCACACCGCTGTTCATGTCGATGAGCAACATGCTGCTGCCCGAGATCCCCCTGACGGGGCTGACCGCGCTGGCGCTGCTCCTGTTCGCCCGCGGCCACCTGCTCGGGGCGACCCTGTGTGGCTGCGCGCTCGTGCTCATCAAGGAGACCGGCGTGTTCACGCCGGCGGCGATCACCGGGGCGATCCTGTTCGCGTCGTTGAAGGCCGGTACGTGGCGGGACCGGGCGACCTGGCGCCGGCTGGTCCTCGCCGCGGCCCCGGTCGGGGTGCTGATCGGGTTCTTCGTCTGGCAGAAGGCGTTGGCCGGCTACTACGTCTTCCCCCACCACGCCGGCATGCTGTCGGACGGCACGATCGAGGTCGGCCGGGCGCTGCCGTCCCTGTTGCTGTGGCACGGCCGGTGGGCGCTGCTGCTCGGGTGCGCCGCCGTCTTGCTGGTGCGGGACCTCGACCCGATGACGCGGGCGCCCGGGCCCGCCCTCGAGCCGACCCTCGCGATCGTGCTGCTCGTCGCCGCCAACGTCGTCTTCTTCGCGAAGATGTTCTGGCTGGAGCGGTACGCCCTGCCGGCCCACCCGGGGCTGGTGGTGCTGCTGGTCGGTCCCCTCGCGACCCTCCCCGGACGGCGCGGCTGGCCCGCCTTCGCCCTGGTCGCGGTGCTCGGCGCGGCCGGCATGTGGTCGACGCCGGCCCCCGACGAGGCGGAGCTCACGTTCGCCTACGCCGACACGATCGCGACCCACCGGCTGGCGTTCGAGGCGATCCCCGACGACGCCGTGGTGTTGACGACCTGGCCGATGACCGAAGAGCTGAAGCAGCCGGACCTGGGGTTCGTGCGCCGGCGGCGGTCGACCGTGCACGCGCGCCACCTCGTCGACGACCCCACCCCGCCGGCGTTCACCCACGCCCTGATCGCGGCCCGCAGCCCCCGCGCCGACGCGATGCGGGCCGCCGCCGCCGCCGCCGGCCTGAGCCTGCAGGGGAGCTACCACGTGGGCGCGGCCCCCCAGGCGCTCGAGCTGTGGCGCTGACCGTGAGCCCTCAACGCCGCCCGCTGCTCGCCGCGGTGGCGGTGGTGCTCGCGGTCACCTGCTGGCTGCACCGGCCGATCGTCGTCGGCGCCGTCACCGGCGAGCCCCGCTGGTTCGAGTGGGACGTCAGCGAGCAGTACTGGCCCGACCTGGTCTACCTCTGCCGGGGGCTGCACGAGGGCCACGTCCCGAAGTGGAACCCCTGGGACCGGGCCGGCTACCCCTTCGCCGCGGATCCCCAGGCCGGGGTCTCCTACCCCCTCAACTGGGCGATCTGCGCGGTCGCGGGGCCGGAGCCAGGGCCGGGCTGGGCGACGCTCCGGGTGCTGCTCGGGTTCTCCCTCGCGGGGCTGTTCGGGCTCGGCTGGCTGCGGAGGACGGGGATGGACTGGGGCCCCGCGACGCTCGGGGCGACCGTGATCCAGGCGGCGCCGTTCCTCCGTCACAACTGGGAGCTGAACCTGGCGTCCGCGATCGCCTGGCTACCCGCGATGCTCTGGGCGGCCGAGAGCCTCGCCCGGCGGCGAGCCCCCGCGGACGCCGGCTGGCTCGCCCTCGCCACCGCGCTCTGCGTGTTCGTCGGCTCCCCGCCCGCGGCCTGGATGGCCGGCACCCTGACCGCGCTGTACCTCGCCGCCCGCCTCGCAGAGCAGCGGGGGACCGCGCAGCGCGGACGCTTCGCGGGGGGCGTGACGCTGGCCGCGGCGCTGTGCGTGATGATGGTGGCGGCGCGGCTGGTGCCGACCGCCACGCTGGCCGGGCTGTCGGTCCAGGCGGGGAGCGACTACGCGTCGATCTCGGCGGGGTCCCTGGCGCCGAGCGACCTGCTCGCGCTGGTCTGGCCGATGCCGGGCAACCACCTGTACGTCGGCCTCCTGCCGCTGCTGCTGCTGCCGCTGGGGCTGCTGCACCGCGACCTCCCGGCGCGGGGGCTGCTGCTCGTCGCCTGGGTGCTCGCGGTGCTCCTCGCCCTGGGGGACCACACGCCGGTCTTCCGGCTGGCGTTCGATCATGTCCCGGGCGTCGACCGCTTCCGCCTGCCCCACCGGTACGAGGCCTGGATCGGGCCCGCCGCAGGGGCGCTCGCCGCCGGCGGCCTGACCGAGGCGGTCCGTCGATGGCCGAAGCTGGCGCGGGCCGCGACGCTGCCGGGCGCGGCGGTCCTGTCCCTCGTGCTGCTCGTCGACGTGAGCCGGGCGCTCCCCCCGGAGCGACACACCCGCGCGGGGGACCACCCCGGGCTGGACCTCGCCGCGCTGGACAAGGCGCCCGACACCGAGACCCGGTTCCGCTACCTCGACGAGTTCGGGATCTCCTGCCGCTCGGGCACCCGCCTGGCCCGACGGGACCTGCGGGGCTACCAGGACCCGCTGCAGCTGGCCGCCTTCGAGCGGACGATCGCGTCGCTCCGGGGGCATCCCCGGATGGCCGAGCAGCTGTCCGTGAAGTACGCGCTGACGGGCCCCCACTTCATCCACGGCTGGGACCGACACTTCCTGCCGCCGCCGGACGAGCTCCTCGCCATCGAGGGCGCGCGGGACCTGGGAGACGGCGTCATCGAGCTCCCCGAGCCGGTGCCCGCGGCCTGGTTCGTGCCCGCCGACCGGGTGGAGGAGGTGGCCGACCGCGCCGCCGCCCTGGAGCGGACCCGGGCCGTGGCGCCCGCGATGGTCGCCGTCCTCGAGGCCCCGCTGGAGCCGCCGCTGGCGCGGGGGGCCGGCCGCGCCGTGCCGCTGGAGCTCTCGCTGGAGCCGGAGCGGGTCGGCATCGAGCTCCCGGACGACCTCCCCGCTGGCGTCGTGATCGTCAACGACGCCTGGTACCCGGGGTGGCGGGCGATGGTGGACCACTCGCCCGCGACCGTCGTGCGGGCCAACGGGCTCGTCCGCGCGGTGCCGGTGCCGGCGGGCAGCACCGAGGTGTTGATGCGCTACGCGCCGCGGTGGGGGACGACGCTCCTGGTGCTCCAGGTGCTCGGCTGGCTCGGCGCGATCGGGTTGGTGGTGCCGCGACGGCGTCGCACCCCGTAACCTGGGCGAGGAGGTTGCCCATGCGTCGCGTTCTCGTCCCCTGCTTCCTGCTGCTCCTGGTGGCCTGCGCCCCTCCGACCCCGGCGCCGGTAGCCGACGTCGAGGTGACCGCGCCAGCGGCGGAGACGTCGACGGCCGCGGCCGAAGACGCCTACCTGGCGGGCCTGGAGCTGACGTCGGCGGCGGAGTGCGGCAACGGGGCCTGCGAACCCCCCGAGGACTGCAACACGTGCGAGGCGGACTGCGGCGGCTGCTGCGGCAACCGCAAGTGCGAGCCGCCCGAGGACTGCAACTCCTGCCCGTCGGACTGCGGCGACTGCTGCGGCAACTACAAGTGCGAGCCGCCCGAGGACTGCAACTCCTGTCCGGGGGACTGCGGCCCCTGCCAGTAGGGCGGCGCCCTACTCGACCCCGACCGACAGGGTGTAGTCGACGCCGTCGTCCGGTCCGAAGTCGTCGTACAGGTAGACCCTGAGGTAGCGGAAGCCGTCGAACGGCACGACGAACTCGAGCTCCTCGTCGTCGTCGGCGGACTCGGCGACGAAGATCGTGCTGCCGTCGGGCGTGTGCAGGGACATGTCGAGGTCCCCGTCGGCGTGGGCGAACCAGGCCTCCAGCTCCACCTCGTCGCCCTCGTTGAACCAGACCTCGTACCAGTCGTCGCTGCCCATGCAGAGGCGCAGCCCGCCGTGCTCGCCGTGGTTGAGGGTCGCCGCGGCGCCCTGCTGGTCGTTCGCCTCGAAGCTGTCGTCGTCGCAGACCGGGGTCACGTCGTCGTCGTCGGGCGCGATGTCGTCGTCGTCCGGCCCCACGTCGTCGTCGTCCGGCCCCACGTCGTCGTCGTCCGGCCCCACGTCGTCGTCGTCC
>CAYQEG010000212.1:0-13488 GCA_964416435.1 uncultured Rickettsiales bacterium
CGAGTCGACGGCTGCCCGACGCGCCCGGAACGAGGGTTCTTACACGGGCCTCACAACTTGGGGGAAGGGCGAACCTCCACCTTGTACCGAACCGACAGCACCGATGCCGTGGTCCAGGCCTGCCGCTTCCTATTGGGGCGGCAGTCTCTGGATGACGTTCTGCCCGCGGTCGGCCGCGCGGTCCCGCCGCTCGTCTACATCGAGTACATGGACACCACGAAGCACCGGGCGGCCCTCGGCTACCCGCTCGTGTCCAGCCCCGAGCTCCTGGTCGACCTGCACCGCCTCGTCGTGGCGGAGCTGGGTCGCTGCCTCGCCGATCCCGACCACGTCGAGGACCTGGACGCGCTCAGCGCCAGCGGCCTTTCGGACGACCCGTATGTCCGCCGCCTGACCGACCTGCTCATCCGCTCGCTCAGTCACGGCAGCCACCTGCGGCTCGACGTGGTGATCTGGTTGGAGCTGAGCCGCATCGTCGCGGCGCTCCTCAACCACGAGAAGGGCGTCGGCGACGCCATCCGCAAGCACGCCCCCCGCGGCGCCGCCAAGGGCGAGCGGTACCTCGTCGAGCTGCTCCGACTCAAGGGCAGCGATCCGGCGCGGCACGCGACGGTCAAGCGGCGGGTGCTCCGGGCGCTGTTCGCGCGCAACGACTTCGCGGTGCGGTCGACCGCGGACGTGCTCGGCGACGCCTACAGCAGCCCGGTCTACCGGGCGATGGTGAGCAACCGGCTCGCCTTCACCGAGAAGCCGGACGGCCTGTACAGCTTCTTCGATCTGCGTGAGGCGTTCGGCGTGCGCGAGCTCGCCATGCCGCCGGCCGACTGGTCGGCCCTCAGCTCGCTCCTGCGAGCGGTCGCGTCGGACGCGTACGCGGCGCGGAGCCGGGGTGACGCGACCCCCGAGCAGGCCTGGTTCGTCCGGCGGTTCGCCACCGACGAGCTGCTCGAGAAGGCCGGGCGGCTCGACCTGGCCGAGCTCGGCGCGGTCGGCGGCGGCCCCGAGACGGAGGAGTTCGCGCAGCGGGTGGCGTGGCTGATGTGTCTCCAGCCGCCGTGCGCCCGGTACCTCATGTCCCACCTGGAGGCGCTGGGGGTCAGCCGGTCGGCCCGGCGGCTCGGCCTGGACAAGGACCTCCTCAAGCAGCTCAAGGCGCCCGGCGCGATCGACGCCCGCGTCGGGCCGTTCGTCTCGGTCCTGCGGGACGTGCTCCGCTGGGACTTCCTCAACACGCTCCGGGGCTTCCTCCGACCGCTGACCCGGGACGAGTCCGGTCGGCTGCAGCTCGACGGCCGCGCCCTGCGCCGCAGCGTCGTCGCGACCGACCTGTCCTCGGAGACGGAGGTGCACGATCGGCGCCGTCACGGCACCGTCGTGGTGCTCGACATGGGCGGCTTCGTCACCACCGCCGAGGAGCTGCTCGGCGGAGACCAGCAGGCCGATCCCGACTTCGCCGCCCTCTGTGTCCGGCACCTGACCCAGGTCCGACGGACCGTCGGGATGATGCGCGGCCAGCCCGAACTGTTCAGCCGCGGCCGCCTCATCGACGTCTTCCCCCGGGCGCTCGACGCGCTGCGCTACGTCGCCCTGTTCCGGGGTGAGTTCGAGAAGCGCCGAGAGGTCCGCGCCCTCCCGTGGCTGGAGCAGCGCGGCAACCCGTTCGCGGTGCAGCTCCGAGCGGGGCTTGGGACCGGGGACCTGGTCGAGGTCGCGATCCCGGCTGGAGGGGTCGGCGAGGAGGACGTCACGGCCGACCACCCCGTCGGCACGCCGGTCGAGCTCGCCCGCCGGTTCGTCGTGCCGCCCGGCCCGTCGGCGGTCACCGCGTCGGTCGTCGAGGAGTACGACCCGCTCCAGGTGTTCAGCGCCCGGGTCGCCGGCGGCCGTCTCGACAACCGCGGCATGCTCTCCAACGCGGCGACGTTCCGCGAGGTGGTGCAGGCCGTGCGGATCGAGGGCCTGCCGATGTGGAGCAAGGCCGAGCCGGACGGGCGCATCGCGGGCCGCAAGGTCGGTATGAAGAACTACCGCTTCCAGGCGATCTTCGACGACCCCGCGACCGGCCGCATCGTGCTCGTCCGGCGGGTCGAGTCGGCCGACAGCCTCAACGACTTCGCCGCCGCCGGGGGCGTCTACGAGTACCTCCTGATGTGGCCCGAGGAGTTCGCGACGTTCCTCGACCGGGTGCACGACAAGGAGCGCCATCAGCCCGCGCTGCGTCGGGGTCGACCCGGCGGGAGCCGCGACCCGGACTCGCGCGGCTTCCGGGTGCCCGCCGCCGGCGCCTCCGAACCCGAGCCGGAGCCGCTGCCCGCGGCCGCGATCAACCTCCCGGGCGAGGGTGAGTTCGATGACATGCAGCTCGGCGGCGTGACCGAGGCGGAGCATCGCCTGGGGCTCGGGCTGAGCGATTCGCTGCTCGCGGAGCCGCTCGCGGATCTCGGTGATCCCGGCCAGGACCTCAGCGGCGGCTTGTCCGGCTCCTTCGACTGGGGCTGGGGGGACGAGGCCGACACCGGCTCGGCCGCCGCCGACGCGCCGGCCGACCCGCCCGGGCTGGACCTGGGGCCGGCGCCGGGCTGGGACGGCGGAGACCTCACCGACCCGACCGGCCCCGTCGAGGCGATCGAGACCGAGCCGGACCCGACGGAGATCACCGCCCACGGGGTCGAGCGTGCTCCCTCGCTCCTCGGGGAGCTGGAGGAGGATCTCGCCGACCGGATCGCGGAGCTGGAGCAGCTCGCCGCGGAGGCGCCGACCCCCGGGCCCAGCGCCGACGACGTCATCACGACCCCGCTCCACCCGTCCGACGCCCCCAAGCCGAAGAAGGAGCGGCTGCGGGTGCGCCGGCCGGACTTCGGGCTCGTGTTCCGCGACTACGTCTACTTCTGGGTGGGCCCCGAAGGGGACCTCGACAGCGAGGTCGCCGTCGGCCGTAAGTACCGGGACGTCTTCTTCGACCTCCATCGCTTCGGTCGCCCGGCCGGCGCCCGCGAGTGGGACGCCGACGCGGCCGTTCGCGAGTTCCTGCGTCGCAAGATCCGCGCGAACTTCGTGCCCCAGAACCTGAGCTACGAGGACCTCCCAGAGGGCGCCGGGCCGCAGCATCCGCTGACGGTCGAGCAGCTGGACGCGGTGTTCGACACCATCACCTGACCCGCGCACGCGCGCGGCGCTGGAAATGGCCGATGCCTTCGTGCTAGAGGTGCCCCGCCTCGGCGCCCGCCGGGGACGGAGGTGGTGACGATGTCCCGTGAACGCCTGCAAGTCCTGGTCTCAGCGCTCCTCGCCGCGCTCCTGTTCGCGCCCGCCGCGGCCCTCGCCGACGGCGAAGGCGCCGGTGACGAGGAGACTGCCGACGGGGACAAGCCCTGGCAGGGACGCAACGCGTTCGAGGTCTGGGAGGAGGAGCACCGCTGGTTCCGCCTGGGCCTGCGCGCCTGGGGCGCCAACCCCTCCATCGACGATCACGCGGCCCTGAAGTTCGGCGCCGGCCTCACCGTGCCGCTGACCACCGACTTCTTCATGGGCATCGGCATGAAGATCGCGTTCACCGGCTCGTACAACCGCGGCAACGAGTGCGTCAATCGAGGCGGCGTCGGCTCCGACCCGCTCTGCCCGTCGGGCCACCCCGGCGGCGTCGACTACACCTGGCGCGAGCCGCTCGTCACCGACGGCAACGGCAACACCACCGTGGACGGGACGAACCCCGACGCGGACCCGAGCGCCACCACGTTCATGCAGCCGCAGCGCCGGCCGACGCACGTCGCCTTCTACGCGCTGAGCATCGGCGGCAACTACGAGCTGACGATCCCCAGCCTCCAGTTCTTCCGCATCTTCCAGCCGTTCGTCGGCGGCGGCGTCATGATCGCCTGGGTCTACACCTACTCGGACATCACCGAGCAGGAGTTCGTGCTGATCAACAACAGCGAGAACGACCCCTTCGATCCGGACAACGTCGACCCCTGGGCCGACCAGGGGCCGGAGGTCGGCGGCGAGGTGTACGGAGGCTTCCACCTCAACCTGTCCGAGGTCTTCCGCTTCACCATCGAGCTCGGCTACCACAACGTGCTCGTCAAGGAAGCTCCGCTGAACAAGGCGACCGAAGGCTACGACGCCAAGCACCTCGAATACCGCCTCTCCCAGCTGCGCGTCGGCGGCGGCTTCGAGTTCCGATTCTGACCCTGGCCGACGGCCGGTAACGCAAGGTCCCCCATGCGCCTGTATCGCTCCCAGATTCCGCGGATCGCGGAAGACATCATCGCCACCCTCGTCCTCGACGGAGACATCGTCGTCGAGGAGGGGGCCAACGCCGACGCCGAGGAAGACCTCAAGGCGATCATGGAGGAGTACCTGCGGCAGGAGTCGCGGGTCGTCCAGGAGACCCGCGAGTTCATGGAGGCGAACCAGATCACCTACGACCAGTTCGGTCGGGTGAAGTCCCAGTTCGCCGACAAGCGCGGTCACCCCACCGGGGACGACGGCATCCGCTGGATCATCGGGCAGATCATCGAGAACTTCATGATCAGCCGCTTCGTCGAGGAGGTCTTCGGAGAGGACCGCAAGATGAAGCGCACGCTGATGCGCCTCTTCCGCAAGCACCTGATCGAAGAGGCGGACCTGGACCGCGAGGTCCGCGGACGGCTGAAGAACATGCGCCCCGGGACAGAGAAGTGGGACATCGAATACCGCCGCGTCATGGACGAGGTTCGCCGCAAGCGTGGGCTCGTCTGATTCATGGCCGCCTGACCACCCTGCTGCTCGCGGCGCTGCTCGCCGCCTGCTCGGGTGGTGACGGGCCGGCCGAGCCGACCCCCGAACCCCAGACCCCGCCGCCCGGCTCCGCGGGCGACGACGATGACGCCACCGGCCCGGCCACCGGGCACGTGCCGGTCATCCACTACACCCCCAAGGGACTGTCGGCGCTGTACGCCCGCTTCTTCGGTGACGAGGAGGCGCTGGACCGCCTCGCCGTCGACCTGGGCCGGGAGCTGAGCGCCGACTCGGTCGCCCTCGAGGTCGTCTGGAACGACGTCGACAAGGCCGGCGGCATCATCCTGTACGTGCCGGAGACCGATCGCCGCGGGGAGCCGCTGGCCGACGCGGTGCAGTCCGGCGCGCCCCTGGACATGACCGAGTTGAGCCGCCTGATGGGCGCCGTCGGCCGCTACCGCGAGTACCTCGGTGGTCGCTACGACCTGCGGATCCTGTCGTTCGAGATGCGGCTCAGCTTCTGGGACGCCCGGCTCGGCAGCAACTGCTGGATCGGCGGCGCCATCGGAGATCCCGAGGGCACGCAGGTCGGGCCCTGCTTCGTCTGCATGGACCACCGCGCGGAGGGAGGCCACGTGCGCGCCTGCCGCGACGGAGACGCCTGGCCGGCGCCCCTGGAGGGGGAGGACCGCGCGCTGCGTCGGGTCCGCTCCGCCCTCCGCTCCAACCCCCCCTGATCGATCAGCGCGTGGGCTGCACGACCTGGGGGAGGGGGACCTCCCAGCCCTGGCCCTTCATGTAGCTGCGCAGGTCCACGAGGGCGACGTTGCGGTTGAGCTCGACGCCGTCGACGCCCCAGAACATGAACGAGCCGTAGTAGGTCGCGGCGTCGTACCACTGGAACTGGTCGCCGTGCACACCCTCCCAGAGGACCTCCTTGCCGGTCTCCAGGTCGCGGATCCACAGCGCGGGGGGGATGACCTCCTTCGGGATCCAGTCGGGCAGCGTCTCGCCCTCGGGCACGACGGGCACGGGTGCGCCGTCCCCCTCGGTGACCAGGTAGCGGCCGTCGCGGCTGACGCCGCCCCGCTTGCGGTCGGCGACGCGCACGATCTCCTCGCCATCCTCACCGCGGGCGCAGACCACGTCCTTGGCGGCCATCTCGCGGTAGCAGACGATGTCGACCTCGTGGGCGTAGGTGAACGACTCGACGCCGTACTCCATCCACAGGAAGGCCTTCTCCGATTCGGCGGTGTTGACCGCCATCCGGTAGATGTCCTGCACCCCGCCGGGCGTCTCGGACGCCAGGTAGAGCAGGTCGTCGGCCGCCTTGCCCCGGGTCAGCTGCTCCGGCTCGACCTGGTCGAGCTCGAGCAGGTTCAGCACGTGGGCGCCGACCTGGTAGACGCCGATCTTGCCGCCGGTGCTGTCGGGGTACGCGAGCATCTCGGCGTTGAGCCACGCGGGGCGGGCCCGGGGCGCGCCGATGCGGAGGCGGAAATTCTCGCCCGTGTCCTTGCGGACCCAGCCGCCCTGGCTCGCCTGGTAGTAGACCTTCAGGCCGTCCGGGGACCAGGCGAAGTGGACGAAGTTGTTGCTGCCGCACGGCTTGAAGGCCAGCTGCAGCCCCTTGGACGCGGTGCGGAACTTGATCTTGTCCGCGTCGCAGTGCGTGTAGACGGTCTCGACGGCCTCGGTGAACGTCGGGCCGTCGGACTGGCAGCTGGGCGTGAACAGCAGGAGCAGGATCGCCACGGAACCCGTCGTCAGGGTCGCAGCGAGGGCCTTGCGGTGCTTCATGTGCGGTGCGCTCTCCTCGGGCGGCGGGAATACAGCGGCAGCAGCAACAGCGCAAGCGCCAGGCCCGCCGAGGGTCCCGCTCTATAGGACGCCGCGCAGGTGCAGCCGGTTCCCACGAGCTGCGGGTCGGTGTCCACCACCGCGTCGTCGTCGTCGTCGGTAGCGGCCGTGTCGTCGTCGGCCAGCACCACGGCGTCGGCGGCGTCCGTGGCGTCGTCGTCATCGTCGTCGGGGGTGGGATCCGTCGGCGGTTCGGGGTCGTAGGCGGTGATGTCTTCGCCGTCGACGTCCAGGATGTCCGCCAGGTAGCTGTGCTCGCCCCGCCCGAAGAACCGGAGCGACCAGGTCCCGTCGGCCAGGTCGGCGGCGTCGATGACCGCCGAGATGCGGCCGGGCTCGTCGTCGGTCAGCCGCTCCACCGGCCAGGCCCGCTGGCCCTGCGGGCCTCGGAGGCGGATGAGGGCGCCGCGGGGAAGGTCGACCCCCAGCACGTCGAGTCGGTACGCGGTGCCGTCGAGCGGATCGACCTCGGCCTTGACCGGGATCCCGCTCAGGTCGTCGTCCGCGATCAGCACCGCGAGGGGGAGCGCCGCGGGCTCGTCGTCGCCGAGCAGGAGCGTCCACTCGCCGGACTGCTGCCAGGGCTCCAGGGGCAGCGACCCCGGGTCCACGTCCGCGATGACGCAGCCGTCCTTCGTCTCGAAGGGCAGCTCGACCTCGCCGGTCCAGCCGCCCCGGACCAGCCGCACGTCCCCCGCGCCGAGGCCCTCGGCGGCCGGCCCGCAGACCGTCACCTCGCCGCCCCCGGCCGGCACCTCGGCGTCGAACAACTCGTCGACGTCGGCGGCGCCGAGCGGCTCCAGCACCACGTCGACCGAGGCCGGCGCCCCGTCGACGACCGTGGCGGTGCTGGTCACCTCTGCGAAGCCGGGGGAGCCGACGGTGAAGGTCACGTCGCCGGGCAGCAGGGCCCGGGCGTAGGCCCCGGTCTCGGGGTCGGAGTGGCTCGGCCAGGGCGCCTGGTCGACGACGACCCACGCCTCCAGGCCGCGCCCCTCCGGGTCGGTCACGCGGCCCCGGACGCCGGCGGTGGCGCCATCGACGAGGAAGTCGATCGACGGTCCGGTGTGGTAGCCCTGGAACTCGGGGATCTGCTCGGGCGGCGGCGCCTTGTCCAGCGTCACTTCGAGCGTGTAGTCGTGGCCGCCGCGCACGCCGTAGGACCAGTCGTTGGTGTCTCCGTGGGTGATGTACCAGTCCGCCCCGTTGGTGACCCAGAAGCCGCCCTGGGTGGTCCGCTCGTCGTAGGCGGTGCAGATGTCCTCCATCCACGCCTCGTCCGGGGTGTCGTCGGTCGTGAAGTTCCAGACCCAGCCGAGGTTGGTCGCGCCGCTGTGGAGCGTCAGCGAGTGGTGGAAGGAGCGGGCGATGGAGAGCGCCCGGATGGCGGCGGTCTCGACCTCCGAGAAGGGGTGGTCGCCGGCGGCGCTGCCGTCGTCCCACTGGTAGGCGTAGTTGCGGTTGAGGTCGACGTTGCGGCTGTTGCGGCGGGTGAACGCGACCACGCCGTCGGGGTTCACGATCGGCACGATCCAGATCTCGTTGTGGTCGATCAGGTCGACGATCGCGGCGTCGCCCGCGGCGTACCGCTCGGCGAGGGACCAGGACAGGTCGAGGGAGACCTCGTTGCTGGACCACTCGTCGCCGTGGTGGCCGCCGAGCAGGCGGAGCGACGGCTCGTCCTCTTCGCGGGTCCACGGCTGGTCGGTGAGCAGCAGGGCCGTCAGCTCTCGGCCCTCCCAGGAGCGGCCGACGTCCAGCGTCCGCGCGATCTCGGGGTAGGTGTCCGCGATGGCGCGCAGCGACCAGGTGGCGTCGTCCGGCGCGTGGTAGGCGGGCCCCCGGGCCCGGTCCGACTCCGCCGGGCGCAGCGCCTGGGTGTCCTCGGCGAGGACCTGGACGGTCAGCCCGCGGGCGCGCATCTCGGCGACATCGGCGGGTCGGGCCATCACGTGCAGCTGGTCGGCGGCGCCCCCCTCGACGTCGACGTCCAGGCCGGCCAGGGCCGTCGGCACGTCCGGCCCGTTGGTGATCGAGACGAGGCTCCAGACCGGCCGCTCGGGCCCGGGCGCGGCGACCGCGACGGCGACGGCGAGGGTCGCGAAGGCGACGACCGGGAGCTTGCTGCGCATCGGGCCGCAGGGTAGCAGCGAGGCGCTCGCGCGCGAGGGGCGCGGAGGGGCCTGCTACTCGGCCAGGCCGGCGCCGTCCTGCTCGTCGTCCCCCTCGGAGCGGGCGACCGGGGTGCCGGGCACGGCGATGGCGGCCAGCTTGGGGGCGAGCTCGTCGCGGAGCGCCTCGAACGCCGGCCGCTCCCCGTCGGAGATCGGCTCGGTGCGCGGGAACTGCTGGCGCAGGAAGTTGGTGTAGGCGCCGTTGACGTAGAACTCGAAGTGCAGGTGCGGCCCGGTGGCCAGGCCGGTGCTGCCGACGTAGCCGATGACCTGTCCCTGCTCGACCACCGAGCCGCGTCGGACCGAGATGCGCGACAGGTGGGAGTAGGACGAGCCGTACTTGCCGCTGTGCTTGACCCGCACGTGCTTGCCGTAGCCGCCCTTGGTGCCGGAGTAGCTGACCGTGCCGCGGCCGATCGCGCGGACCGGGGTGCCCCGCGGCGCGGCGTAGTCGACCCCGTTGTGGGCGCGCCACTTCTTGAGCACCGGGTGGAACCGCCGCCCGAAGCCCGAGCTGACGCGCGAGAACTTCAGCGGCGACTTCAGGAACATCTTCTTGCTGCTCATCCCCTCGGCGTTGAAGTAGCCGACGCGGCCGTCGCTGTCCTCGTAGCGGAACCCGACGAAGGAGGCGCCGGCGGCGGTGAGGAACTCGGCCGCGAGCACCCGGTCGTGGCGCAGCAGCTCGCCCGTCGCCTTGTCCCGGACCTCCTCGACGATCATGCGGAAGGCGTCGCCCTCGCGGACCTGGGAGTTGAAGTCGATCTCCCACTCGAAGATGCCGCCGAGCGCCGCGGCGGTCTCCCACTCGAGCCCCATGCCGGTGACGGTGGCCCACAGGGAGCTCGTGATGACCCCCGCCTTGGCGACCGGCACCCGCTCCACGTCGCGGGCGACCGTGTTGGCGTGGAAGCCGCCGTCCGCGTCGTGCAGCACGACCATGCGCTCCTCGCCGTAGCGGTCGAGGGGGTAGAGCAGGCCGACGAACGCTCCGTCGGCGTCCTTGCGGACCGTGATGACCTCACCGGCGCGGATCTTCTCGAGGTTGTGGACCTCCTTGGACGCTTCGACCAGGGCGAGCACGTCGCCGTAGTCCAGCCCCTCGTCCTGCAGGATCCTGGCGATGGTCGTGCCCCTCGCGACCTCGACGTCGGTGTCCACCCAGGGCGGCGGCTCGGGGGCGGAGGGCTCTGCGAGCAGCTCGGCGACGACGGCGGCGTCGGCCTCGGCGGCCTCCGTGTCCGTCTCCGAGATCGGGTCGTCGGCGCAGGAGCAGCCGACCCCCAGCCCAGCGATCAGCAACAGCAGCAGCGTCTTCAGCGGCGCGAGTCTCTTCAAGTCAGCACCCGTCGTCAGTGGCCGGCTGGGGGCAGCGGCTCCTGTGCTTGGACGCCCGCCGTCCCCAGATCCTTCAGACGGGCCCACCTCTCTACGTTACTACGCGGTGCGAACCGTCGAGTAAAGCGGTAAATGACGTCAGTGATGGCGGGGCCGACCGCGGCCGGCGACGGTGCGATGATGCCGCCGTGGAGCCCGCCCCCGAGAGTCGCTGGACGCCGCGCCTCCTGGTGACCTGGTCGCTCGCCTGGCTGGCGGGGAACGTCGCCTGGCTGAGCCGGGACCGGCTCCCCTCGGACGGCGACGAGCTGGCCGCCCTCCAGGCGGTGGAGGCGGTGGCGACGGCGTGCCGGGGGCTGGACCTCTTCGGGGTCGCCGCCGCGCTGGGGCAGGGGGTCGGCGCCTACCCGCCAGGCTTCGGGCTGACCGGCCTGTGGTGGTGCGCGGTGGGGGCGGAGGCGCCGACCGAGGCGTCGGCGCGGGCGGTGCTGCTGCTGTCGGTCCTGGTGGCGGCCTGGGCGGCCGGGCGCGTCGCCCGCCGGGCCGGGGGCTACGCCGAGGCGACCGCGTTCATCGGGGTCACCCTCCTGCCGCTCCCGGTCGCCCTCGCCCGGCACTGGATGGTCGAGGCGCCGCTGATGGCGGCCGTCGCGCTGTGCGTGCTCGCCGCGGTGAGGCTGAGCGAGGAGCCCGACGCGCGCCGGGCGGTCACCCTGGGGGTGGCCCTCGCCGCGGGGTTGCTCCTCAAGCAGACCGCGGTGCTGTACCTGCCGTTCGCGCTGCTGCTGCTGGTGCGTCGCACCGCCGACCGCCGGTGGTGGCTGCTCGCGGGGGGCGTCGGGCTGGTCCTCGCGGCCACCTGGTATGCGCCGCGCTGGGCCGGCGAGCAGGCCTACGGGCTCGGCAGCGCCGGGTGGGGGCTGGGCGCGGGGCGGCTGGCCGGCCTCGAACACCTCGCGTTCTACCCGGCCGTGGCGTGGCGCCTCGCCGGGGGGCCGGCGCTCTGTCTCGCCGCCGCCGTGGGAGCCGTCGCGCTCGCCCGGCCGGGGCCGGCCCGAGCCCTCGCCGTCCTCGCCCTGGCGTGGGGCCTGGGCAGCCTGCTCCTGCTCGACCTGGTGGTGCTCAAGTATCCCCGGCTGCTCGTGCCGGCGGCCCCCGCGCTGGCGCTGCTCGCGGCGGCGGGGGTGGCTCGCCTCGGCCCTCGCGGACCCCTCGCTGTCGCCGCGATCGCCGTGCTCGGCGGAGGTTGGCTGGTCCTGCGGTCGACCTCGCCGCCGCCCTCGCTGCCCCCCTTCGTCGCGGCGGTGACGCCCAGCGAGCCGCAGGCCTGGCTCCGCGCGCCGGTCGACGACGACCTCGGCCTGCACGCCGCGGTCGAGCGGGTGCGGGGCTCGGAGCGTGACGCGGTCTGCGTGCCGGTGGTCCCGGTGATCCCGCCGCGGGTGCAGACCACCGCCCCGTGGCCCGGCCACCTGTCCTCGGCGCTCCGGCGGGCCGGCGTCTTGGCGACGGTGCACGAGGTCTGCGAGCCCGGGATGCTGCGACTGCGATGGGAGCCCCACCCCGGTCGCGCGATCGCCGTGCCCCGCCTGGGGGGCGGGTTCGAGGTCGACCTGGCTCGTTGAACCCCCCGGTCCCCAGCCCGGCTCGCTCCCTTGTGACCGAGGAGCGACGCCGAGATCGGGCCGCGGGGGCGAGGAGGAGCGGTCTAGAAACCTGGTTTCCGCAATCAGTCAGTTCGCCTGCGCGGTCCTCGGGATCACGTCCTCGTCGACGTCGAGCAGCTCGGCCTCCGTGTCGATGTCGGTGATCTTGATCCCGACGTCGAACAGCGACTCGTAGAAGAAGTTCATCACCTGGGCCCGCCGCTTGCGCTCGGCCAGGGTGTTGCTGCCGTCCTTGAGCCACCAGCCGAGGGCGTCGCCCTCCTCCATCTCGATGCCCCAGTAGTCGATGGCGCGGTGGATGGGGGTGTTCTTCTGCACGATGAGCAGCGAGCTCGTCGGCGCCTCCGTGAACAGGTGGGCGTGCCGGATGAGGAACTGGATGGTGTCGGCGAACTCCGCCCGCCCCTCGGCGGGGTGGCCGATGATCAGGTTGCTGAAGAAGCGCATGCCGACGTCGTGCATGTCCTGGAGCAGACGTCCGACCTCTGCCTGGTCGTACTTCTTGCCCATCGCCGTGAGCACCGGCGTGCTGAACGACTCGAACCCGAAGCCGATGAACTCGCAGCCGGCCTCCCGCATCTTGGCGAGCAGCCCCTTCTTGAGCGTGCGGCTGACGATCGCGTTACCGCCCCAGGTGACCCCGAGGGGGCGCTCGATGAGCAGGTCGCAGAGCTTGTCGAGCTGGCGGACGTTGCCGTTGATGAGCAGGTCGTTGAAGTGGTAGCTCGCCAGCCCGTACCGCTCCACGTAGGCCGCCATCTCGTCGTAGATGTCCTGGGCGTCGCGGTACCGGAAGCTCTGCCAGATCTCGGCCTGGAGGCAGAAGTCGCACTTGCGCACGCAGCCGCGGGCCATGAGCGTCGACACACAGCGCGACGGCTCGTACGGCGGCGCCGTCATCGCCGTGTAGTAGTCCATCGGCAGGTCTTCGAACGACGGCCACGGCAGGTCCGCCATCTTCGGGATGGGCGGCCGCAGGCCGGTGTCCTCCACCCCGCCGGCGCCGTGGGGGATGAGCAGGCCGCGGATCCCCGAGAACTCGCGGGAGCCCGCTTCCAGCGCCGCGATGATGTCCAGCAGCGGCCCCTCCCCTTCGCCGTGCACGACGAGGTCGATGTGGCCGGACCAGGCGAGGTTGTAGCCGTAGAAGCCGGGGTCGCAGACCTGCCCGCCGACGACGACGAACACGCTCGGGTCGGCCTCCTTGATCTTGCGGGCGAGGTGCTTGGTGGCCTCGATGGAGTAGGTCGAGATGCCGACCAGCTGCGGCGAGTCGGCGAGGATGCGTCGCACGTAGGCGTCGATGCTCGGCGCCGTGATGCGCGGCTCGATCTCGGCGGCGTAGCGCTCGGGGTCCTGCCACTTGTGCAGGTGGGTCCGGTCCCAGTACTCCTTGAGCTCGTCGCTGGCGTGGTGGAACAGCTCGATGTTCCAGTCGAGCTGCCGCACGTCGTGGCCGTGCCGATCCAGCCACCCTGCGAGGTACGAGATCGTCAGGGGAGGCGTCTTCATCGCCCAGATGGGCGTGGCGACCAGAGTGACCCTCATCGCAGCGAAGATAGCACCGGGATCGGGCGACTGCGCCTCCGCGCAGCGGCTGATCTAGGAGCTTGTAGCGCATTGGAACCGGAGCCCCGTGAGACCGGGGTGTCCGAGGCCAAGGCGCGACGAGGAGATGCATCCGGGAATGCACGACGAGGAGCAACAACGGGATCGGACGCATCCGGTCCATGGGG
>CAYQEG010000213.1:0-13463 GCA_964416435.1 uncultured Rickettsiales bacterium
TGGGGGCTCAGCAGGACGCCCTCGGTTCCGTCCGCCCAGGGACGACGGAATCGATGACAACGTTCTGCACGGAGTCTGCGGACTGGCAGCGCTGCTCTACGCCCAGTTCGAGGTGCTGATGTTCCAGTCCAACACGGTCGTGCAGAGCCACAGCAGCGACGACGACGGGTGGGTCATGCAGGACCACTCAGTCTTCGGAATCCGCCCGCCGCAGGGCTGGGCGGAAGAGGAACGCTACTCGTTCGACTGGGCCACGCTGAAGGAGTCGGAAGACCCCTTCGCGAACTACCAGTTCGACCGCTGAAGTCGCGCTGCCGCCGCGCTAGCCGGCGCACCCCGCACTGGTACCGTGCCGTATGCTCGCTGCCATCCTTCACGGCAAGGTCAGTCGTCGGGTCGAGGGCGCCGAGGACCTCCTGACCAGCGTCGTCTTCGGCGTTCTCGAACACCTTCCAGTAGACGTCGGCGTGGTTCCCTTCCTGCGGCTCGCTCGAAGCGACGTTGGGGCCGCCGTCCCCAACCTCCTGCTCAGCACCCAAGCGGTCGAGGTCGACTTCTGGCCGTGGTGGAACGAGGACGAGGCGCCGCACGGCGCCGAGCCTGACGTCGTGCTCACGCTGACGGGCTTCGATGGACGCCGCCGCATGGTGGTGATCGAGGCGAAGTGGCGCAGCCCCAAGAGCGGCGAGGGGGAGCGCGACCAGCTTGCGCGGCAGGTGATCAACGGTCGGCTCGTGGCCGAGCGCCAGGGGGCGGAGTACGTGGGCATCATCTACCTGACCGCCCACCTCGCTCTGCCGGTCGACGACCTGCGCCGCTCCGCGGCCGCTCTGCAGGCCGACGGGCGCGCGGCGTCCCCGATGTGGTGGGTGTCCTGGCGGGACCTACCCCCGATCCTCGCCGCGGCCGCGGGCGAAGAGCGGACTCCGATGGAGTGCCACGCCCGCGACGCTGCCAAGTGCCTTCGGCGCTGGGGTCTGGAGCGCTTCAAGGGGATCAGCATCCCGAGGATCGCGCCCAGCTTCGACTTCGAGCAGACCTACAACTTCCAGGCGGAGGCCATGCCGGCCTGGACCTTCGGGGGGTGACCATGAGCAACAAGAACGGGCGACAGATCTACGAAGCGCTTCGCAGCGTGACGACGCTGCACGGCGAGGTGGCGCTCCTTCTCAAGACCGCGGAGGGCTGGCTCACCGACGAGGAGCGGGGCTTCGAACCGCTCTGTGGCTCGGTCGCGCTCTCCTACGGTACGGCGTCCATCCACCATCCCGGTCGCTGGCTGCCACACATGGCGTTCCGCTTCTTCCGTCCCGAGCCCAACGACCAGCACCGCGTGGCGTTCGTCTCCGTGATCCTGTGCCCCCGCACGCCCGACAAGCACGAGAGAGACTTCGAAGAGCCGATCGTGACCGCGGGGTGGTTTCGGTTCGCCGAGCCCTGCGAGAAGTTCACCGCCTACTGGTGGTCCGGGATGGCGACGTGGTTCGACATCGACCGCGACGGAACGCTCGGAAGCTGGCGCGCAGACCCCGGGGATACGTGCGAGAGCGGCACGACTGAGCAACACGTCCTTGCGGTTCCCTTGGTCGAGGTGACCAGCAGCGACGTCCTCGTCGAGCGGGTCCTGAAGCCGTTGGTGGGGTCGCTCCAAGGCGGGTCGTAGCCGATCATCTTGGGGTCCGACTTGCTCGACGTGACATGGGAGAGCGCGATGAGGTGCCAACGCTGCGGCCAGGAGGCGTGCCAGTGCCCGGTCCCCGTCTACGCCAAGAGACGTGCTTCCGACGATCTTGGTGCAGGCGGTTGCCTCGCGATCGCAGGGCTCGCGATTGTGGCCTTCGTCGTCGGCAACAGCCTGCTGACCTGGGCCGCGAATAACGTTACGGCCTTCTGGCTCTCGGCTCTTGGCGTCGTCATCTTCGTCTTCGGCGTCAGGCTGTTCTTGAGTCGGCGGTAGGACGACCTACGACCCCGGCGAGATCGCCATCGACGCCGCGAAGGGGCGGCCTTGTCTACGGTCAGAGTTCGTCAAGGTAGTCGAACCAGTACTCGAAGTAGCTGTCGAGGTACACGCCACTGATCCCGTATTGGACTCCCGCTTCATCCACGATGCGGAACGCGTACGTGGCGGGCACGAGGTTCAAGTAGGCGCAGGCGTACCACTCGACCACGTCCCCCTGGAGCACCTCGTCGAGTTCCGGCCCGCCGTTGGGCGCGACGTAGATCTCGACGATGTCCTCAAGGCCGTCGAGGTCGTTGCACAGCCCGACCTCGAAAGTGTCCTTGGGCAACCCGCTGTCATCGTCGTCGTCGTCGTCACCCACGTCGTCGTCGTCCGCAACATCGTCGTCGTCTCCACCAACTGCGCTGTCGTCGTCGTCCCCCTGGTCTGCGACACACTCCGCATCCGGGGAGCCGACGCTCGGAACGTCCCCTGAGAATTCGAGATCGACCTCGACGCCCCTTTCCAGACCCGAATCGATCAACAACAAGCTACCGACGCCACGGATCGAGAAGTCCGTGGCCTCTAGGCAATACTCCTCCTCCAAGCCCGTTTCCAGCGGAAGGTCAGGAGGAACCCCCTCAAGGGAGATGTCTCCGACGTCACTGAGTCCGTAGCTCCCCTCCATGGCGTCGGGGAAGTTGGGGCAGAAGCTATCGGCGGATAGGTTCAGCGCGGTTAGGCCGAACTCCCCGCCGGGCGCTGAGAAGGTCAGGCTGAGGTCGCACCCACCGTCCTGATAGGTCACCTCGACACGAGAAACGCAGCCGGCCTCATACTGGTCCACGTCGATCTTGTGGAGCACCTCGACGGTGAGCCCAGACGCCGACGTCGCCGCGATCGGGAAGGTGTCGTCGTCCAGCGCCAATGCCCCCGACACCGTTACGCCCGCACCACAGGTCGGTGGGGAGGCGCTGTCATCATCGTCACCGGGGGCGCTGTCGTCGTCGTCGAGGCTGCCGACGTCATCGTCGTCGCCGCGGCCTCCTGGCGGCGACCCGCAACTGAGAACGAGGGCGGCCGACAGCAGCACGACTATGGCGACGGGATGGTATCGAGTCATGACTCCCCCTGTGGGTGCATGAAGGCTAGCCCATTGGGGCGTGCGAGCCCGTCCCGATTGCCCGCGAACGCAGATGGCCGAGGGACCGGGCCAGAGCGCGTGGGCAGGACGTCACGCGGCCATCGGCTACCTCTCTCCCGTCGGCTACCTCTCTCCCGTCTACTTCGAAGAGCGACACCGAGAGGTGAACAGCGAAGGCGTGTGAGTGTCCGCGTGAGCGGGGCAGCTTCGGCTTCAGGTTGACGATGAACGTCCCGGCGGCCGGCTCGACGGTGTGCAGGTCGTTCTGGTCGGGTGCTTCTGAGTAGACGCCCGAGGCTTGCCGCTAGCGGTGGCGACGAGAGGTCTTCGAGCGGCGGCGAGGGGCGCGCTTCGGCGTCAGGCACAAGTAGATCAGTTGCACCCGATCCCGCGACAGCTTCTGCCGAGCCCCGGGCAGCGCACTGTTGTTGCAGCAGAGCGCGCCGTGGGCGTCCCATGTCTTGATCAAGGCTACTGCAAGAGCCTCGTTGCGCCCGATGTCGTCCCTGTCACACCGGAAGAGAACCCTGGCGAACCTCGCCTTCCGCTTTGGGTTGGTCTTGTGGTCACGCCAGCGGGCGGCGGGACCGCGATGCTCCTGCCCGGGGCGGACGTAGGTCCGACCGATGTAGACGTCGTAGTTCGCCGAGCAGGCGTGGACGATGTCGATCACCTCCTGCAGTCGCGTCTCGCGTCGGACCCCGGCGAAGGGCGCCGCGCGCACGTGGTCGCGCACCATCTCCCGGTCCGCGATGGCGTCGTCGATCGAGACGAAGCCGTGGCGGAGGGGCGCCTGGATCTTCGGCAGGCTTCGGCGGCGGATGTTCCGAGCCAGTCGGAAGAACAGCGGGCGTTCCTTCCTCTCCAACCGACGAACCCACGGTCGAAAGTAGGCGGTGCGGGGACCAAGAGTCTTTCTGAGGTTCTTGCGGACTTCGAGAATGCTCATGGGACGGGCCTCCCCTGGCTGGTTCGGGCCGACCGGCACCGGCGCGAGGGCGCCGGGGGGGCAGCACGACCTGAACTCGCCTCTTGTCCGGTCGGACGGGGACCGGCGACAGTCTATTCGACCATTCGTCAAGAACGAAGAAACTGCCGCAACGCCAGCCCCCGTTCCACGAGTCGCGCAGCGGGGTGGAGCCGCGCCGCTGCCAAAGCGAGTCACGCGCACGCACGGCACGTCCTGGCCGGCCTGTGCGGCCGCGTGGAGCGCAGCGACGGTGTCACGGGGGAGCGCAGCGACATCGACCACGTGACGGTCGCAGCGAGCGCACAGGCGCCGCCTGCCGTCGCCCTTGATCATGGCGTTCCACGGCTCGCCGCACGGGGCGTCCAGGGGCAGAAGCGGATCGGACACGTCGGCGGCCTCGTGCAGGGGGCGCGAGGGGTTCGGACAGCAGTCGGCGGTGCGGGTTCCGTGGCTGTGACGCCTTTGGTCGGGCACTACCTTCTCCGTGGTGCTCACAACGGCCGCCATGGAGACGCTGCTTCGCAACGCCCACCGGATTGCAGTACTGGGTATCAAGCCCGAGTTCCGACGGGAGCAGGCGGCCCATTGGGTACCCGAGTACATGGCCCTCGCGGGCTACGAAGTCCTCCCGGTCCCGATACGGTACCGGGAGGTCGAGACGATCCTCGGCGTGCCGGTTGTCCACGATCTACTCGTCCTGCGAGATCGGCCGCCAGACCTCGTCAGCGTTTTCGTGCGGCCCGAGCACGTGCCGAGATGGGCGGACGCTCTGGTAGCTCTGCGTGCGCCCGTGTGGTTCCAGTCCGGGTGCTTGCACGGGCCCACGGCTGACGCGCTTGGGGCCCACGGCATCCCAGTCGCCCACGACTGCATCGCATGCCGTCACGCCGCGATGAGGGGGGCTCGCTGACGTCGGGGGGATAGCGCCGATAACGGGCAGTATGGCAACTCGGGTCGGAAGGGCTGGGGTCACGGTCCGGCCCGGGGGCGAGAGCGGGAGGAGCCTGCTTCCCAGGAGGCCGAGCCGGAGCCCGAGCCCGAACCCGAGCCCGAGGTCCGCCCGGCCGCGGAGCCGGGCGGTGACGGTGGGGCGAGCCACGCACGGTCGATGCCCGACGTCGAAGCGGCCGGGGAGGCTGCTGGTGGCGAGTCCGGCCCGTGGAACCACGCCCGGTGCGTCCGCCACCTCGCGCGGATCGACGGCCTGGAGTTCGACCCGCTCGAAGACGGGAGCACGGGCGTTGCCGGGGCCGGGGACGTTGCCTGGCTCACGGACGAGGGGATCGAGTGGGACGGCTTCGTCGTGGGATGGGCGTTGGTGGACGACGGGATCGTCGGGGACTTGGTCGAGGTGCTGGTCGGGGATGTCGGAGGCGCCTGAGGGTGTGCTCCGAGCCCGCGAGTTGGGTCCGGTCAGCGCGCCGGAGCCCTCAGGAGGGCAGCCCACCGCCCCCCATTCAGGTCGCCGAGGACTCGCCCGGTCCCAACCTGTAAGGAGTCGGGTGCGTTGCTGATCGCTTCTAGGTCAGGAGCCAGCAGCTCGAGCAACTCGCTGGGTACATGCTTCGGGGGCTGCGTGCCGGTCTCCCGGGTCGCACATCCCAAGAGGACGTGGATGGGACGTCGAACCTCAGGCATCGAACCCTGGGCCAGCATCTGACGCCAGACCCGGGTCGAGATGCGAACGTATCGGGTGTCGTCGCCTTCGTCCGAGCCGGCGGCGGCTGCTTCATCGAGCATCGCGCTGTACTGTTCGTCGCTTCCGAGGAATCTGAAGCGGTCCTCGTTCTTCGCGTTCTTCTTCATTGACCGAAGCCCGTTTTCGACCTCTCGGGCCAGCTCCGCGGGGGAGAACTCATGCTCGGTGGACTCTGCCGGTCGCTTACCGTTCCCGAGCAGCACGCCGTAGCCGGCCCGCCGCAGCGCGTCAGTCATCTCACCGTCCGAGCCAAGGAGCGCGTCGGGGAAGCGCCGGAGCCGCTTGGTCCTCACCTTCTCCACGGCGGCGAGAATCGAGGCGACGTACTCCGAAGGGCTCCGAACGATGTCGGACCAGTAGAAGAGGGCCTGCCCTCGTGCCGCTCGTTCCCACTTCATCTTGCTCTCCAGGACCGTGGCCCGGAGTGGCCGATCTTCCTCACGCTCGAATAGAAGCAGGTCGATGGCCCCTCGGCCCGATGCGCCGCGCCGAGCCGGGACTTGGGAGACCACGCCAGCCGTGGCACCCGGAGCTGCGATCCATCGAGGCACGTTCTTGGCGAGTTCCTCGAAGACCCGCTCCTTCCTCTCCCCGCGACGGCCGACGTAGTCGCCCCAGAAGTCGTTCTCGCTGGTCATCGGTTTCGTCCCTCAACTCCAGCTGCGTCAGTGCATCTCTACGGTCCCCCTGGACAGGAAGCACTTCAACCCTGGAATGGGGTCGCCCACCATGATGACTCCGATGTCCGGCCGTTCGCACCGCTCTCGCAGCTCCGCCACGGCCGTCTGCACCGGTGCGAGCGCGTTCATCGCCGCCGAGTAGAGGCCGGTCGGGTCGACTCCCGCAGTTTGCGGCTTTCCCGAGTCCGGACACCGTCCTTTGACCTGGAAGACCCGCCCGCCCCCACCAAGGCGAAGCTTCAGCGACTCCGCGGTCCGGTCGCTGATACCGAGGCCCACGTCGCGGCGGACGTGCTCGGTGATCGCGTCGTCCACGGTCTCACCGCCGATGGGGACGACTTCGCAGCCCAGCACCTCTCCCCCCTCGATGAAGAACAGCCAGGTCTCCTGCTCTTGGATATCCACTTCGATGACCGCGGGCGTGCCTCCGGTGGCGCAGCCTCCCCCTGACTCGCTCATGGCTTCAGCGGCGTCACGTCGAAGAAGACGTGGTGGACGTAAGGCCGGAGGAGGTGCCGCTTCGGGAGGCCCAGCACCTTCTCTTCGAGCTCGATCGCCCCTTCCCAGCGGGCTCGGGAGCTTGGCCCCCCGACCTTGTCGGCGCCGATGAAGTAGAGGAAGACGAGGTGCGCGTCGACGTCCTGCTGCTCTCGGAGCCACCAGAGGTGGGCGACGCGGTTGGCGTGCTGGTAGAGCGGCCCCGTCCAGTCGCCGGCCTTGACTCCCAGGGCCTGCTTGACCTGGTCGAATGCGGCGTCGATGACCGCCCGAGATGGCTTGCTGGCCTGGGTCCCGCTGGCTGCGATCTCGGGGACATGGGCCTTGGCCTCAACGAGGACCTTGAGCCCCTTCGGACCCACGGCCAGACCATCCCAGACCGGCCCCCGGGCCGGCCAGAAGCCGGCCGACTTCGCGGAGTGCACGAGCGCAGCCTCCAGGTGCCCCAGGTCCAGCCCATGGAGGAACGCGCCGTCCCGGTACTCGGAGAAGTCAGGGCCAAGCGGCGAGCGCCACTCGAGAGTCCCTGGACCGAGCCCAGGGATGTGCCTCGCCAGCTCCGCATCCAGGAGCCACCGGTTGCCCGGCTCTCCAACCAGCAACTGGAGCCACAACTGGCTCCCCTTCGTCGCGGCGTTGGGGTTCTTCTTTTGGAACTCTCGTCGCTTCACCAGGGTCATTCGTCTCTCCCCACGAGGGCCGCTCGGACGACCGCCTCGAACCGGAGCCAGTCGTCCTGCGTCACGACCTCGAACGCGCCCCTGCCGTCCGGTCCGAGGCTGTGGCCGCGAGGGACATTCACAATCCAGTTCGAGCCCTGTCGGAGCGCCGTCCACGGGAGCTCGAACCCGAACCGGGAAGCGCGGCCGACGACTCGGTCGGCGGTCCGTGCTTCCACAATGACGTCGAACTGGCCTTGCATCCCCCGCCTCCGAGGTGACGCTAGCACCCCTCTGTTGGACAGCGGCAGCAGTCAAGTCCACCTGCTGCCAGAAGCGTGGCAGCAGATGCTAGCTCTCCGACGCTCAGGCTCTACGCCGCCGGGCGGCGACCAGGACCAGCGGAATCGCCAACCGCAGACCGCCCGAGCGCCTGTCGCCGGTCGAGCAGCCCGCCTCGCAGCCCGGCGCCGCCGCCAAGCTGGGCTGCTCTTCGGCGCAGTCCGGCAGGCCGTCGTCGTCTCGATCGTCCCAGGCCTCGACGAGGTCGCCGTCGCAGTCTTGGTCGACCGCATCGCATAGCTCGTCCGCACCGATGAATACGGCGGGGTCGGCGTCGTCGCAGTCGGCCTCATCACAGGCGAGGTGCTCATCGCCGTCCGCGTCCTCCTCGCCGGCGATCAACAGGCCGTCGCAGTCGGTGTCGAACCCGTCGCACGCGGCCTCGGCTGCCGCCGGGTTGACGGTCACCTCATCCGGCATGCAGTCGCCACCACCCAGGACGCCCTCGGCCGGCTCGGTGTCCAGGAAGTCGTCGCAGGGCAACCACCCGTCGCCGTCGGCGTCGAGTTCGTCGTCGGGGAGCACTCCGTCGCAGTCGCTGTCCAGGCCGTCGCAGAAGTCCTGCACGGCGGCGGGGTGGACCGTGCTGCGGTCATCGTCGCAGTCGCCGCCGAGCAGGCCCGACCCCTCGACCGGCTCGCACACGACGTGGTCGTCGCCGTCCAGGTCCGCCTCGTCGGGGTCGAGCGCCTCGTCGCAGTCGTTGTCGACGCCGTCGCACAGCTCGTCCGCACCCTCATGGACCGTCGGCAGCGTGTCGTCGCAGTCGCCGGCGCAGATCCGAACGCCGTCGCCGTCCTCGTCGGCTTCGTCGCCGGGGACCGTCCCGTCGCAGTCGCTGTCCAGGCCGTCGCACAGCTCCGAGCCGTCGGGGAGCACGTCGATGGCCGAGTCGTCGCAGTCACCCTCGCAGATCTTGACGCCGTCGGCGTCGCCGTCGTCCTCCACGGCGGGGACGGCGCCGTCGCAGTCGTTGTCGAGGCCGTCACAGACCTCGAGCGCGCCGTCGTAGGTCGTCGGGTCGGCGTCGTCGCAGTCCCCGTCGCACTCCATCTGGGGGGATAGCGCCGATAACGGGCAGTATGGCAACTCGGGTCGGAAGGGCTGGGGTCACGGTCCGGCCCGGGGGCGAGAGCGGGAGGAGCCTGCTTCCCAGGAGGCCGAGCCGGAGCCCGAGCCCGAACCCGAGCCCGAGCCCGAGCCGACTGTCCCCGACGCCCCGTCCGGCGACACCGTGCGCGCTGGCCAGGTCCAGGTCCAGGCGGACGAGGCGTTTGCCCGCGGGGAGCTGGACGAGGCCCTGCGGCTGGCCACCCGAGCGGTCGAGCTCGACCCCGGCCCCTCGACCTGGTTGGCCAAGCAGATCCGGATCGAGGTGCTCGAGCAGCAGGGGGAGCTCGTGGCCGCGCTGGGCTTCGTCGACGCGTACCTCGCCGTCGAGGGGTTGTTCCCGGAGCACGTGGCCTGGGGCGAGGAGGCGAGGGGCCGGCTGGAGGCATCCCTGTCGGGTCAGGCCGACGAGGAGGAGGCCCTCGAACGATCCCGGCGGGCCCGGACCGCGATCGGCACGGGGTTGGTGGTCGGCGGGGCGTTCCCGCTCGCGATCGGGGTGTCCTTCCTCGGCAACTTCGGTTTCAACGGTTCAGACGTCGAGCACTACGGGGGCTGGCTCGACTCCGGCCTGGTCCTGCTCGGGGTCGGGGTGGGCCTCGAGGTCGCGGGTATTGCGGTGCTGGCGTCGACCGGTCCGCGGGGCCGCACCGTGAGCCTGTCGGTGCACCCGGTGCTGCCCGGTCCACGTTCGCGCCGCGCCGGCCTCGTCCTCGTGGGGAGGTTCTGATGCACCTTCGCCTCGCAACGGTTCTCGGAGCTTCCCTCCTGCTCGCCGGCTGCACGTTGTGCTGGCCTCGGGGCGGCTCGCCCGGAGTCTGCGAGGAGGAGCCCGTTCCGGTCGATGATGACGATGACGTGGTGGACGACGACGACATGGCCGACGACGATGACGTCATCGACGACGATGACGACGCGGTGGACGATGACGACACCACCGAGCCACCCGACGACGACGACACCCAGCCCGACGACGACGACAGCGCGTCGAACGACGACGACGACGACGTCTCCGACGACGACGACGACAGCTCGGACTCCGATCCGGACGACGACGACGACTCGTCTGCTCCGCCCCCCTGCACGCTGGACTGGTCGACGCCGTTGCTGACCGCCGAGGGGTACGACGTGGTCTGCGTCGAGCCGGGGTCGTTCACGATGGGGAGTCCCACGGACGAGGCGGACCGCGACCTGGACGAGGTCGAGCACCCCGTCGAGCTCACCAACTGGATCGTCGTGACGACTACCGAGGTGGGCCAGGCCCTGTACGAGCTGGTCTCCACCCGCCCCCAGGACGACTGCAGCCTGGGCTGCGACCCCGACCTGCCCGCCCACGGGATCTCCTGGCTCGTCGCCGTGGGCTTCTGCAACAGCCTTTCGAGCCAGGAGGGGCTCCAGGCCGCCTACTCCATCACCCCCGGAAGCGTCACCTGGGACCCCACCGCCGACGGGTACCGGCTGCTGACCGAGGCGGAGTGGGAGTACATCGCCAGGCCGGGGACGGGCGCGGGGCCCTACTCCGGGTCGGCGACGCTCTCCAGCGTCGGCTGGTGCGACGACACCGTGGTCCACGAGCTGGGCACCCTCGCCGACAACGGCTGGGGGGTGTTCGACATGAGCGGGAACGTGTCGGAGTGGGTCTGGGATCGGTACGACGCGTACCCCGACCCGGCCCTCCTCTCGGTCGACCCCACCGGACCGACGACGGGCGCCACGCGCGTCGCCCGCGGCGGCGACTACGACGACGGCGCCCCGGGATGCCGGGTGGCCGACCGCGACTCGGGTGACCCGGAGATCGGAGTGGCGGGCCGCGGCTTCCGCCTCGCGCGGACAGTGGCCACCGGACCCTGAAGCCTCAGCCGGCGGTCGATGAAGGGGCGGTCAACGGAGCTCCGATCGACGCCCCTTCCGGCGTAGCAGAGCCAGCAACCAGACGCCCAGCAGGACCATCCCATCGCGGCGGTGGGGGGCCGGACCGAGCGCGCAGGTGCAGTCCGCGGTGCTTCCAGCGAGCCCGCCGTCGTCGTCGTCCCCCGCGTCGTCGTCATCGTCATCGTCCGCGGAGTCGTCGTCGTCCGTCGTGTCGTCATCGTCGCCGGGCGCGGAGTCGTCGTCGTCGCCGATCTCGTCGTCCACGCAGTCCGGGATGCCGTCGTCGTCGACGTCGTCGAACCCGTCGACCAGGTCCCCGTCGCAGTCGGAGTCGATCTCGTCGCACTCCTCCTCGGCGCCCGGGTAGATGGTGTCGTCCTGGTCGTGGCAGTCGCCCGTGCACGTCGTGAACCCGTCCAGGTCGAGGTCCTGCAGGTCCCGGTCGATCGTCGTCAGCGGGAAGGTGAAGTACGACAGCCCGTCCTGGTCCTCCTCGCAGATCGTCAGGTCCTGGATGCCGCCGGCGCTCATGTCCACGTCGACCAGCAGCTCGCCGACGACGAAAGGGTCGTAGCTGACGAGGACACGCGCCTCGTCGGCGGCGCCGTACAGGATGCTGTGGAAGGTGGCCACCTGGCCGTCGACGATGACCCAGTCGTTGCTCGAGCTGCCGAACCAGGTGTTGGCCATGCCGGGGATCTGCAGGCTCTGCCCGGAGACCGCGAACACCGCGTCCAGCGCCCGGTTGAGGTCAGCGTTGCTCCCGTAGTCGACGACCCACCCGAGGATCGTCACTTCCGGCGGGAACGTCAGGACCGCGTCGGCGAGTACGCCGTCGGTGGCGTTGCCCTGCCAGTTCCGGATGAGGACCGAGTGGACGTTCGTCGCCGGTCCCCCGTCCACCGTCACGCCGCCGGTGGAGTCTTGGTAGAGCGGGATCCCGGTCAGGTCCACCGACTCGACGAACTTCTCCACGTGCAGGATCAGGTTGCCCTCGTCGCTGGGGTCGAGTTGCTCCTGCAGGACGGTGTCGGGACGGCACTGCCAGGACGTCGCCCGTGGCTCGTCGGTGAGGCCGTCGCAGTCGTTGTTCTGGCCGTCGCAGACCTCGGTGGCGGCGGGGAAGATCGCGGGGTCGCCGTCGTCGCAGTCGCCCTGGGCGGGGCTGAAGCCGTCGTCGTCACTGTCGTCCAGCGGCCAGGGGACCAGCGGCACGACGAACGACGCACCCTCGCCGTGGTCGCCGAAGCCATAGTCCACGTCGAGCGGATCGCCCTGCGCGGCCCCCACGACGAGCCCACCGGCGGTCACCGTGTCGTCGAAGGCGACGCCATCGACCAGCGTCACCTCGAACTCGGTGCCCGCCTCGACGGCGTCCCCGTGCGTGAAGATGATGCGGACCATGTCCTTCGCCGACGTCGAGCAGTCCACGCCGGTCAGGCTCCAGCCCTCCACGCGGGTCGTCGTCACCTCCGCCCAGCCGTCGTTGACCCCGAACGCGCCGCCCGTCGGCGCGCCCCCGGGGTAGACGAGGCCGGGGCCGCCGTCGAAGGGGTTGCTGCACGAGCCGATGTCCAGGCCCCAGAGCGCGTTGTCCGACCCGCTCAGATCGCTGTCGACGACCAGGATCTCGAAGCCGGGGCCGACGTTCGTGAACTCGACCGCGAAGTGGACCGCCGCGCGGTCGTTGCCCGTCTCGGACGATCCTGCGACGCCGAGGGAGATCGCCTGGAGGTTGGTCAGCGTCTCGCTCAGCCCGTAGCCGGACAGGTCGCCGATCGGGAAGAAGCTCTCGCGGGTGAGGAAGAGATCGGCGTCCGGCCCGCCGGAGGGCGTCACGTCGAAGTCCGGGTCCGTCCACGGGGAGTCGGCCGACGCGACCCCGGCCCCGGCGAGAAGGCTGACGGCGACGGACAGGGCGACTCGGTGTCTCAAGAGCGACATCGTAGCCGGGCCAGGCCCTTCGAAGCCGCCGCATGGCGTGAAGGAGGGACTTCCGAGTCGTCTTCCGGGTTCGAGTTTCTGCAATCCTCGTCGCAGAAGGACCCTCGATGCCCCCGTCCCCGTGCCGCGTCCTGATCGTGCTGCTCGTCACCTCGGCCTGCCCGGCTCCCGACGAGCCCCCGCCCGAAGGCGGCTCCACGGAGGTGTTCGTCGACCCCCGCCTGACCCCCTTCGTGGACGACGCCGACCTCGCCGACGGCCAGCTCGCCCTGACCTTCGACGACGGCCCGGACCCCGAGACCACGGGCCGGATCCTGGACACCCTCCTGGCCCACGGCGTCCAGGCGACGTTCTTCCAGGTCGGCATGCACGCAGAGAGTCACCCGGAGATCACCCGGCGGATCATCGCCGAAGGCCACTCCCTGGGAAGCCACTCCTGGGACCACGAGGACCTGGCGACGCTGCCCCTGGCCGAGGCGATCGACAACCTCGAACGGGGGCACGGCGCAGTGCAGGACGCGGCCGGCTCGCAGGTGCGCTTCTTCCGCTTGGGGATAGCGCCGATAACGGGCAGTATGGCAACTCGGGTCGGAAGGGCTGGGG
>CAYQEG010000214.1:0-2452 GCA_964416435.1 uncultured Rickettsiales bacterium
CGCCAGGACGGGCACAGGACGGAATCCGTCCCGGCTGAGTCATCGGAATAGGCAGGACTAGGCGTGACCAATAGTCCCGACCGAGCACCGTGAGGCCGAAGGGGACGAGGTCAAGGAGCGAGGAGGAAGCGTGTCGGGACACTCGACGACGAGCGACGCAGAGATCGTCCCCATCGGTCCGCGGGGCGACCGAGCGGAGTGTTGGTCAGGTCTCTAGCGCTGGTCGCCGTAGGCCTCGTCGACCCACCGCTCGAAGTCGATCCCGAGCGTCACGCCGCCGTCGGCGACGAGCGTGTGGCCGACCACGTAGCGGCTGTCATCGGTCGCCAGGAACACCACGATCGGGGCCACGTCGGTCGGCTGGGCGATCCCGATGCCCACGGTCTTGCTGTCCATGAACTTGCGGACCCGCGGGCCGATCTCCCAGCGCTCCAGGATCCCGGTGTCGACGGTGCCGCAGGCGACCGCGTTGACGCGGATCCCATCGGCGATCCACTCCGACGCCATGTAGCGCTTCAGCGACTCCAGGCCCGCCTTGGCGGCGCCGACCGCGGCGAAGCCGGTGAACGCGGCGGTCGCGCCCACCGTCGACATCAGCACCACCCGGCCGCCCGTCTCCTTGAGCAGGGGGTGGGCGGCCTGGCAGACGCCGAGCACGCCGTCGAGGTGGATGGCGAACGACGCCTGCCACACCGCGACGTCCATGTGCTCCAGCTCCCGGATCTCGGCGTGGCCGGCGGCCGGCACGAGCACGTCGAGCCGGTCGAAGTGCTCGGAGAACGCCGCGAGCAGCTTGCGACCCGAGCGGGGCACGCTGAGGTCGCCCTGGAGCGCCACCGCCTTGCGGCCGAGCGCTTCGATCTGTCCGACCACGTCGGCCGCGAGATCCTCGCGCTCGTGGTAGCCGATCGCCACGTCCGCGCCTTCGCGCGCCAACCCGACCGCGACCGCGGCGCCGATGCCCCGGCTCCCGCCGGTGACGAGCGCGACCTGTCCCTGGAGCCGGCTCATGCCTGGGCCTCCTTCGTCGTCTCGGGGCGCCACTCGTCGTAGTCGACCCCGGTGAGGATTCCGCCTTCCGCGATGACCGACTGGCCCCAGATCCAGCGGGACTCGTCGCCACACAGGAAGACCGCGACGTCCGCGATGTCTCCCGGGAGACCCATCCGGCCGCCCAGCCCCTTGCGGGCGGTGAAGATCCGAACCGCCTCGGGGTACCGGAACCACTCGATGGCCCGGGTCTCGACGGGGCCTGCGGCGACCGTGTTGGCGCGCACGCCGTACTTCGCCCACTCGAAGGTGAGGTACCGGACCAGCGTCTCGAACGCCGCGCGGCTGCTCCCGATGGCGACGTAGGTCGGGTAGGCGGTGTGCGCGCCGAGCGTCGAGACGCCGACGATCGTGCCGCCGCTCCGCTTGAGCCAGGGGAGCGCGCCCTTGGCCGTCAGCATGGGGGACAGCACGTTGGTGTCGTAGGTGGCGCGCCACGCGGCGGGGCCCATGCGGAGCACCTCGCCCATCGTGCCGAAGGCCGCGTTGAGCACGACGATGTCGATCTGGTCGAGCCCCTGGGCGACCTCCTCGAACACCTTGTCGACCCCCGCCGGCTTGCGCAGGTCGGTCGAGATCAGCTGGACCCGGCGGCCCTTCGCCTCGAGCGTGACCTTCGCCGCTTCGGCGTTGGTGACGTCCTTCTTGTAGATGAGGATGAGGTCTGCGCCGCGATCGGCGAGTCGGGTGGCGATCTCCAGCCCGATGCCGCGAGTACCGCCCGTGATCAGGGCGACCTTGCCTTCGAAGTCCATGATGCTCCCGGGTTTTCGCGGTGCTGCAGCATCGCAATGCGCGAGCCCGCTCGCGCGAGCGCGCGAACTGTACAGAGGGGACCCCCCGCTGTACAGTCCGCGCCTCCTACGAAAATGAAGGATGGAGAGCCGATGAAGCGTCGAGTCGTGGTGACCGGAATGGGGACGGTGACGCCCCACGCCGACCGGGTCGACCAGCTGTTCGCGCAGCTGTGTGAGGGGACGTCCGCGGTCGGCCTGATCTCTCAGTTCGACGCCTCGGCGCTGCCGTCGCAGATCGCGGCCGAGGTGCGGTACGAGGTGACGTGCCCGGACGAGGTCGGCCCCTACGACCTGAGCCCCCGGGCGATGCGGTTCGCCACCGGGGCCGCTCAGCGGGCGCTCGCGTCGGCCGGTCTGGAGCCGTCGGACGACCCCGCGGTGCGGGCCCGGCGAGAGATCCAGCTCGCCGTCGGTGTCGGCTCGACCGCGATGGAGGCACTGGGCCCGGTCACGCTGCGCGCCTGGGGCGCGCCCGACCCGACCCAGCGTCGGCCGGACATGCCCGCGGTGCGACGCGCCGCGGCGGAGGGCCCCCCCGCCCGTCCGGGACGCGCCCAAAGGGTAAAAACCACACCCGCCCCCGCCCCCACCCCGAATAAAGGCCC
>CAYQEG010000214.1:2462-13429 GCA_964416435.1 uncultured Rickettsiales bacterium
GCCCCCCCCCCCCCCCCCCCCCCGGGGGGGCGGCACCGGCCGGGGGGGCGCCGGGCGGGGGGGGAGCCCCCGGGGGGGGGGGGGGGCCTCGACGAGTGGTTCATCGACCAGGCGGCGCCTGCCCTCGCCGTGATGATGGGCGCCCAGCGCGTCTGCACCGCGGCGTCGGCCTGCGCGTCGGGCAGTCACGCCATCCTGGACGCCGTGCACTCGATCCGACTGGGGCGCGCCGACGCGGTCCTGACCGGCGGGGTCTGCACCCCGGTGACGCGCTCGATGATGCCCGGCTTCGCGATGCTCTCGGCCCTGACCAGCCGCAACGACGACCCCGCCGCCGCGTCCCGACCGTTCGACCGGGACCGCGACGGTTTCATCATGGCCGAGGGCTGCTCCCTCGTCGTGCTGGAGGAGCTGGAGGCGGCTCGCGCCCGAGGGGCCGACATCCTGGGTGAGGTCCTGGGGGTGGGCATCGCGACCGACAGCTACCGCCTGACCGATCCCGAGCCCACCGGCCGCGGCATGGGCCAGGCGATGCGTCGGGCGATGGCCGACGCGGGGGTGGGGCCGGCCGACGTCGACTACGTCAACGCCCACGGCACGTCGACCAAGCTGAACGACGCGGCCGAGACCCGCGCGATCAAGGCGTCGTTCGGCGACCGCGCCAGCACGCTCCCGGTCAGCTCGAGCAAGTCGATGTTCGGCCACCTCATCCACGCGGCCGGCGTGACCGAAGCGATCGTCTGCCTGCAGACGATCCGCAACGGCGTCATCACCCCGACCATCAACCAGGAGAACTCCGACCCGGAGTGCGACCTGGACTACGTGCCCAACGTCGCGCGGGAAGCGAACGTGCGGATCGCGTGCAACAACTCGTTCGGCTTCGGCGGCCAGAACGTCTCGGTCCTGTTGGGAGGTGCGCCGTGAGCGACGCAGTCTTCACCGCGTTCGGCGCGGTCACCGGCGCGGGCGACGAGGTCGCCTTCCGCGAGTCCTGGCTCGAGGGACGCTCGTCCGTGCGCGCCTTCGACGACAAGGCTCACGACGGCCTCCCCCCCGGCTACGGCGCTCCCCTCGCGTTCGTCCACAAGGACCTGCGGGGGCTGCCCGGCGGACGCGGTCTCCGGCCCGGCACCCTCACGGCGCACAGCTTCAACGCGGTCGGCGCGGTCGGCCGGGCGCTCGCCAACGCCAACATCGACCCCGAGTCGGACGACGTCGAGACGGCCGATCGGCGGGGCGTCTACCTCGGCACCTACACCAACTTCCCGGCCATGGCGAAGCACCTGAAGCTCGCCTGGCTGATGGCCGACGGCGACTCGGCCGCCGCCGGTGAGTATGCGATCGACGACGGAGCGATCCCGACGGGCATGAAGGGCTTCACCGGCTTCGACTTCCTGAAGCTGATGAACAACATGCCGACCGCCCACGCCGCCATCCAGGCCGGCGCGCGCGGCCCCGCGAACACGTTCCTGGGCCACGCGTCCGTCGGGCTGCAGGCGATCGGCCGGGCGTGGGACGCGCTGCGGCTCGACCTGGCGGACCAGGTGGTGTGCGGCGGCTCCGGCCCCGGCACCATCGAGGGGCTCTGCCTCGTGCACCGCGGCCGCGGCTGGCTCGCGAGCCCCGGGCTGGAGCCCGGAGCGGCGGCCCGGCCCCTGGACGCCGACGCCACCGGCATGGTGCCCGGCGACGGCGGCGCAGCGTTCGTGCTCGAGACGGCGGACAACGCCGCCGCCCGCGGGGCCACGCCGCTGGCGACCCTCGTCGGCTACGACGATCGACTCGTGGTGCCCACCGCCGAGCGCGGTCCCCTGCCCGACGCCGCCGGCGTCGTGGCCCCGCTGCGCGCGGTCCTGGAGCAGGCCGGCTGGCAGCCGGCCGACGTCGACCTGGTGTCGGCCACCGGCTCGGGGCTGCCCGAGCTCGACGAGGTGGAGGCCGCCGCCCTGGCCGAGGTCTTCGGCGCGGATCACCTCGCCGGCAGCCTGGTGCTCCACACCGGCGTCGTCGGCTTCACCGAGGCGGCCCATGGCCCCATCGGGCTGGTGGGCGCCCTGCAGTCGATGGCGGATGGGCAGCTGCCGCCGACGGTGGGGCTGAGCAGCCCGCGGGGAGCGCTCGCCGGGCTGACGCCCCGAGCCGCCGCGACGGGCCGGGACGTAGCGCGAGCCGTCGTTCTCAGCGTCGCCCCCGAAGGCACGGTCTCGGCGCTGGCGGTCGAGCGCGCCTGAGCAGCTCGCGCTGGCGCCAGAGCCCGCGGCCGACTACCGGGCCGGCGGCGGGGGGGAGTGCACCATCCAGCCCAGGGGACTCGAGGAGCGGCTGCGCTCCGGCCGGTGGCTCGGCTGGGCGCTCAGGATCGCTTCGAGGCGCCGACGGCGTCGCTCTTCGACGGCGGGCTCGTGACGGCTCTCCCAGGGGCGGACGGGGGCGGCGGGCTTCAGCATCGGACGGTCTCTCCAGCGCGGCAGGTGTACTGAACATCCGATCCGATCGGGTCGTTTTGCGTCCCGGGTAGCCCACGCCCCCAAATCGCCCCGAGGGCGTAGTACGCTCCCGCCCTCGTGAGCGACAAGCCGACCCCCATGCGCCAGGTGCTCCGCTGCTCCCGCCTCCTGCGGGAGGGCTGGCACGACAAGCCGGCGCTGTCCCGCCGCCTCGGCGTCAGCGAGCGGGCGGTGAAGCGGTACCTCCGAGCCCTCGCCGACGAAGAGGACGGGTTCGAGGTCCGGGAGGTCGACGAGCGCGGCCTCCGCGAGTACCGGATCCGCGCCGGCGGCTGGCGCGAGCGGCGCAAGGGCTCCCCGTACGAGGTGATGGCGCTGGCGATGGCCGAGCGGTTCTTCCGGGCCTTCGACCCGGGCGGCGTCGCCGACCTGCTCGACCAGGTCCTGTACGAGGTGACGGGCGAGGAGGACGAGTCCGAGGAGGACGCGATCGACCGCAAGCGTCGCAGCCTCTCCCGCCGCTTCGTGCTCGCCCGCGCCCCCCAGCAGCTGCCCGGCCGGGTGCGGCGGGTCTTCGACCAGGTGCTCCGCGCGGTCGTCGAGCGCCGCGTCGTCGACCTGAAGTACCACCCGCGCAAGGGGCCGGCCCGGGACTATGTCCTGCGCCCCTACACGCTGCTCCTGGGCGAGCAGGAGCTGGCCATCACCGGCGCCGTGGGGGAGCCCCCCGAAGACGGCGGCGCCCGACCGGGCGACCCGATCCGGACCTTTGCGCTGAGCCGGGTCGAGGGGCTCGCGCTGCGGCGCACCCGGTTCACGATGCCGCACCTGGGCCTGTGGGACCCCGAGCGGGAGTTCGCCGCCTCCTGGGGGCTCTACTCGGGCCCCCCCGAAGACGTGCGGGTCGCCGTGCACCCCGCGTTCGCCGAGCTGGTCGCGGAGCGCGTCTGGCATCCCAGCCAGCAGGTCGGGGACCCCGGGCCCGACGGCTGGATCCCGCTCGACTTCGACGTCTTCGCGCGCGGCGAATTCCGGACCTGGGTCCTGGGCTGGGGACCCTGGATCCGGGTCGAGCACCCGGCCGACCTGCGCGACTGGGTCGACCAGGCCCGCACCCTCGATCCCACGGAGCACGGTCCCGAAGAGGACGACGTGTTCCGGATTGTCTGAGCGACCCGCTCCGACCGGAGGCATCCTGAAGCCGTGACCGAGTCCAACAAGCTCGCACTCGCCCGCGCCAACGACCTGTTCCGCAAGCCGGAGCAGGAGCCCGAAGCGGAGCCGACGGGTCGCCGCAAGCGCCGCATCGTGCGCGGCGCCACCACCCGGCCGACCCCGATCATCGAAGGGGTCACCACGGCCGCCGCGGTCGCCGAGGTGGCCGCGGTCGACGCGGAGGTGGTGCCCCGGCGGTCGCTGACCGCTCAGCTCGGTCCCCGCCGCGTCCGCGCCGAGCCCGTCGAGGCGCCGACCCCGACCGTCCGTCCCGCGAAGAAGCGCGCCGCGGCGCGCGCTCCCGGGCCCCCGCCAGCCCCCGTGACCGCCGGCGTCGCCTGGGAGGTCCGGGTCCGCTGCAGCGACGGCCGCGCGCTCCCCGTCGTGGTGGTGGCGGACAACGTGGCCGAAGCGGCTCAGCGCACGCTGTCCGGCGCCCACGCGTGGGCCGGTCGCCTGGGGGGCGCGAAGAGTTGGCGGCTGGAGGCCGTGCAGCGGCTGCCGACCTTGCTCGGCGGTTGACTCAGTCCCCGGTCAGCCGCGTCGGCGCCGGAGGACTCCCAGGAGCCCCAGGAGCATCGCGACGGTGAGCCCACCGGCCATCGGGACCTCGCCGACCACGCTGTAGGTCTGGCAGCAGCCGGCGTTGTCGCCCCAGCCGCCGCCGCCGCCGTCGTCGAACGGGGTCGTGTCGTCGTCGTCCGCGAAGTCGTCGTCGTCGGTGGCGTCGTCGTCGTCGCCCTCGCACTCCGGGTCGTCTTCGTCCTGCAGCCCGTCACAGTCGTCGTCGTAGGCGTTGTTGCAGATCTCGTCGGCGTTCGGGTTGACGGTGGGGTCGTCGTCGTTGCAGTCCTCGTCGGCGGTGAAGCCGTCGCCGTCGGCGTCCGGCGACGACGAGCCGTCGCTGTACAGGTTCATCCAGAACACCCGGTGATCGGGCGACCACTCGACCGCCTCGACCTCCTCGCAGTTCATCACGAACCCCTCGGAGTCCCCGAAGAGGATCACCTCGCCCCCGCCGGGCAACCGGGAGACCGCGCCCAGCGTCTTCGTCGTCCCGTCGGGCGCCTGGTACCGGATCAGCGGATCCCCGCCGGAGACGCTGTTGGTCCGGGCGAAGTGCCACGTGCTCAGCCCTGCCGTCAGCGGGTCGCCCGCGATGTCCGTCGTCGCCGGGATGTTGCAGCCGGGGTGATCGTCGTCGGAGCCCAGGCTCATGTCGTGGCCGGGCACCGAGTCGAGGATCTCGACGACGTTGGCGTTGAACACCGGCTCGCTGGCGTTCTCCGCCAGGAGCACGAGCCGGCCGCCGGCGGACAGGAAGCCGGGGATGTAGATGTTCAGCTCGGGCGTCGAGAGCCCCAGCGTCGGCAGGACCATGATGAGCAGCCGGAACTCACCGTCACCCACGTTCGACGCGAGCTCGGTGGAGATCACCACCTCCGTCGCGCCGGCGTCCTCGAGCGCGTCGCGGAGGTCCGTCAGCTGGTCTTCGATGGCGCAAAAGGCCTCGCCATGGCGGCAGTCGATCCAGACCTTGGTCTGCTGGGCAGCCGCGACGGCCGGGAAGGCCACCGCGAGTAAGAGCGTCAAGAGCACGAGTCGGCGCATCGGGTCTATCCTGTCACTGGGCCTGCATCAGGCCCGTAGGCAACCCTATCACTCCGGGATCGCCCACCCCTTGATCGCTGCCGCCCGCCTCCTGCCACTCCTCCTCGCCCTGCTGCTGGCGGCGCCGGCGCACGCCACCACGGTGCTGCTGCTCGCCAACGACGCCGCCGAAGGGGTCGGCGTGGCCGAGGGAGAGCTCGTCGCGACGGGGGTGTTCACCGACGCCGACATCACCCCCCTGATCGGCGATGGGACGCCCCTGCTCGCGGACCTGACGCCCCACGACGTGGTGCTGCTGTGGACCGGCCCCGAGAGCGCGTGGGCCGACGCCGACGCCCTGGGCGACGTGCTCGCCGACTACATCGACGGCGGTGGCGAGGTGGTGCTCGCCCCCTTCGGGCTGGCCCCCGGCCAGGCGCCGGCGGGTCGGTTCGACACCGACGGGTACAGCCCGGTCGGGGCCCCCACCACCGACCCCGTGGCGGGGGACGTCGACTTCGCGTCGCCCGACACCGACACCGGCCACCCGGCGCTGTCGGGGCTGAGCGACGTCGCGTTTCCGGACGCGCTCCAGGGCGATCTGCCGTTGTCGCCCGCCGGCGAGCTCGTCGCGGTCGACACCCTCGGCGCCCTGGTGGTCGCTTCGCTGTGCGACCGCAGCGTGCTCGTCGCCAACCTCTACCCGCCGTCCCTGACCCCCGCGCCGCCGGCCGTCACCGCGGAGGCGGCCCTCCTGCTCGCCCAGGTCATCGAGGCGACCCAGCTGAACGCCGCCCCCGTCGCGTCGGCCGGGGGGCCCTACGAGGTGGTGGAGGGGGGCAGCGTCGGCCTCGACGCCGGGGCGTCGACCCCGGGCGACCTGGGGCCGCTCGGCTACGCCTGGGACCTGGACGCTGACGGCGCGTTCGACGACGCCACCGGCGCGACGACCCCCTTCGACGCGTCCACCCTCGACGGTCCGACCTCGGCCACGGTGGAGGTCCGCGTCACGGACGCCTGCGGCCGGACGTCGGACGCATCGGCGACCGTGACCGTCAGCAACGCCGACCCTTCGATCGACTCCTCGGGCGATGACGGCCCGGTGGACGAGGGCCAGGCGATCACGTTCAGCGCCGCCGCGTCGGACGTGGCGGGGGACCCGGTCTCCTACTCCTGGGATCCCGGCGACGGCTCGCCTGCGCTCACCGGCACCCCCGCCTCCCACACCTACGCCGACTCGGGGAGCTACCCGGTCACCCTGACCGTCAGCGACGGCGACGGCGGCGAGGCCGAGGAGACTCTGACGGCGGTCATCAGCAACGTCGCGCCGACCATCGACTCCCTCGTCGGAGACGGGGGGGGGCCGGTCGGAGCGACGCTCGCGTTCGAGGGGGTCGCGTCCGACCCCGGCGGGGCGGAAGATCCCCTGACCTGGACCTGGACCTGGGACGACGGCAGCCCGGCGGAGGTCGGAGTCGACCTGACCGACGCCAGCCACTCCTGGGCGGTCCCGGGCAGCTACACCGTCGAGGTCGAGGTCGCCGACGACGACGGCAAGGAGACCTCCCAGAGCCTCACCGTCGTGATCAGCAACCCGGGCCCCACCCTGGAGCTCGTCTCCGAGCCGGCGAGCCTCGACGAAGCGGCCACCGGCAGTTGGACCGTGGAGGCGTCGGACGTGCTCGGCGACCCGGTCGGCCTGGTCTGGAGCTGGGGGGACTCGACGCCGAACAGCAGCGGCGCCGGGTTGGAGACCGCGACCCACGCGTACGCCGACGACGGGGCGTACACGATCGCCGTGGTCGCCACCGATGCGTTCGGGGTGACGGCGTCCCTGGAGCTGACGGTCTCGGTGGACAACGTCGATCCCAGCTTCGTCGGCAGCCCGCCGGGCGTCGCCACCGAAGGCGTGGAGTACGTCGCCGCGCTGTCCGCGACGGACGTGCCGGCGGACGTCCCGGACCTGCAGATCACCCCCATCCAGTCGCCCGCCGGGGCGCTGTGGGAGCCGTCGACGTCCACGTTCACCTGGTCGCCCACCCTGCCCGAGGCGCTTGGGGGCGCGGCGACGTTCGTCGCGCTCGTGGCGGATGGAGACGGCGGCACCGACGCGCTGACCTGGCAGGTGGTCGCCTCCTTCGCCGACGGCGACGGGGACGGCATGGCCGACTCGTGGGAGGAGGACCACGGCCTCGACCCCGACCTGGACGACTCCGCGGGAGACGGCGACGCCGACGGCCTGAGCAACCTCGACGAGTGGCTCGGCGGCACCGACCCCGAAGTGTTCGACGGCCCCTCGGCGCCGGTCCCGCTCAGCCCCATCGGCGGCGAGGCGGTCGGCACCGCGAGCCCGACGCTGGAGGTGGACAACGCCATCGACCCCGGCGGCGACACCCTCACCTACAACCTGCAGGTGTTCGCCGACGAGGCGCTCCTGACCCCGCTGGCGTCGGTCGCCCAGCACCCCGAGGGGAGCGGCACGACGTCGTGGACGGTCGACGTGACGCTGGCGGAGAACACCTCCGTCTGGTGGCGAGCCCGGGCCGCGGACGCGCTCTCGTTCGGCCCCTGGAGCGCGGCGACGTCCTTCTTCGTGGACGTCGCCAACGACCCGCCGACCGTGCCGACGCCCCTGTCGCCCATCGACCAGACCGTGGAGGTGGGCGTGCCGCCGATCGTCGCGTCGGCGGTGACCGATCCCGAGGACGATCCCATCTCGGTCGAGATCGAGCTGGTCGACGACGCGGGGGACACGGTCGCCGTGCTCCTCGCGGTGGAGCAGCCCGACGGCACCTGGCGCGCCGTGCCCGACCCGCCGCTCGCCCAGGACGTCACCTACACCTGGACCGCCCGCGCGCTCGACGACCGCGGCGGCGACAGCGGCCCGTCGGTCGAGGCCACCTTCCACGTCGATCTCTCCAACACCGCGCCCCCCAGCCCGGTGCTCGTCGGCCCCGCTGACGGCTCGGAGATCGCGACCGCGACGCCGCAGCTGGAGGTGACGGTCGGCCAGGACGTCGACGGGGATCCGCTCACCGTGGTGTTCGCCGTGGACGTCGGGCCGGACTTCGCGAGCGACCTGCGCCAGGACCTGGGCCCGGTCGAGCCGAGCGATGGCGACGCCGGGGTCATGGTCGCCGACGCGCTCCCCGAGAACGGCGTCGCCTGGGCGCGCGCCCGCTCCGAGGACGACCGCGGCGGAGCGTCCGAGTGGCTGGTCTGGTCGTTCCTCGTGGACGCCGTCGACGAAGCTCCGGAGCCCGTGCGGATCGTCGCGCCGGGTGAGGACGAGGTCGTGGACGGGGACGGAGTGGAGGTGCGGTGGGCGCCGACCACCGACCCCGAAGGGGATCCGCTGACCTACACCCTCCAGGTCCGGTCCCTGGCCGACGACGCGGAGGCGTGGCTGGTGCAGGGGCAGCTCATCGAGGACGCCGCCGCCGAAGGCAGCGTGTCCGTCGACGTCGAGTTGGCGCCGGGCGCCTGGCTGGTTCGTGCCCGCGCGAGCGACGACACCGGACAGACCGGCGACTGGGGCCCCGACAACCGGTTCGTGGTGTTGCCGCCGCCGGGCGAAGAGGCGGACCTGTCCGGCGGCGAGGGGCCCTACGGCTGTGACTGCGCGGGGTCGTCGGTGGCCGGGGCGACACGGGGAGTCGGGGCGGCCTGGTGCCTGCTCGGGCTCGTCGCGCTCAGAAGCGCACGCCGACGCCGCCGTGAATCCGTGCGTTGAAGTGGAGGCCGAGCAGGCCGACCTCTCCAGTGACGCGAAGCACGAGGGGTGAGTCGTTGGGCGAGATGTCCAGGCCACCCTGGGCCGCGAAGCCGATGAGCGACGGAGCCGCCCGCAGCCCGTCCCGGTTGTAGGCGTACTGGAAGGCGCCGCCGACCCACGGAGAGAGCCAGCCGTCCTTGCGCACGCCGACGTGCAGCCCGAACGGCAGGAAGAAGACCGGCCCCGACACCGGGTCGTCCCCCTCGGGCACCGGGAAGTCCGCCTGGCCGCCGTAGGAGGGACGCAGGAACGCGCCGACCTGCAGCGGGCCGATGAGTACGGCGTGGAAGTCGACCCCGAGCATCGCGTAGCTGAACGGCTCGTTGAACTGGTAGCCGAACGTCACCGCCACGCGGAACCGCCTCAGCTTGCCGTCGGCCTGCTCCGGGTCCGTCTGCTGGCGCGCGGGGCGCCGGTCCGGCGGCGGGCCGTCGTCCCCGCCCTTGGGGGGCTCGTCGTCCCCGCCCTTGGGGGGCTCGTCGTCCCCGCCCTTGGGGGGCTCGTCGTCTCCGCCCTTGGGGGGATCGTCGCCGCCGGCGGTGCGGTCCGGGGGCGGACCCTTCCAGGACACGCGCTCCGAGCCGTCGCTGGGGTAGGTCGCGCCCGCGGCCCGACGGCCCCGGTAGTGCAGGACGTGGACGTCGCCCTCGCGGCCGCCGAACTCCTCCTGGAGGGCGAGGCGCATGCCCAGGCGTCCACCGGGGCTGCGGCCCCCATCGGCCCACAGCGCGCGGCCGGAGCCCGGCCACAGGATGATCCCGTCCTCATCGCTGACCTGCACCCACGCCCCCTTGAGGCCGTGGGGCGTCCAGTACTGCAGCAGGTGCCGTCCAGCGCCGATCACGACCCCCTCCTGGCCCGGGAACTCGATCTTCACGCCGTCGAGGAACGCCTCGTTCATCGACGGGCCGAGCCAGGCGAACAGGCGCGGCAGATCCTCCGAGACGGCGGCCTTCGCGGCGGCCAGGAGATCCTCGTGCGCCTTGGGGAAGCCGCGCTCCCCCTCGTAGGTGGCGTCCTGGGCGACCGCCTCGGCCATCGCGGCGGCCGCCGCTTCCTCGTCCCCCTGGTCGAAGCGCACCGCGCCCACCAGGAACGCCAGCCGGGCCAGGTCCCGCGCCGCGACCGGCGCTTCGCTGCAGGGCAGCAGGGTCTGGATCAGGCGGAGTCCGTCCATCGCCTTGTCGAGCTCGAACGAGAGCACGAACTCGACGATCTCCTCGGTCCGCGCAGGCACGTCCAGGCTGACGGGGTCGCCCTCGCAGCGCTCGACCTGCACATCCCGGGTGAGCTGCCGGGACGGCCCTGAGAGCACGTCGCTGGACAGCACCAGCGTCGGCCGGTTGCCCGTGCGCGCCTCGACCCGCTCGACCGCGTCGCGATCCTTCGTGACGCCGCCGTCGTGAATCACGATGTCCGCGCGTACCACCGCCGGCGCCAGGCAGACGGCGGCGACCAGCAGCGCGGCCGTGAGTCCACGGCGGGGGAGAGAGCGCATCGAGGGACCCCGACGGCGGCCGGGGGGCCGCCGTCACTTGCGCGAGTTCAGCGCGTAGAAGTCCGCGAGGTAGCGGGTTTCCTTGCCAGACTCGACGACGAGGGTCTTTACACCGGAACGGCGCTCGAATCCAGCGCACTCGTCGGCGTCGTCACACACAAAGCGGACCTTGTATTCGCCTTCGGGGAGGCGGATCCCGCGACGCGTCTCGTCGGTGGTGCCGTACGACTTGCCGCCGATCTCGACGCGGCAGCGCGGGCGCGCCGACAGGTGGAGGATGCCGGTCTCGTCCGCGGCGGCCTCGGGGGCCGGGGTCGGGCTGGACGCGACGACCCGCGGCGTGCGCGCGGGGGCGGGCGTGGAGCGAGGCGTCGGCGTGGGGCGGGGGGTCGATTCGACGACCGCGACGGAGTCGGCGGCGGCCGTCGCCTCGGGGGTCGGG
>CAYQEG010000215.1:0-13232 GCA_964416435.1 uncultured Rickettsiales bacterium
TGTTGGGCACCTCAGTCCGGGGAATCCTGACTGAAGCGGGGGACATGCCTCATGTTGGGCACCTCAGTCCGGGGAATCCTGACTGAAGCGGGGGACATGCCTCATGTCGGGCACCTCGGTCCGGGTGACCCTGACAGGAGCGCGCTACTCCTCGTCCTTCATCGAGACGACCGAGAGGTCGAGCGTCGACTGGGAGCCGCCGTCGAGGCTCCAGTCGAACTCCTCCTCGGCGGGGGCCTCCGCTTCCGGGGCGGCGGCGCCCTTCATCGGGACCACCGACCAGTCCTCGGTCTTCGGTCGGCCGTCCATCGGGATCACCGACCAGTCCTCGGTCCTCGACCTCTTCGGGTCCATCGGGATCACCGACCAGTCCTCGGTCACGCTGCGACCGCCGCCCCCCATCGGGACGGCCGACCAGTCGGTGGTGAGGGGCCGGGCGGCGGGGCTCGGCGCAGCCTTGACCCGCTCGGGAGGGGCGCTGCTCGCGGGTCGGAACCCGCCCAGCGCGGGCACCACGCCGGTGAGGCCGACGCCAGGAGGCACCTGGTCGCGCGCCGCCTTCGACGCGGCGATGAGTTCGGACGGCTCCAGCCGACGAGCCTTGGGATCGCGCTGCAGCAGGCGCTCCAGGAGCTCCACCATCGACGTCAGGCCGGCCGGCGCGGCCGCCGCCTCCTGGGCCGCCGAGCGGCGCGCGATCTCCTCGCGCACCCCGGCGACGGAGTCCGCCAGGGTGAACGGGCGGGTGAGCAGCAGCTCCCAGACGATCACGCCGAGCGCCCACAGGTCGGCCATGCGGCCGCCGGTGGGCTCGTCGTCGAGCTCGGGAGCGCGGTACCGGGCGGTCGCGGCGTCGGCGGTGAGCACCGGCGGCACCTGGCCCATGCCCGTCCAGGCGCAGGAGAAGTCGAGCAGGCGGACCCGGGCGTGGTCGTCGAACCGGATGCGCTGCGGGGTCACCGCGCGGTGCGCGATGTTGACCCACTCGCCGGAGATGTCGACCACCCGGGCGACGTGGGCGAGCGCCTCCGACAGCTGCACGAGCAGGTCCGCGACGGCCCGCGCAGGCAGCCGCTGGCGACGCGACCGCGCCTCGGCCTGCACCTGGGCCAGCGACGGCCCCAGCAGGGGCTCGCAGGCGAGCGCCTCCAGGCCGTGGGGTTCCTCGAGGCCGAGCACGCCGACGATGTGGGGGTGCACCAGCGCGCCGGCGAGCGCCGCCTCGTGCCGCAGGCGCGCGCCGGCGTCGGCGCGGGCGCCGCGCCCCGGCAACTTCAGCGAGACGGCGGTGGTCTGGCCGTAGTAGTCGGTGCGCTCCGCCTCCCACAGCTCCAGGTCGCCCAGCCGCTCGGCGAGCCGCAGCAGGCGGAACTCGCCCAGGGTGGTGCCTACGGGGAAGGTGGTCGCGGTCATCGCCCGCGCAGCATAGATCGGCCGCGCCTTATCGGGTCCAGTTGACGACGCAGGCGCCGCCGCTCTGCAGGGCGTCCAGGGTGCGCAGGATCTCGTCGCTGTTCCGCCCGATGGGCAGGTCGTTGATGCTCGCCCAGCGCAGCACGCCGTCGGGGTCGATGATGAACGTGGCCCGCAGGCTGAGGCCGTTGTCCAGCAGGATGCCGTAGGCCTCGGCGACGGAGCCGCCCTCGTCCGCCATCAGCGGGATGCCGAGCGAACCCAGCTCGCCGGCGACCCACTCCTGCTTGCTCTCGATGCCCTGGGTGCTCGCGGCGACGAGCACCGCGCCGCGCGTGTCCAGCTCCGCGCCCATCGCGTCGAACACGGGCAGCTCGCTGCCGCAGATCGCCGTGGCGTCCTTGGGGTACCAGGCGAGCACGACCCACTTGCCGCCGAGATCGTCGGAGTTGATGCGGGTGACGGCGCCGGCCTGGAGGGCGGGCAGGTCGAAGGACGGGGCAGCGCTGCGGACCTGGGCGGACATGGGGGCTCCGAGAAGGGTGGGTTTGCGAGGTCGGGAGTGTGCCCCCGGGATCCGCGATCCGCTACTCGCCGCCCGGCTCGGTCCGCCATCGGCGGGACAGCTCCACCTCGTGCCAGTACTCGGCGAGCCGCTTCTCCCGCTCTTCCAGCGTCCAGCCGAGCAGCTCCGCCATCCGATCGGCGACCACCCCGGCGGCCCCCAGCCCCTGGTCGGAGTCCTTGTAGAAGATCTGGCTGCGCTGCTTGAGCACGCTGACGACGGTGGCCGAGAACTCGTGGTCCACGGCCATGTCGACCTGGGCCAGGATCTCCGGCCGACCCCTCACGAGCGGGGCGCCGAGCGCCGGGTTCCGACGGACCATCCGGGCGACCGAGCGACCGCGGGTGCCGTAGCTGTCCGCGAGCAGGCGCGCGGTCTCGTCGCTCAGCCGCTGCCCGCCGATCTCCCGGATCTTGTCGGCGACCGCGTTGTGGTCGTCGTCCTCGGGCCAGTGCACGCCTCCGGGGAGCGGCTCGGTGTCGGTGTGGGGGTCGTCCGGCCGGTGCTCGAGCTTGCCGGTCATCCGCAGCAGCTTCACCGCCGTGTCCACCACCTCCTTGGACATCAGCCGATACGTCGTCAGCTTGCCCCCGGCGATGGTCACCAGGCCGTTGGGGCTGACCATCACCTGGTGCTCTCGGCTGACGGCCGACTCGTCGACGGTGCCCTGCTCACCCGGCGGGGCGACGAGGGGCCGCAGGCCCGCCCAGGTGCAGGTGACGTCGTTGTATCCCAGCGGGTTGTCGGGGAAGTACTTGGCCGCCGCCTTGATCAGGTAGTCGACGTCGTCGCGCGTGGCGATGACCTCTTCCAGGTCGCCGTCGTAGTCGGTGTCGGTCGTGCCGACGTAGGTCGACTCGCCCCACGGAATGGCGAACAGCACCCGGCCGTCGTCGGGGTGGAAGCAGACGACGGCGTAGGTGACGGGGAGCTTGTCGTGGGGCACCACGATGTGCACGCCCTTGGTGGGGCGGAGCACGCTCGCGACCTCCGTCTCCGGGGCGCTCATCGAGCGGATCTCGTCGGTCCAGGGGCCCGTCGCGTTGATGATGACGTCGGCCGTCAGCTCCTTGAGCTCGCCCGACAGCGTGTCCTCGACCTCCGCGCCGCACACCCGCCCCGACTCGTCGTGCAGGAACCGGGTGACCCGAGCGTGGGTGGCGATGACCGCGTTGAACGCGGCGGCGTCCAGCGCGGTCTCGAGGGTCAGCCGAGCGTCGTCGGTCGACGCGTCGTAGTACAGCGGAGCCCCCTTGAGCCCATCCTGCTTGAGCGACGGCTCCTCCTCGGCGACGGCCTCGGTGTCGAGGCGTCGATGCAGCTTCGGCGAACGGAACAGGGACAGGCCGTCGTACAGCATCATGCCCGCGGAGATGGTCGCGAGGCTGCGGCGGTCGCCGGTGTAGACGGGGAACAGGAAGCCCAGCGGGTTGACCAGGTGGGGCGCGATGTCCATCAGGATGCGCCGCTCGCTGACCGCCTCGAAGACGAGCCCGAAGAGGAACTGCTCGAGGTAGCGGAGCCCGCCGTGCACGAGCTTGCTGGAGCGCGAGCTGGTGCCAAAGGCCAGGTCGTGCTGCTCGACCAGGCTGACGGACAGCCCCCGGCGAGCCGCGTCGCGGGCGATCCCGACACCGTTGATCCCACCCCCTACGACGAGCAACTGGCTGTGCTGTCCGAGGCGGTCCCACATCTCCTGGCGTGTCGGCACGGCGCAATACAAGCACGGCTCGCGCCCGACCGCGCGGGTGGGGCCTCACCCTCGGTGCAGCAGGTACTCCCGACCCTCGGTCCAGCCCCGCTTCGTCAGCGGGTTGGAGGTCGCGTGGCGGGCCCGCGCGGCGTCGACGAAGCGCCACATCAGCTGCTCGTCTCGCCCCGCGGGGATGCCCAGGCGGGTGGTCTGCACCACGGCGGGGGGGCGGTAGCCGGAGTCCTCCACGTGGAACGTCTCGTCGAAGGGCCGCCCGTCCCAGTCGGGCACCCGCAACGACAAGGAGCGACAGATCAGGGTCTGGCCGGAGCACAGGCGGGCCGGCGGCCGCGGGCGGTCGCCCAGCGGATTGAGCGCCTGCATGGCGGCGACGCCTTCGGGATCCCCGAGCGCCATCGCGGCCTTGAAGAGCACCGCGTTGCCCGCCCCCGCGCAGCTGACGTTGAGCGAGTCGCCGCCCCGCGCGTAGTACATGTAGATGGTGCCCGGGGACGCCCAGAGGGCCTCTCGGGACGGGGTCCGCCCGAGGCTCGCGTGGCTGCCCTTCTCCTCGATCGAGTAGGCCTCCGCCTCGACCACCGCCGCCGTCAGCCAGCGCCCTCCCAGCCGGCGCCGGAGCACCTTGCCGAGCAGGTCGCGCGCGACGGTCGGGGGGTCGCGGTCGAAGAAGGAGGCGGGCAGCACGTCCGGCTGCTCACTGTGCCGCCCAGGCTTTCTGACCACGCCTCCTCCGTCCCGCGGCCCGATCTCAGCGTCGCTCGTCGGTCACATGGACTCGACATGCTCCGCTCCTCGCTCCTTGATCTCGGACCGCGGGCCTGTCGGATCCGTGCTCACACAACCTGGGCGGCACAGTCAGTAGGTCGGCATGCTCGTGTCGATGAGCTTCGCCCAGGCGGTGATGCCGCCGGCGAGGTTGTAGACCGAGCCGTAGCCCGCCTCGGCCAGCGCCTGGGCCGCCTTGGCGGAGCGGCCGCCCATCTTGCACGTGACCAGGATGTCGCCGCCGTGGGGCACGCCGGCGTGGTTGCCGGCGACCACGTCCTCGTGGGCCCGCAGCAGGTCCATGCGGTCGAACTTCACGATGTCCGCCTCGTGCGGCTTGCGCACGTCCAGCCAGAACGGCCTCCACCCCTCCGCCAGTCGGGCCTGCACGTCGTGCACCGACAGGTCGGTGTAGAGCACCGGCGCCTCGTCCTCCCCCGCCGGGCCGGTGCCCGGCACGCCGCAGAACTCCTCGTAGTCGATCAACTCGGTGACCGTCGGGTCGGGGCCGCAGATGACGCAGTCGGGGTTCTTGCGGAGCTTCAGCTCACGGAACTTCATGTTCAGGGCGTCGTAGAGCATCAGCCGACCGGCCAGGGTCTCCCCCTTGCCGAGGATGATCTTGACCGCCTCGGTCGCCTGCACGACGCCGATGATGCCCGGCAGGATGCCGAGCACCCCGCCCTCCGCGCAGGACGGGACCAGGCCCGGGGGCGGCGGCTCCTCGTACAGGCAGCGATAGCAGGGGCCGTCGTTGTGGTTGAACACCGACGCCTGACCCTCGAATCGGAAGATCGAGCCGTAGACGTTGGGCTTGTTCAGCAGCACGCAGGCGTCGTTGACGAGGTAGCGCGTCGGGAAGTTGTCGGTCCCGTCGGCGACGATGTCGTACCCCTCGAACAGCTGCAGGGCGTTGTCCGAGGTGAGCGCCTCGTTGTAGGTGTCGATCTGGATCGTCGGGTTGAGGCTGAGCAGCCGGGTCTTCGCCGACTCCAGCTTCGGCTTCCCGACCCACTCGGTGCCGTGCACGATCTGCCGCTGCAGGTTCGACTCGTCGACCACGTCGAAGTCGACGATGCCGATCCGCCCCACGCCCGCGGCGGCCAGGTACAGCGTCAGCGGAGAGCCCAGCCCGCCCGCGCCGATGCAGAGGACCGACGCCCCCTTCAGCCTGCGCTGCCCCTCCATCCCCACCTCGGGGAGGATCAGGTGCCGCGAGTACCGGGCGATCTCGGCGTTGTCGAGGGTCGGCAGGCTCATCGCGCGCCGCCCGCGATGGAGGGCACGATGGTGAGCACGTCGCCGTCGCTGACCGCCGTCGCCTCCTTGTCGAGGTAACGGATGTCCTCGTCGTTGAGGTAGACGTTGACGAAGGAGCGGAGCTTGCCCTCCTTCGTGCGCAGGTGGTTGGTCAGGCTGCCGTAGCGCGTGGTCAGCGCGCCGAGCGCTTCGGCGACGGTGCCCCCGTCGACGTCGACGGAGCCCTGGCCGTCGCTGTAGGCGCGGAGGGCGGTCGGAATCTGGATGGTGATGGCCATGGTGTCTCCTCGTCTCGGGGCGGGCCCGACGGTTTGCTCTCGCACGTCCTGCGGACGTGCTGCGAACTGCGCGCCCCCGCGGGGCCGCGCGGTTCAGAAGGTCTCGATCTCCTCGGGGTCCATGCGGTCGCGATCGTCGGTCAGCCGCCACGACTGCGTGTCCGCCACCGCGCCCTCGAGCACCGAGACGATCGGGTAGCTCATGTTCGGCAACGCGTGATCCCGGTCGAACTCGCTGTACTCCGACGGGTGGTCGGGGTGGGAGTGGTAGTAGCCCACGACCTCCAGGCCGCGCTCCTCCAGCGCTTGCTCGGCCCGCAAGAGGACGAGGCCGCTGACCTTGTAACGATTGGCCGGCGAGTCGGCCCGCTCGTTGACGAGCGCCACCACCTCGGTCACCTCCCAGGCGTCCCGCGACCCGGCGAGGATGCCGCACACCTCGTGGGGGTACCCCTCGGCGGCGTGGGCGTGCACGCGGGCGAGCTGATCCGCGGCGATGCGCAGCGTCACGGCTCCTCCGACTGCCAGATGTGGGGTTCGGACAGGTAGCGCTCCCCGCCGTCGGGGAAGATCGTCACGACGACCCCCTCGGTCAGCGTCTTCGCCACCTCCAGGGCGGCCCACATCGCCGCGCCCCCGGACGGGCCGACGAGCAGCCCCTCCTCCGGGGCGAGTCGCCGCACCAGCTCCAGCGCCTCCTCGGTCGGCGCGCCCATCGCCTCGGTGGCGATGGACCGATCGTAGATGCCCGGCACGATGGCCGACTCCATGTGCTTGAGCCCCTCCAGGCCGTGGAACGGCGAGTCCGGCTCCACGGAGTAGCAGCGCACGTCGGGGTTGCGCTCGCGCAGGTAGCGCGACGTGCCGACGAAGGTCCCGCTGGTGCCGAGGGTCGACACGAAGTGGGTGACGGCGCCGCCGGTCTGCTCCCAGATCTCCGGGCCGGTGCTGCCGTAGTGGGCCTTCCAGTTGGCGTCGTTGCAGTACTGGTCGAGGTAGACGTAGTCGTTCGGGTGCTCCAGCACGAGCTCCCGCGCCTTGCGGATGGCGCCGTCGGACCCCTCCAGGGGGTCGGTGTCGACGATCTCGGTGCCGAAGGCGCGCAGCATCGCCTTCCGCTCGGCGTTGGCGTTCTTCGGCAGGCAGAGGGTCAGCTTGTAGCCCAGCGACGCCCCGATCATCGCGTAGGCGATGCCGGTGTTCCCCGAGCTGGCGTCGAGGATCGTCATGCCCTCGCTGAGGATCCCCCGCCGACGGGCGTCGAGCACCATCGACAGCGCCGGCCGGTCCTTGACCGAGCCGCCGGGGTTGCAGCCTTCGAGCTTGGCGTAGATGGAGACACCCGGCGCGACGTCCGGGTAGGGCAGCCGCTTCAGCTGGACGAGGGGGGTGTCGCCGACGCGCGACAGCAGACCCTCGGCCCCGTGAAACGGGTGCAGAGCGCCGCCATCGGCGGGAAGGGAGTGAGCAACCTCGGACACGGAGCCTCCACGGACGGACAGCTATAGCTATCGATCGCGAGGATCGCCACTCGGGCATGATCGGTCCCGATGTCCGACCGCCCCCCCCTCCCCGGCTGGCTGCTCGCGCTCCTCTTCGGCGGCGTGACCGTCGCCTGGGTCTGCGTCCTCCAGGTCGGCCTCGCCGTCGTGGTGATGGGCTTCGCCGCCGCCACCGACGCGGGGGACCCGACCGCGCTGCTCACCGACCCGCTGGTGCTCGCGCTCGGCTCAGGAGCCCAGATGGTCGGGCTGGCCGCCCTCGCCGGGTTGACGGTGTGGCTGGCCAAGGAGCGCTTCACCGACGCCTTCGCGCTCCGGGGATTCGGCGCGATCTCGATCGTCGGCGCCCTCCTCGTCGGGGGCAGCGTCGGGATCTGGTCGGGTTGGATCGCCCAGGAGCTGCTCGAACACGTGCCGATGTTCAACAGCGACATCTTCGAGATCATCGAAGAGGCGATGCTGGACGGGCCGCTCTTCTCCCGGCTGGCGTTCTACGCCGTCGTGGTCTTCGGGGCGCCGCTCTGCGAGGAGCTCGTGTTCCGGGGGCTGCTCTGGCACGGGCTGGAGAAGTCGGCCGGGCCGGCCGTCGCGTGGCTCGTCACCAGCCTGCTCTTCGCCGGCTACCACCTGGTGCCGATCCACGTCCTGTCGGTCTTCACGACCGGGGCGCTGATCGGCCTGCTGCGGTGGGGCTCCGGCTCGATCTACCCCGCGATCGCCGCCCACTTCGTCAACAACGCCCTGGCGACGGTGCTCGTGGTCTGGCTCGCTCCGAAGGGCGAGGAGTGGATCGTGACGCTCCCCCAGGCCCTCGCAGGTCTGGTCGTCGCGCTCGCCGCCGCCGCCGCGGTGATGCTCTGGGGCCGACGCGCCTCCGCAGACGCGCTGGTAGGATCAGCGGCCGCAGACGGAGCCTCTGAAGCATGACCAGCGACTTGACCGCTCACGGTTACCGACCCGCGCTCGTCGCCGGCCGCTACCGCGTCACCGACGTGCTCGCCACTGCCGACGATGGCGACGTCGTGACCGCCCTGGACGTCAAGGAGGACCGGAACGTCGTCCTCAAGCGGGTGCGACGCCCCAGCCGCGCCGCGACGACCCGCCTGCGCACCGTCGAGCGCATCCTGTCCGGTCTCCGTCACCCCAACGTGATGGACGTGCTCAACCTGAAGGAGGGCAAGTCGGACGCCTGGCTGGTCTCCGAGCGGGTCCCCGGGCGAGAGCTCTTGGAGTGGTGGTCGAGCCTGCCCCTGCTGCAGACCGCCGGCTTCGAGGAGCGCTGGACCCACGCGGCCCCGATCATCAAGTGCCTGCTCGACGGCCTCGCCGCGATGCACCGCTCCCAGCTCGCCCACCTGGACGTCAAGCCCGCCAACGTGCGGGTCGACATGCTCGGGCAGGCCCGCCTGGTCGACGTGGGGCTCGGCGGGGGGCTGGGCGAAGCGGAGCCGGAGGAGGTGGATGAGGCCGCGCTGGACGGCTGGTTCGGCTACCTCGCCCCGGAGCTGCTCGACGGCTTGATGGTGAGCCAGCGGGCCGACCAGTGGTCGCTGGGCGCCGTCATCTACCTGCTCATGACCGGCCGCCGGCCCCTCGCCGGGCGCAGCCTCGACGAGCTCCGCCACTCGTATGAGCGGGGTCGCGTGCAGGCTCCGAGCGAGTGGCGCCCGGACATCCCCGAGGACGTCGAACGCACGATGCTGCGGATGATGGCCTGGGAGCCGGAGGAGCGCTTCGAGTCGATCGACGCGGCGCGGGAGGCGTTCGGCCACCGGCTTACGTCGGCGCCGGGCCAGCCGCACCTCCCGTGGTCGGTGGAGCCGCCCCCGACGGTCGGCCGTGAGCCGCTGGCCGCGTTCTTCCGTCGGCGGCTGAACGACCTGGCGAAGGGCCGGGGCGGGCTGGTCCGAATCGCCGCGCCTCGCGGGGCCGGCAAGACCCGCCTGCTGCGCGACTGGCTGGGCCAGGCGGAGGACCACGACGGGGTCGACGTCTTCGCCGCGAGCTGCCTGCCCGGGTGGCCGCGCGTCGCGCTCGAAGGCTGGTTCCACGCCGAAGGCCTGGACATCAACCTGCCTCCGCCCAAGGACATCGTCGAGACCTGGCTCGGCCAGCTGACGCGCCCCACGGTCGTCCTGCTCGACGCGCTCGAGGGGCTCGACGCCGTCACCTGGGCCCGAGTCCACCGCGCCGCCGCCGCGGCGAGCGACGAGGAGGCACCCCTCCTGCTGGTGCTCGCCGGTCGCCAGCTGCCCGACCTCGCGCCCCGGGTCTCGCCGGACGCTCCCCGGTTCTTCAACGTCGAGCTGCCGCGGCTGAACCCGCGGGACGTGGCGCGCCTGCTCCGGCCGTCCTCCGCCGACCCCGAGGATCTCGAGATCCGCGACGGCGCCGCGGAGTCGTTCTGCGACGAGGCGCACGGCCTGCCCGGACGGCTGCTCGAGGTGTTCCTGGAAGACGAGGCCCAGGGCCGGCTCGTCCGGGAGGGGCAGCACTGGATCGTGCGGGTCGGCGAGGGGATCGATGAGCCGGTCGCCCCGGCGCGCCCGAACATGCACGAGCAGTTCCTCGCCTGGATCATCGAGCTGGGCGGCGAGGTCGAGGTGGAGCTGCTGCTCAGCTGCCTCGCGATGCCGCGGGCGGCCGTCGTGCAGGGGCTGCGGTTCGCCTCCGAGCATGGAGAGGTCCACTTCCGCGACGTCGGCGGGCGTTGGTACGTCCAGGAGGTCGAGGGGGCCGTCTCGACGGCGGTCACCGTCTACGGCAAGCACGAGACCCACCTGCGAGTCGCCCGCTGGCTGGAGGCCCAGGGCACGGCGGCGGGGCTGACGGCGGAACGGGTCGCGATCAACTGGCACGAGGGCGGCGACTACACCGCCGCGGCCCGCTCCTACCAGGCGGCCTCCCAGGCGGAGCACGTCATCGGCAACACGTCGGACGCCCGGCGGCTCGACGGCATCGGGCGCATGCTCGCAGCGCGCGCCTCGGGAGCCCGTAAGAAGAAGTAGCCCGTCGGGCCGGAGTCACTCCGAGCCGAGGTAGTGCAGGTCGTCGGGAGCTCCCAGGCTCTTGGGCGCGCCGTCCGGCGGCACGAACGAGCCGGGCCAACCCGAACCCACGAGAGCCCATCGGCTCTTCCTGCGGTGCAGGACGTAGGCCTTGCAGGGCGCCTCGGCGATCGGCGGACCGGACGGCTCGCCCCACACGCCGCCCGGCACGCAGCCGGGAGGGTCGGCCGGGTCGTAGGCAACGGCCCAGGGGTTCTGCACGTGCGCCTGGAACGTGCTGACCTGCTGGAGGCTCAGGCTGGAGGAGGCGAGCAGCCCCGCCGAGACCCCCGCCCGGAGCGCCTCGGCGTCCTGGCCGGGACCCAGCCCACAGCCCGCGACGACCAACCAGACGCTGGTCACCAACGCGCAGCGAGTCGCTCTACGCTCCTCCATCACAACCCCTTGGCCCGCATCATAGCCCCCCTCCTGCGTGGTGCGCGCGCCTCTGTAGAATGCCCGGTGGAGGGACACGAGGAGATGAGTGGCCGGGACCAGGGAGGCATTGACGGCAACTCGTTGACCGGGCGCGTCGCGGTGCTCGTCGTCGGGTTCCTGATCTTGTCGCTGTTCCTCGCGAACGGCCTGTTCAAGCGCGCCGGCAACCGCGTGCTCGACCGCGAAGTGGCCCAGTTCTGCTACCAGCGCGCCGGCTGGCTGGCCAACGAGCTGGAGGCGACCCTCAGCGAGACCGGCGGGCCGACCGACGCCTCCAAGGCCCTGCTCCAGCGCGCCGCCCAGGAGATGGACGTCTCCCTGGTCATGTTCTACGAGGCGGACCAGCCCCTGCTGACGGCCCACGGACCGTCGCTCTCCCGGGCGCTCCCCAACTTCGAGAAGTACCCCGGGTCCGGCAAGCGCATGGACTCCGGCGTGACGCCGTGGGTGCCCCGCTTCTCGGGGGACCAGGACCGCAACCGCTACCCGGACCGGCACAGTCGCGCGGCCCGGGTGCAGGAGCACTACCCCTACTCCGTCGAGACTCCGGTCAGCAACCGCATGAGCCTGCGGGTCGTGCCGCTGCGGATGAAGCCCGTCAACACCCGCCCGTTCCAGACCGGCCTGACCTTCGTCGGGGTGATGCTCGCGCTCGCGGCCGTGCTCGTGGCGGGGCGGGTGATGCGACCGGTGACGCTGCTCGCTGACGGCGTGAGCCGCCTCGGGCGGGGCGACGCGTCGCGGATCAAGGTCCGGGGCTCGGGCGACGTCGCCCGGATCGCGCGCACCGCGAACCGACTCGCGGACCTGGCCACCGCGGCCGACCAGGATCGAGACCGGGTCCTCAGCACCGTCGCGGGCGCCTTCGTACAGCCGGTGCGCTCCGCCGCCCAGGCGGCCGACGACCTGGACGTGCTGGCGCTGCCGCCCGAGCAGCGCCGCGAGCTCGACGACGTGCTGAACAAGCTCGGTCGGCTCGCCGGAGTCGCCGAGTCGATGCACCTGTGGACGGAGCTGGAGGCCGGGCGGGTCGAGATGGAGCGCGACGCCGTCGACCTGGAGGAGACCATCGCCGAGGCCGCCGCCGCCTCCGCCGTCGAGGTGGACATCCAGATCGACGAAGACGTCGAAGAGCAGTTCGACATCGACGGCGAGATGCTCAGCCAGGTGCTCTCGGCGCTGTTCGACAACGCCGCGGTACACGCCGACGGCCCGGTGGTGGTCTCGGTCGCCCGGGGTCACACCAAGGTCGAGCTGTCCATCCTCGACAAGGGCGACGGGCTCCCCGACATGGAGGAGATGCGTCGGCTCTTCGACACCTTCTTCCGCGGAGCGGACGCCAAGGGGGCTGGCCTGGGCCTCGGCATGCGCATCGTGCGGCTGCTCATGGAGCTGCAGCGCGGCGGCGTCTCCGCCCGCAACCACCCCGACGGAGGCCTCGAAGTCCGCCTCTGGCTGCCTGCGCCGCCGATTCGGATTACGGAGGTTGACCGCTCGATCGCCACCCTCGGATGGGGCGAGGAGGGGGTCGCGCCGGCCACGCTGAGCCCCCCGACGCCGGACAGCGACGATGACCTGTTCGCCAGCGGGCCGGTCGACGACGAGGTCGAGGACGAAGACGTCGAAGAAGAAGAAGAAGAAGTCGTGGACGAGGACGAAGAAGAAGAAGAAGAAGAAGAAGTCGTGGACGAGGACGAAGAAGAAGAAGAAGAAGAAGAAGAAGTCGTGGACGAGGACGAAGAAGACGACGAGGACGACCAGGACGTCCTGGACGAGGACGAGGAGGAAGAGGTCGAAGAAGAGGAAGAGGCGCCCGAGGAGGCGGTCGCGGAGCCCGAGCCCGAACCCGAACCCGAACCGGACAGCGCCCCCGAGCCCTTCCCCCAGCCGGAGCCGGTCAGGACCGTCGTCAGCCCGACTGTCGAGGACGAGTTCGCGCCGCCGCCGTCCGGGGTGTCCGTGTCCGAGGAGTTCGCCGCGCTGCCCGAGCCGCAGGGCATGGAGCCGCCGATCCACAGCGACGACTGGCCGCAGCCGCGGACCGACCCCTCAGTCGAGCGGCCCGACCCCCTCGAGGCGATGGAGCCCGATCAGACCGGCTCCGCCCCCATCGGCCCCGTCCCGGTCGCGCCCCCGCGCAAGCCGGCGAAGCCGACCCCGATCGAAGACGACCCCTACGAGCCCTTCTAGGACACCCGCTAGGAGCCTGGAGCGCATTGGAGCCCGAGCCCCGTGAGACCGGGGCGTCCG
>CAYQEG010000216.1:0-13174 GCA_964416435.1 uncultured Rickettsiales bacterium
TCGGTCTCGTCGCCCGGGATCCCGTCGACGCAGTCGTTGTCGATCCCGTCGCAGATCTCGGGGTTGCCCGGCCAGGACGCGCCTTCGCCGTCGTCGCAGTCGACGCTCTCGCCGTAGGTCGTCTGGCAGTCGCCGTTGGCGGCGTCGAAGTAGCCGTCGCCGTCGACGTCGAAGTCCTCGTCGATGGAGCCGTCGCAGTCGTCGTCCACGGAGTCGCACGTCTCGGGCGCCCCGTCGTAGACCGTGTCGTCCGTGTCGTCGCAGTCGGTGTCGGCGTAGGCCGAGACGCAGCCGCCGTCGGCCGCGTCGAAGAAGCCGTCGAGGTCGTCGTCGAAGTCCTCGTCGATGGAGCCGTCGCAGTCCTGGTCGACGGTGTCGCAGGCCTCGGCCATGCCGGGGTTGATCGCCGCGTCGGCGTCCACGCAGTCCGCCTGGTCGCCGTAGGCCGCGGCGCAGTCCGGCACGTCGGCGTCGAAGAAGCCGTCGCCGTCGCCGTCGAAGCCGTTGTCGATCGTGCCGTCGCAGTCGTTGTCGAGGCCGTCGCAGTCGTCCGAGGCCGACGGGTTGATCGCCGCGTCGTTGTCGTCGCAGTCCTGCCCGAAGCTGCACTCGCTGCTGCTGAAGAAGCCGTCGCCGTCGCTGTCGAAGCCCTCGTCGATGCTTCCTTCTAAGTCTTTGTCGTTCGCGTCGCAGTGGTCGTAGTTGCCCGGGTAGGCGTTGTAGTGGTTGTCGTCGCAGTCGTCGTCCTCGTCGAAGAAGCCGTCGCCGTCGTCGTCGATCTCGCCGTCCGGCTGGCCGTCGGGCACGACGCCGTCGCAGTTGTCGTCGGCGCCGTTGCAGGCCTCGGGGGCGCCGGGGTACTGCGTGTCGTCCGCGTCGTCGCAGTCGTCGCCGAACGCGCCGCAGATCGCCTCGGACTTGAAGCCGTCCCCGTCGACGTCGAAGCCCTCGTCGACCGTGGTGTCGCAGTCGTCGTCCTCGTCGTTGCAGACCTCGGTCGCGCCCGGGAACTGGTTGGGGTCGCCGTCGTCGCAGTCATCGCCGAAGCTCCCGCAGATGGCGAGGGACAGGTAGCCGTCGTTGTCGGCGTCGAAGCCGTCGTCGACCAGGCCGTTGCAGTCGTCGTCGACGTCGTTGCAGACCTCCGGGTCGGCGGGGCTGACGTCGGCGTCGGTGTCGTCGCAGTCGGTGCCGAACCCGCAGAGCACGTCGTCGAAGTAGCCGTCGAGGTCGTCGTCGTAGTCCTCGTCGACGCTCCCGTCGCAGTCGTCGTCGACGGTGTTGCAGGCCTCGCTGGCGCCCGGGTTGACCGAGGCGTTGCCGTCGTTGCAGTCGACGTTGGCGGCGCCGTAGGTCGACACGCAGCCGGCGTCGGCGCCGTCGAAGTAGTTGTCGCTGTCGTCGTCGAAGCCTTCGTCGGTGTTGGAGTCGCAGTCGTTGTTGATGGCGTCGCAGACCTCGACGTTGGTCGGGTACGCGGCGGGCTCGGAGTCGTCGCAGTCGCCGCCGCCTTCGATGCCCGGGGCGCCGTTGTCGACGAACGGGCTGCAGGTCAGGTAGCCGTCGCCGTCGCCGTCGGACTCGCCGCCGCCGGCGCAGTCGTTGTTGTAGCCGTCGCACACCTCGGGCTCGCCCGGGTTGACCACCGCCACGGTGTCGTCGCAGTCGCCGCCGCCTTCGATGGCGGCCGGCGGGTTGGCCGCCGCGGCCAGCGTGCAGTCGATGTACTGGTCGCCGTCGCTGTCCTGCTCGGTACCGGGGAGGACACCGTCGCAGTTGCTGTCCTTGCCGTCGCAGATCTCGGGGGCGCCGGTGTAGACGTTGGCGTCGTCGTCGTCGCAGTCGCCGGCGCAGGTGGTCTCGCCGTCACCGTCGCCGTCCAGATCCTCGTCGACCGTGCCGTCGCAGTCGTTGTCGAAGCCGTCGCAGACCTCGCCCTCGCCGGGGTTGGCGTCCGGCTCGTTGTCGTCGCAGTCGCCGCCGCCGAAGGCCGGGTTGGCGGTGAAGCCGGACGTCGGGTAGGGCTCGCAGGCGAAGTAGTCGTCGTTGTCGGTGTCCAGCTCGTTGGCCTCGCCGCCGGAGCCGTTGCCGAGGCTGCCGCTGCAGTCGGTGTCGTAGCCGTCGCACGCTTCGGGCTGGCCCGGGTTGACCGACGTGATGCCGTCGTTGCAGTCGCCGCTGCACGGCCGGAAGCCGTCGCCGTCGGTGTCGAGCTCGTTGGACTGGATCACGCCGTCGCAGTTGTTGTCGATCCCGTTGCAGCCCTCGGGGGCCGCCGGGTAGACGGTCCCGCTGCTGTCGTCGCAGTCGGTGCCGTAGTCGCACTCGTCCTCGTCGAAGAAGCCGTCGCCGTCGGCGTCGAAGCCCTCGTCCACGGCGCCGCTGCAGTTGTCGTCGACGCTGTTGCAGGTCTCCGACTCGCCGGGGTTGACGTCGCCGTTGCCGTCGTCGCAGTCGAGGTCGGCGTAGGTCGTCTCGCAGCCGATGTCGTCCTCGTCGAAGTAGCCGTCGTCGTCGGTGTCGAAGTCCTCGTCGATCGAGCCGTCGCAGTCCTCGTCGACACCGTCGCAGGACTCGGACTCGGCCGGGTTGATCGTGCCGTTGCTGTCGTTGCAGTCGACGCTGCCGACGCCGTACTCGGCCACGCAGCCGGCGTCGTCGCCGTCGAACCAGCCGTCGCCGTCGATGTCGAAGTCCTCGTCGACGTCGCCGCCGCAGTCGTTGTCCTGGCCGTCGCAGTCCTCGGCGTTGCCGGGGTAGTTGTCGCCGTCGTCGTCGTCGCAGTCGCCGGCGCAGGTGGTGAGCCCGTCGCCGTCGCTGTCGAAGCCCTCGTCGGTGGTGCCGTCGCAGTCGTTGTCGATCGCGTCGCAGACCTCGGGGTTGCCGGGGTAGGCGGCGGCCTCCATGTCGTCGCAGTCGGTGGCGGCGGTGACGCCGTCACCGTCGACGTCGGCGCAGCTGTCGCAGGACTCGATCCGGTAGGACCACAGGTTCTGCCAGGCGGAGCCGGTCGGCAGCGTCGCCGGGATGCCGGCCGCGGACTCCGAGTGGTAGGTCAGCTGGCGCCAGGTGCCGAACGAGGTCGCCTGGTCGGCGTAGGGGGCCTGGTAGCCGAGGTTGTGGCCGTTGCCCTCGATGCCGACCGCGAGCATCCAGTACTTCGGGGAGCCGTCGTCTTCGGTGTAGAGATCGACCTCGACGGGTCCGCTCTCGACCCAGTGCATGGAGGAGGCGGCGTAGACCTCGACCCCCTGCTCCCAGACCAGGCTCCAGGGGCCGTTGATGGTGCCGGTGCTCTCGTAGATGCCGAACTGCAGCACCTCGTCGGCGACCGGGTCGATCTCGAAGGCGAACTGCTGAATCCGGGTGTTGGAGGTCACCTCGAAGACGTTGCCGTCGACTCGGTTGGTGCCGCTCGCCCCGCAGCAGGTGGTCGAGCCGTCCTGCTCGTCCTGGTCGTCGTCGATCGTGACCATCTTCTGGATGGCCGCCCACGTGGTCACCGGTCCAGTCAGCGTCGCGGGGCTCGTGATCGTCTCGCCCCACGCGTAGTACATGCGGTTGTTGTCCGCCCACGAAGGCTCCGCCGAGAACGCCGAGCTCGTGTAGGCGGTGCGGAGACCGGCGTTCGGCCCCGCCTGGCCCCACCAGTAGATCTTCCCCGCCTCGAGCTGGACCTGGATGTCCGTCACCCGGACCCACTCGTTGAGGTTCTCGGTGTCGTCGGTGACCGAGATGACGCCCGAGTCGAGGCTGGTCCAGGCGTTGCTGTCGTTGCCGTCGCAGCCGCTCAAGGTGGTGTTGGCGCAGACCATGACCGCCCAGTTGACGGTCGTCGCGCCCGCGGTGACCTCCCACAGCTGGTCGAAGCCGAGCAGGACGCGGTCTTCGGTCACCTCGTACAGGTTCCCCATCCACAGGGGGCTGCTGTAGAGGCTCTCGTTCGCGCCCGTGGACTCGTCCGCGTCGCCGGCGGAGCTGTGCAGCTTCATCCAGGTGTGCAGCGACGTGCTGTTGATCGAGTCCCCGTCGCCGTCCAGCGAGTCGGGGTAGACCCACGCGCCGGCGACGTACTCGCCGAACGGGAGCGGCTCGGTGATCGTCGTGGACTGCCCCTTCCAGGTCAGCGACGTGGCGGCGTCCCAGCAGACGATGAGGGCGTAGAAGTTGCCCTCCGTCATCTGGGCGTACATCGCGGGGCCGACCTCCGGCGCGAACCCGCTGCCCGAGACCGTGCCGGTGGTGACCCGTTCGGCGATGCGGTCGTAGCTTCCGGAGATCGAGCTGGCCTCGTAGACGTACCAGCTGAGCTCTTTGCCGACGGAGCTCTTCATCTGGAAGTCGTACGACAGGATCGTCGCGTCGTGATCCGCGCGGACCTTGGCGCCGCGACAGATCTCGCTGCTCGAGTAGTTGGTCGTCGTACCGCCGACCTGGTCGACGTTGAGGGCGAACGCGGACGGAGCGGCGACGAGGGCGGCGAGGGCCGTCCCCGCGGAGATCAGGAGCTTGCGCATGAACCCACCTGGAACAAGGGGGGACCATTATAGACGCGTAGGGGCGCTCCTCGGGGGCGTGGGGGGGCCCTTGTTGACCGTGATCAGTCCCGGTCGAAGGGCACGACAGTCACCGCGTCGGCGCCGAAGATCTCCTCCAGCGCGGCGCGCAGCGTCGTCGTCGGCGCTTCTCCACCCTCCTCGGGGGCCGGTTCGCCGGTCGGGATCTCGCCATCCGCGGTGCCGACGACCGTGATCAGAACGTCCTGCGGGAAGAACGAGCTGGCCGCGGCCGCGTTGACGTCGTCGAGCGTCGCAGCTTCCACCGCGGGGAGCAGGCTCAGGGGGTCGTAGCCGGTCAGGCGACGGGTCACCTCGTACGACAGCTTCTTGGACGGCGTGTCCTGGTAGAAGGCCGAGCTGTTGACGATCGAGCCGCGGGCGTAGGCCAGCTCGTCGTCGGTCAGGCCGCCCGTCACGAACCGCTCGTACTCGGCGAGCACCAGCTGCAGGCACGGGATCGCGTCCTTCATCGCCGGGAAGACCCACATCGAGTAGGTGCTCAGCCCCTTGTAGTGGCGGGGCCAGCCGTAGGCGCCGTAGGACCAGCCGCGCTTCTCGCGGACCTCCTGCATGAGGCGCGCGCCGAAGCCGCCGGCGCCGTAGGCCTCGTTGCCGAGCCACGCCGCCGCGTACTCCGCGCCTTCGGGCCGGCCGAAGAAGTGACCGACGTACATCTGGGTCTGGGTGCGGTCGGGCTTGTCGACCAGGATGACCCGGCGGCCCGTCGGCGCGGCCGGCTCCATCTCCGGGAACGTCTCCAGCGGCGTGCCGTCGAGCTTGCCGGCGACCTTGGCGAGGTCCCCGCCGGCGCCGGCGTCGAAGTCACCGAGCAGCGCCAGGATCGCGCCCTGGGAGCTGAACCACGTCCGGTAGAAGGTCGTGACGTCGTCGACGGTGAGGGAGTCCAGCGTCGCCTCCGTGCCGAGCACGGGGCGCGCGTAGGGGTGCCCCTCGAACAGCCCCTCGGCGTAGAACTTGCGGGCGAGGGAGCGGTCGTTGTTCCGCTGGTCGATGATCGAGCCCTTGACCTCGTCGATCAGGGCGTCGAACTCCGCCTCGTCGAAGGCGGGGAACTCGAACGCCTCGGACAGCAGGGTCGCCACCTTGGGCCAGTTCTCGCTCAGCACCGACCCGGTGATCGTGATGTTGTCCGCCGAGACGCCGGCCGAGATCGACGCGCCGAGCCCCTCCAGGGTGCGCTCGAAGGTGTCGCGGTCGCGGTCGGCGGTGCCCCGCAGGAGCAGCTCCGCGGTGACGTTGGCGAGCCCGAGCTGCTCGTCGGTCTCGCGGGCGGCGCCGTGGGGGACGACGATCCGAAACCAGACCATCGGCAGGCTGTTGTCGAACACCATCAGCCGGGTCCAGCCCATGGTCTCCCGCTCCTTGACGTCCCCGACCTCGTAGCCGGGGGGGCCTTCGAGCGGCCGGTCGACGACCTTCGGGAGCGGCTCGGCGGTGCCGGGGCCGGCTTCGGGCAGGTCCTTCGTCGACCACTTGCTCGACTTGCTGCCCTTGGGCTTGCCGACCACGATCGACGCGTTGCCGTCCACGAAGTAGGCGGCCGCGACGCGCTGAACGTCCTCGGCGGTCACCGCCTTGATCGCCTCGAGGGCGTCCAGGCCGGACTTCCAGTCGCCCATCGCGACCTCGTAGAAGCCGACGAAGCCGGCGCGGCCGCTGTTGGAGAGCAGCTGCTCGTACTGGTAGGCCAGGAACTGGGCCTTGGCGCGGGCGAGCTCCTCGTCGGAGACCGGGTTGTTCGCCAGGTCGTCCAGCTCGCGTCGCAGGATCGCGATGCCGGCGTCGGCCGCCTTGCCCTCGCGCATCGACAGCTCGAACTCGTACAGCGCGTCGTGCTGGAAGGGGGGCAGCCAGCCGGACGCCGAGGACGCCCAGCCGGTGTCCACGAAGCGGCGGTCCAGCCGGGAGCTCGCGCCGGCGGTCAGGATCGCGTCGAGCACGTTGAGGGCGGGCCGGTCGGCGTGCAGCAGGTCGGGGACCTTGAAGCCGACCATCGCGACCTCGGTCTGCATCTCCAGCTCCATGTCGGTGCGGCGCAGCTCGGTCTGCTCGGGCTCGTCGCCGTGGTCCAGGCGCTTGAGGTCGCTGGCCGGGATGGCCCCGTAGGCCGCCTCGATCAGCTGCAGCGCCTCGTCACGGTCGAAGCCGCCGGCGAGCACCACGGTCGCGTTGTTGGGGGCGTAGTAGTCCTTGTAGAACTGGGTGCAGTCCTCGACGGTGTAGCCCTCGATGTCCGCCTGCCAGCCGATGGTCGGCCAGTGGTAGCGGTTGGCCTCGAACGCGAGCGCCCAGAGCTGCTCGTTCATCTGGCCCGTCGGGCTGTTGTCGACGCGGAACCGGCGCTCGTTGATCACCACCTCGCGCTCGGCGTTCAGCTGCCCCTCGTCGATGACCAGGCCATCGATCCGGGTGGCCTCCATGTCGATGATCATCCCGAGCTGCGACTTCGGCAGGGACACGTGGTAGGCGGTGATGTCGAGCCACGTCCAGGCGTTGAGGTCGGGGCCGCCGGCCTGCTCGATGGTGCGGGAGAAGTACTGGTCGTCGTACTTGTCCGTGCGCTTGAACATCATGTGCTCGAACAGGTGCGCCAGGCCGGTCTTGCCCTCCACCTCGTCGCTGGAGCCGACGTCGAAGTAGGTGTGGTAGGCGATCGTGTCCGAGGACGGGTCCTGGATGAGCAGGACCTCGAGCTGGTTCGTCTTCAGGACGTAGCGCTCGACGTTCAACTCGCCGAAGTACGGCGTGGTGGAGACGTGCTCGAACATGCTGGGGGGCTTCTCCTCGGGGGTCGGCTCTTCGACCGGCTCGTCCTTCTTCTTCTTCTTCTTCTTCTTCTTCGCCAGGGCCGGACCCGGCGCCAGCAGGGCCAGCGCGAGCAAGGACAGAAGCGAGAGCAGCAGCGAACGGTTCTTCATGGCGACCCCATCTAGAGGAGTGGGACCGCGGGCGCAAGCGGTCGCTCTCCGGAAGGAGAGAATCGAGGGGCCGAGAAGGTCACTTCAGCCCGCGAGGGGCGCGGTCGGTGGGTCGCCGACCGCGCCCGTCGCCTGGCCGTCAGGGCATCAGGGCATCGACCACGTCGGCGAACGCGGGGGCGGCGACGACTCCTGCGTAGGAGGCGCCGCCGGGCCGATCCACGGTGACGACGACCACCACCTCGGGGTCGAGGGCCGGCGCGAAGCCGACGAAGGTCGCCCAGGTGTCCGGGGCGCCCTCGGGCGCCGCCACGCGGGCGGTGCCGGTCTTGCCGGCGACGTCGACGGTCGGTAGCGCGGCCCGTCGCCCGGTCCCCCCCGCGCCCACGGCGGCGGCGAGCATGGTGCGGACCTGGTCGGCCGCGTCGGCTTCGAAGACCGGCTCGGAGTGGCCTGGCCGGGCGCCGTCGGTGGCGAGGGCGGCATACGCGAGGGCGAGCTCCTCGACGCCGATGGAGGTGTCGTGGTCCGGCGGCGAACCGGCCCAGCCGAGCCGGGCCCCCAGGTCGGCGAGCCCCTCCTCGCCCAGCAGCGCGTAGGCGGGGACCATGCCGACGTTGGACGAAAAGGCGATCACCTCGGTCAGGTTCATGCCGCCGCCCGGGGTGTGGTCGCGCAGCACGCGGCCCTCCCAGGTGGTCTCCCCGCCCGGCGCGATCGTCGTCGGGTCGAGGCCCTCGGACAGCGCCGCGGCCATCACCAGCGGCTTGAGGGTCGAGCCGGGCGGGATCGGCCGATCGAGGGCCCCTCCGTGGTCGGCGAGGCCGAGCACGCAGCCGGTGGCGGCGTCGATCACCAGGATCGCGGCCGCCTCGGGCCGGTGCTCGGAGACGAGATCGGCGAGGGCCGCCTCGGCCGCGGGGGAGGCGGGCTCGGCCGTGAGGCAGGGAGGGACGGAGGTCGTCGGGACCGCCACGGGCGGCTCGGCGGGGTCGGGCGAGGGAGCAACAGCGGGGGCACAGGAGCACACGAGCACGGCCGCGAGGCCTGCTGCGAACGAACGGATCATCAGCGTCTGCGTTCTGTGGGGCGGCGGAGCGGCATGCCCCGCACCTGGAGCGTAGCGCACCTCGGTCGGTCGGGGCGTTCAATTGACGGGACCGCCGCTCAGCGGATCAGGTCGACTTCGGCCTCGAGCAGCTCCTGCGGGAACAGGGCGTCGGCCGCCTCGAGCAGCGCCTCGTCGGTCAGCGGCCAGGCGCGCAGGCCGCCGGCGGGGTCGGACACGAGCACGCGGTCCGCCTTCGGGTCGAAGCAGGCCGGGGCGCCGGGCGGCTGACCGCCGCGGAACTCGAACCAGAGCCGGCCGTCGCGGTCCCACACCGACCCCGCGTAGTCGAGGTGGCCCGAGGCGAGGAACCGCCCGTCGGGAGACCAGTGGGTCTGGAAGAGCCACGCCGATGTGGGCATCTCGGCGAGCGCCGCCCCGTCCGCCGAGGTCGCCAGGTGCGCCTTCTGCTGCAGCGAGACCACCCAGCGCTCGCCCGCCGGATCCCAGGGGCCGGTGACCACCCCGGGGCGACTCCAGAGCTCCTCGCCGTTGCGGGACAGCACGCGCACGTCCTTCTCCCACGGCGCGCCCGACAGGTGGAACCGGTCGCTCGACGGGTGCCACGCGGCGGTGAAGATGCGGTCCCGGTGGGCCTCGGCGAGCAGCTCGCCGCCGTCGTCCCAGAGCCACGCCTCCCCCTCGTCCCGGGCCGCGAGCAGGCGGCTCCCGTCGGGCGACCAGCCGCCCGACAGGGGGGCTCGGCTCGCCGCCCCCTCGAAGTCGGCGAGGGGGACGCGTCCCCCGTCCGCGGTCGACACCAGGACGCCGCCCTCGGACCCGACGACGACGACCACGTCCCCGTCGGGGTGCCACTCCACGAGCCCGGGCTCGCCCACGCCGGCCGCGTGGCGCTCGGTCGCTCCCGTGCGCACGTCGACCACGACGAACCCGTCCTCGGCCGCGATCACGAACCGACCGCCCTCGGGGTGCCAATGGGGGACGGTCCGGCGGGCGTCGGCGGCCGGCAGGCCCGACGCCCCTCGCCCCGAGCGGTCCCACACGGTCACCGTTCCGTCCATCGCCATCGCCGCGACGTGGTCGCCGGCGTCGTCGAAGCTGCAGGCGACGACAGGGTGCTCCGCGGGCGAAGCGAACGGGGCGGCGCTGCGGCCGAGGGCGGGGGAGATCCGGATGTGGCCGCCCGCGGTCAGCGTGGCGATCCGCTCCCCGTCAGCGCTCCAGTGCAGGCGGTCGACGGCCGGGGACCGCTCGCTGGAGTCGACGGAGTCGGGGTCCGGCCGCCACCGGGCCAGCTCCTTCAGGTCCCGGTCGAAGACGCGCACCTCCCCCTCGAAGCAGCCGAGCGCGAACCGGCCGGTCGGGACGTGCGCCGCGAACATCCCCTTGCAGATCCCCTCGGGGAGCTCCCGGGGCGTTCCGTCCGTCGAGAACAGGGCGGGCGTCCCGACCTCCGGCAGGGCGAGGAACCAGCGGGACCCGGCGTCCCACCCGAACTCCGGATTGCCCTCCGCGTTGAGGCCCGTCAGCGTGACCGGCTCGCGCCCCGGCCCCCACAGGACCGGGGCGGCCCGTCGGACGTCCTGCTGGGCGGAGGTCATCGCGATCCGTCCGTCCGGCGACAGCGAGACGGTCCAGTGCTGCGCGACACCATCGGGCGCGGTCCCGAGCAGCGGGCCGGCGGGATCCCGAAGCTCGGCCGGCCCGTCATGAAGCCCCACGAGCCTGCCGCCGGCGTCGGAGTCGGAGTCGGCGCAGACGCTGTTCGGCTCCCGCCGCGCCGGGACCGCCGGGTCGACCGAGAGGACCAGCTGCTCCTTGCCACCGTCGGGGGCGTTGACCGCGACCGAGACCGAGCTGGCGTCGGTCGCCCAGCTGTAGCCGAACGCGCCCGTCGCGGGCGCCGACGCGACCGATCGACCATCGCGGTCGACCACCGTCACGGTCTCCTCGGTCCGGACCACCACGTGCCGCGAGTCGGGCGCCCACCGGTAGACCTTCCAGCCCCCCGTCAGGCAGGGGAGGGGGGCCAGCCGGGCGCCGTCCTCGTCCAGGAGCCAGACCTCGCCGTCCTGGGCGACGACGAACCGCGTCAGGTCGGGGCTCCAGGCCGTCCACTGGTCGGCGAGGTCGGTGTGCAGCTGCAGCGTCGCGTCGGTCACCACGACGCGGTCGGCGAGCACCGTCCTGGCGCCGACCGCCGACGGGTCGCGCCGCAGCGTCTCGCGGGCGACCCGGGCCGCGGTCTGGCTGTGTCCCCGCGCCCGCTCCCGCTGGGCGACCGCGATCTCGCGGGCGATCTGGGCCTGGTAGGCGATCCGCTCCGCCCGCTGCCAGAGCCCCAGCGCCCCCACCGCGACCACCGCCAGGGCGGCGACCGCCACCCCGAGGAGCAGTCGGCGGCGGGCCCGAGCCCGCCGATGCAGCCGCTCGCTCGCGTCGGCGAACCGTCGCTCCAGCGGTGTCAGCGAGCGCTCGCCGGCCCGCAACCAGACCCCCAGCCCGAGCAGCGCGTCGCCCCGCCACAGCAGGCCGGGGTCGCCGCCCCGCCGCTCCCACTCGGCCGCCGCGAGGCCGAGCGAGCGGGTCATGCGCTGCCCCTCGAGGTCCTGGTCCAGCCACTCCGCCAGCCGTCCCCAGTGGCCCAGCAGCGCCTCGTGCACGACCTCGACCCGCGGGGCGCCGTCCTCCGCCTCGGAGATCGCGATCAACCGGGCGTCGATCAGCCGGTCCAGCACCACCTCGGCCCGCGCGGGATCACGGCCGGACTCGATCAGATCGGCCCGCGCGCGAGGCTCCCGCGTCCGGTCGGCCGTGACCAGCCGCAGGAACTGTCGGCGCGCCTCGGTCCGGTCGGACGTCGGCAGCGCGTCGATCACCGAGTCGGCGTGGCGCGCCAGCGCCCCTTCGACGCCGCCGATGTCGACGAACGCGGCGCGGGTCAGGCGGTGGGCGTCGGGGTCGCGGCGGTCCCACAGCTGGTCGGCGCAGAACTGCAGCAACGCCAACGCGGCGGGGCGGTCGGCCGCCGCTTCGACCATCGTGTCGACCAGGGCCTCGTCCTCGAAGACCTCCCCGAACAGCGCCGCGGGCCGGACGAGGGTCTCCCGGAGCGCGGCCGCCGAAGGGCGGGTCAACACCTCGACGCACGCCGTGTAGCGGCCGGCCAGCCCCTCGATGGTGGCGAGCGGGCCGAAGAAGTCCTCGCGTACGGCGATGGCGACGCTGGTCTCCGGCGTCGCCGCGAGCGCGGCGACGGCGGCGGCGAAGTCCTCGCGCGCCGTGGGGTCGGCCGTCAGCGTCAGCAGCTCCTCGGCCTGGTCGATCACCAACACGCGCGGCCCTTCACCCAGGGCCTCGACGGCGGCGGCGAGCGACGCCACGGGGTCGGCGCCGGGCCGCATCACCTCGAACGCCCGCTCGGGGAGCCAGGCCCGCAGCCCCGCCGCCAGCAGGGACGTCTTGCCGGTGCCGCTGGCCCCCGTGACGGTGACGATCGGGTGCTCGCGCAGCCGCTCCGCGAGCCGTCGACCCTCGGCGTCGCGCCCGAAGAAGAGGTCGGCGTCTGCCGCGCCGAAGCTGGAGAGCCCCCGGAACGGTCGCTCCCGGCCGGGGCTGAGCCTCCGCGCGGCGGCCCGCTCGATGTCGCCGGGGTGACCGCGGAGGGCTTCGGCGAGGCGGGTGAGGTCGACATCGTCGGGGGCCGCGCGGAGGCGGTCGGCGAGCATGCCGACGGCGCCCTTGCCCGGACCGGTGGCCAGGGGCCCGACGTGCAGCACCGCCTCTCCGGCCACGCCGAGCGGGCGCCGGGCCGTCGCCACCACCGCGCCGCGCCCCAGGAGCAGGTCGACCGCGGCGCGGGCAGCCGCGGGGGTCGCGTCGTCCAGGATGCGCAGGACCGCGCCTTCGGCCGGTGCTTCGGCGAGCGAGGGGCCCATCGCGTCCGCCCTCACGAGCCGCGCGCCGCCGGGCCAGGAGCCGAGCCACGAGCGCGCGTACCTCACCGCGAGCCGGGTGCGACCGCTGCCCGGGTCCCCGACGAGGGTGACCAGCGGGCGCCCCGACTCGAGCAGGTCGGCGAGGGTCGCCAGCTCGGCGGAGCGGCCGAAGAAGCGGCCGGCGGAGCTCGGCAGGTCGGCGGGGATGTCCCGCGCTGGCCGCCAGCCGCCGTCGTCGGTGGGGAGCACGCGGTGGACCTTCTCGGTGTCCTCGGGGGGCTCGTGCCAGCGGTCGCTGTCGACGACCTCGAACAGCTCGAGCGGCTCGGCCACTCCCTTGAGGCGGAAGAACCCGTGGGACCGGGTCGCGAGGGGGGCGTCGCCGAGGCCATCGGCGGCAGACGGGGTGGCGAGGGTCTGGCCCCCGCGGGCGACCGACATGACCCGGGCGCATGTCGGCTTGGCGACGCCTTCGACCTCGAGCGGCTTGGCGCCGCGCGCGACCTGGTCCGGCGGGTTCTCCCGTAGCACCACCGGCCCGACGTGCAGCCCCGCCCGGGCGGCCAGCGGCACCCCCAGGTCGGTCGACAGGGTCGCCAGCGCGGTGTGGTAGGCGGCGGCGTAGCGGGCCGCGGCGCCGGCGTCGTCGAAGAGCAGCAGGAAGCCGTC
>CAYQEG010000217.1:0-10512 GCA_964416435.1 uncultured Rickettsiales bacterium
AGCACGAAGAAGGTCAGCAGCAGGGTCATCAGGTCAGCAAACGTGACCATCCATCCTGGCGCTCCTTCGTCTGGCTTCTTCTCCTTGGGGGCCATCGTCTACGCCGCTTCCTGGACGCGCTGGCTCGGGGGCACGAAGGCGGACAGCTTCTGCACGAGGATGCGCGGGTTGTCGCCGGCGTGGATGGACAGCAGCCCCTCCATGATCAGCGCCTTGGTCTCCATCTCCTCGGCCGACCGGTGCGCCAGCTTGGTGACGAGCGGCAGGAAGATGACGTTGGAGAGCAGGGCGCCGTAGAAGGTGGTGACGAGCGCGACGGCCATCGAAGGGCCGATCGTGCTCGGGTCGCTCATCGACTGGAGCATCTGGATGAGGCCGATGATCGTTCCGATCATGCCGAAGGCGGGCGCGTAGGTGCCCATCGCCTTGAAGAGCTCCTGGCCGATGCCGTGTCGGGCGCCGACGTAGTCGATCTCGGTCGACAGGATGGCCTCGATGGTGTCGGCCTCCTGGCCGTCGACCACCAGCTGCAGGCCAGCCTTGTAGAAGTCGTCGTCGATGTCGTCTTCGGCGCTCTGCAGGGACAGCAGCCCCTCCTTGCGGGCCTTCTTGGCGAGCTCCTCGAGCGTGTTGATGATCGAGTCGTTGCCCAGGTCCTTGTGGAACAGCGTCTTGCGGAGGACGCGCATCGCGCCGAGCACCGTCTTGAGCGGGAAGCAGACCAGCGTCGCGCCGACCGTGCCGCCGAAGACGATGACGATCGACGGGACGTTCATGAAGGTCCCCGCGCCTTCGCCCGACAGGATTGCGAATCCGATCAAGCCGAAGGAAGCGAGGATTCCAATGAGGGTTGCGAGATCCATGGTCGCCTCTTCCCCAGAGCAAGGGCCGTGCCAAATACGGTCGTCCCCACTCGTTCACCTGCACGAATGCAACACGCGACGCGCGCGCACTCGTCTCTGGTTATCGGCCGGGTTCGTTGGGGCTTGAGGTCGAAGGTACGCTTTTGTGATCCGCCGTCAGGATTCTGACGGCCCGCCGCCAGGACCCAGCCGAATGGGCGACAGGTAGGCGTTGCGGGCGCCGTCGGCGAGTCGGCCGGCCGGCCCGGCCCGGTCGAAGGTGAGCTCGGTCTCCCCCACGGCGAGGGCGACCTGCGCCGCCGCGGCCTCGACGTCGTCCCACGGCACCGTCGAGCCGCGGAACGGCGCGACGCGGATCGTCAGGCCCCGCCCCGGCGCGGGGTGCTCCATCTCCCAGATCGCCGCGGCCACGCCGTCGACGATCACGACGCTCGTGCCGTTGCCCGAGGCGTCGTAGATGGAGTCGCGGTCGGCGTCGGCGAACTGCCCGCGCCGGTCCCGGTAGCCCATGAACCAGGCGTCCCACACGGGCAGCAGCCGCACGCCCGAGACCCGCTCGGGGGCCAGCTCCATCGCGTCCCGGTCCTCCGTGAGCAGGACCGCGGGGGTCGCCGACCCGTCGGCCTCGTCGATCGTGACCTCCGTCAGCTCGGGTCCCAGGCGCTCGAGGGTCGCCTTCGTGTCGCGGACCCGCCAGCCGGCCCACCACTTGAGATCGTCGCGGGTGGCCGGCCCGTAGGCCCGCAGGTACCAGCGGGCCATCTCGTCCCGCGCCGCGTCGACGTCGACCCCGGTCAGCGGGGCGCCGACCCAGTCGACCCACCGCGCGTAGGCGAACACGTTGCTCCGGTAGCCGCCGCGCACCTCGGATCGGACCAGGCGACATTGCCGGCACAGGAGCGCGACCGAGTACTGCAGAGCCTGCCTGGTGCCGGGGACGTCTCCGCCGAGCCGACGGCGGAGCTCGGCGACCGTCGCCGGCGGGGCGCCCTCGAGGGCAGCTTCGATCCGGGCGGCGAGCGCCTCGAACGCGGCGTCGTCCAGCCCGCAGAGCTTGACGATGCGTCGGAACGCCCTGCTGTCCCCCGCCTCCGTCGCGGCGGCGACGGTGGGGAGCCACTCGACGGGCTCGATGTAGGTCGATTCGCGCTTGCTGCGCAGCCGGACCAGGGAGCGTCGCTCGTACAGCTGCTCGTCCAGGTCGGCGAGTCGGAAGCCCGGTATCCGGGCGGCGTAGCCGAGGTAGCAGGTCGGCGAGGTGCCGTAGAGGCCGGCCGACCGCTTCGTCGCGTCGACGACGTCCGCCGCCCCCGGTCCCGCCAGCCCGTGCCGGAGCAGGGCGAAGGCGCGTGCGTGGAGGCGGCGGACCGTGATCACACCGCGACGCTAGACCATCTGCATCAGCTCCTGCAGCAGGTCGTCGACCGAAGAGACCACCCGCGCCGACGCCTGGTAGCCCTTCTGGCTCTGGATCATCTTCACGAACTGGTTCTCGAGGTCGACGTTGCTCATCTCGAGCGCGTAGCCGTGGATGGCGCCGCGGCCGCCCTCGGTCGCCGTGCCGAGCACCGCCTCCCCCGACTCGCGGGTCGCGCCGTACAGATTGTGGCCGACGCGGGTCAGGTTGGTCTCCGACCGGAAGTTGGCGAGCACCACCTGGCCCAGGTTGCGGGTCGCGCCGTTGCTGTAGACGCCGGTGACGATGCCGTCGGTGCCGACGTCCCAGTAGCTCAGGCTGCCCGACGCGGTGCCGTTGGGGTCGATGTCGTTGACCGTGCTGTCGCCCGCGAGCTGCGTGATCGAGCCGGTGTCCGTCGTCGCGTCGATGCCGAAGTCGAAGACGATCGTCTGCGCCGACGCGCCGTCGAAGGTGGTCGCGATGCCGGCGCTGGTGGACAGCAGCGGGTCGATGTTGCCGTCGGTGTCGAACTCCAGGGAGCCGGTGGCGATCTCCTGGGGCACGCCCTCGTTGCCGCCCGCCTCGCCGGCGTCGACGTAGGCGCGGTAGTCCCAGCTGCCGCCGCCGGTCCAGTACCAGGCCATCGTGACGTCGTGCGACCGGCCGAGGCTGTCGTAGACGGTCGTGGACGAGGTGAACGTCGCGGCGTCGGTGACGTCGGCGAACGTGCCGGTGACGGGGTCGATGGTCGGCACCGCGGTCGGGGTCGCGGTCGCCGGCTGGGCCTGCAGGTTGGCGTTGACCATCACCGACGTGGTCGCCTCGCCCGCGATGGGGTCGGCCGGGATCTGGATGTCGGAGACCGCCGTCAGCAGGTTGCCGTCGGCGTCGACGCCGTGGCCCTGCAGCCGCATCCCCGTGAAGGTCTGCAGGAAGCCCTGGTCGTCCTGGCGGAACTGGCCCGCGCGGCTGAAGAAGCGCTCTCCGCTCGCCGGGTCGTTGACGACGAAGAAGCCCTTGCCGTCGATCGCCATGTCGCTGACGAGGGAGCTGTTCTCGAGGGAGCCCTGGCCGAAGACCTGGCCGACCTTCGCGGTGAAGGCGCCGTTGCCCAGCTGGCCGCGACCGCCGCCCAGCTGCTGGAGGATCAGGTCCTCGAACTGAGCGCTGCTGCCCTTGTAACCGACGGTGTTGAGGTTGCTGATGTTGTCACCGATGACGGACATCGAGAGGCCGTTGGTGCCGAGGCCGGTGATGCCGGTGTTCAGGGCGTTGAAGAGACTCATGGGCTGTCCTCCTGGACGAGGTGCGCTTCTTCGCGCGGGGGTGGTTCGGTGGCTTGGGGGCTAGTAACGCTCGTTGGGGTTCGGTGTAGAGGCGGGTGGTACGGAGGGGTCGAGGGCGGCGACGGGGTCGGTCGTGGGGTTGAGGACGCGGAGGATCCCGTCGAGGGTCACCTCGTCGTTGCCGATGACGAGCACCGGCACGCCGGAGTCGAACCGGAGCTCGTCGACTGTTCCGCGGATGTAGGTGATCGCGTCGATCTCGAACCCGTCGGCGTCCTCGGCGTGCACCTCGAAGGTGTACTCCCCGGCGCTGGTGCCGGCCGGGGGCGCCCACGTGGTGGTCTGCTCGCCCTTGCCCAGCTCGGTCAGCTCGATGACGTCCTCGACCTCGCCGGCGGCGTTTCGGATCGTGACCGTCGCCTTCTCGGCCGGCGCCGCGGTCTCGAAGATCAGCTCGTGGGCGCCCTCGCCGGAGTGGTCGATCGAGTTGCCCCGGGCGACCACGTCCTTGCCGACGAGGTCGACGGCGGACTGGTTGTTCAGCGACGTCAGGCCCATCATCAGCGAGTCGAGCCCGGTGTTGACGTCGATGAGCTGCTGCACGCTGTTCAGGGCGGCGATCTGCTCCATGAACTTGGCCGAGTCCATCGGGTTCATCGGGTCCTGGTTGGTCAGCTGCGTCATGAGGAGGTTCAGGAACTCCTCCTCGCCCACGTCCTGGCTGGGGGAGGCCGCTTCGTTGCGGGCCGCCAGCGGGTCGGGAGGCGAGACGTTGGTGATCGGAGCAGGCATCAGAACCTCCGGTTGAGCAGGCCGCCGCGACCCTCTTCGTCGGGTCGGGCGTAGGGGGTGTTGGCTGAAGAGGCGTCGCCGGGCGCGCTCATCGCACCCGACGACGATGCGCGGTCGGACGAAGGCCGGGAGCGATTCCCTGGATCCCGGTCGTCGTCTCGCGCCTGTTCGCCCGCGTCGTCCTGGCGGGCCTCTGGGTCGGCGGTCACCTCGAACTCGCCGAGCCGCAGTCCGTGCTCCGACAGGGCCTGTCGAAGCTCGCCCACCCTCTGCTCGGCGCTCAGGCCGGTCTCGGGGGACGCACGAAGGGCTACATCGACCGTCTCGTCGGCCACGTCCACGCGCGCTCGGACGACGCTGCCGTCCTCCATCGGCACGGTGACGCGGGCGGCGCGCACGCCGTCCAGGCGGATCGAGCCGGGCAGCGGCTCGGGGTCCACCAGCTCCGCCGCGCGGGTCGCCACGTCGGAGGGGCGGACCGTCGGCTCGGTCGGGGCCGCTTCACCCGCGCCCGGGGACGCGGTGGGGGCGGCCGCCTGGGGGGTCTGCGCGCGGGGGCGGGGCGCCTGCGCGCGGGGGCGGGGCGCCTCGCGGGAGGTCAGGCGCTCGAGGAGCTCCGCCTCGAGCTCCGGCGCCGCGTCCGCGGTCACCTCGGCGCCGGCTGCGGGCTGCGCCGTCGGCTGCGGGCGCGGTCCGTCCTGGTTCGCGCTCCGGGCGTCGGCCCGCGGCGCCGGCTCGGCGCGGCGGGCGATCGGGGTCGTCGGCAGCACCGTGTCCGGCGACCCGGCCGTCGCGATGGCGGGGGGAGCGGGCTCCTCGGGGGTCGCTGGGGCGACGGCCAGGAGCAGGGCGAGCGACGGGTCGCCCGCCTCGGCCTCGTCGGACGTCTCCGGCGCGTCCGGATCCTCGGGCGCCAACGGCTCCTCGGGGAGCGCGACCTTCGGCAGGACCGGGGCGACGGGGAGCGTCGGCGCCACGACCGCGGCGAGGGCGGCGGGGGTGGTGGCGACCGGTTCGGTCGGGCCGGCGGCGGCGGGGATCGCCGGGAGGGCGTCCAGCATCTGCAGGAACGCCGCGCCGGCCTCCACGTCGGGCCCCTGGGCCTTGGCGTCGGGGGTGAGCAGGAGCGCCATCGGCACCCCCTGTCCCATCGGGTTGGCGGGCATCAGGAGCCCTCCCCGTCGTCCGCGGCGGCGACCTCGCCACGGGGGTCGGGCAGGATCGTCATGCGATCGCCGAGCTCCGTGGCGATGTCGTCCGGCATCGCGCCGAGGATCTTGCCGGCCTGCTTCGGCTTGAGCTTGCGCAGGACGAGGATGGAGACGTCGCGGTCCATCCCGGCGAGCATCGACGCGGCCTCACGGGGCTTCATCGTGTCGACGACCTTGGCGAGCGTCCGCACCCGGTCGGCGGAGGCGACCTGCTCGCGCTCCAGCATCTGCACGATCTCGCCCCGGATCGCCTGCAGCTCGGCCAGCCGTTCCTCGGCCTCCGTCTCGAGCTGGGCCAGCGCAGCGGCCCGCTCGTCGAGCGACTCTTCGCGGCGATCGAGCGCCCGGGCGCGACCGCGCAGGTCGCGCAGGACGAGGATCTCCTCCATCCGGCACTCGCCCTCGTCCGCCCGAGGCGTCTCCCACGGCAGCGGCGGCGGCGCCTCGCGCGGCCCCTCTTCTTCCGCTTCTTCACCTTCGGCCGCTTCGTCGCCGGCGCCCAACAGCGCCGGGGTGACGGCGAGCAGGCCGACCAGGCCGAGCATCAGACCCATGCGGTGGTGCCTCATCCGTTCTCTCCCTTGCCCCGGGCGTAGATCCCCAGGGCGATGGACTCGTAGGACTTGCGCTCGGCGGAGTCGGCCTCGGCCTGCTCGCCGGCGGCGGCGCGCTCGTGCACGCCTTCGAGGAGCCGGCGCTCCTTCCACGCCGTCTGGACCTCGTCGCGGGCGTCGGCGACCACCTCTTCCTGCGAGGTCACCGCGGCCTCGGCGGCGCGCAGTTGCTTGGACAGGTGGCCCTGCCAGCGCTGGGCCGCGACCAGGTCCTCGGCCGTCGCCTCGGCGTCGAGGTCGTCGAGGGACTCGATCGCGCTCCGCTTCTCCTCGGCCGCTTCGACGGCCTCGTCGAGCTGCCGGTGCTCTTCGGCGAGCTCCGCCGCCTTGCTCTGCTCGGCGAGCTTCTTGAGCCGCACCAGCCGAGCCAGTCGCTTGGACGTCATGTCAGCTCCTCCGTCTTGGGGGGCTCGCGGGACGCCATCGCCAGCTCGGCGAGGGACGTCAGGGTCTCTTCGAGGCCTGCGTCGTCGGCCGTGCCCTGACGCAGGAAGCCCCGGATGGGTCCGATCAGCTCGAGGGCCCGGTCGATGCGCGGGTTGGACCCGGCGCGGTATGCGCCGATGTTCACGAGCTCCTCGGCGTCGCGGTAGATCGCGAGCAGCTCCCGGAGCTCGCCGGCGTCGGCGACCTGCTGGGGGTGCACCACGCTGCCCATCACGCGGGAGGTGGAGCCGAGGATGTCGATGGCTGGGTAGTGGTTGCGCGACGCGAGCTCGCGGCTGAGCACGATGTGGCCGTCGAGGATGCCCCGGGTCGCGTCGGCGATCGGGTCGTTCATGTCGTCGCCCTCGACGAGCACCGTGAAGATGCCGGTCATCGAGCCGCCGCCCTCCGACGTACCGGCGCGCTCCAGGACGCGGGGCAGCATCGAGAAGACCGAGGGGGTGTAGCCCCGGGCGGTGGGCGGCTCGCCGGTGGCGAGGCCGATCTCCCGTTGGGCCATCGCCAGTCGGGTGACCGAGTCCATCATGAAGAGCACGTCCATGCCCTTGTCGCGGAAGTACTCGGCGATGGTCGTGGCGACGTAGACGCCCTTGACCCGGAGCACGGGGCTGGCATCGCCGGTCACGGCGACGACGACCGAGCGCTTCATGCCCTCGATCCCCAGCGCCTCGTCGATGAACTCCTTGACCTCTCGGCCACGCTCGCCGACCAGGCAGATGACGCTGACGTCGGCGCGGACGTTGCGCGCGATCATGCCCAGCAGCGTCGACTTGCCGACGCCGGTGCCCGCCATGATCCCGACGCGCTGCCCCTTGCCGAGGGTCAGCATCGAGTCGATCGCCCGGACTCCGAGGCTCAGCGGCTCGCGGATGCGAGGGCGCTTCATGGGGTCGGGGGGGTCTCGGAAGATCGACTCGTGGCGCGACGCGACCACCGACCCCTTGCCGTCGATCGGGTTGCCCAGCGGGCCCAGCACCCGGCCCAGCAGCTCGTTGCCGACGCCGACGGTGAAGTCGCTCTTGATCGGCCGCACCTTGCTGCCGTGGGTGATGCCGACGACGTCGTCGAACGGCATCAGGAGGTTGCGCGACCCGCGGAAGCCGACCACCTCGGCCAGCACCGGGTCCCGCCCGCGGCTCGGGGCGACCTCGCAGATGGTCCCGACGGCGGTGCCGGGCACCTCGGCCTCGACCAGTGTGCCGACCACCTGGGCGACCTGTCCTTCGTAGGACCAGGGGTCGACCTGGCGGACGCGGTCGAGGAGGCCAGCGGCGGGGCGGGGGGAGGGATCAGTCATCGATCGCCTCGACTTCCCGCTGCTTCCAGCCCTCGATGGCGGCGGCGAAGCTGTCGAGCTGGGACTGGATCGACGCGTCGATCGTCCCGTGGCTGGTCTCGACGATCGCGCCTCCGGGCCGCAGCCCGCGGTCGATCTCCAGCCGCACGATGCCGTCCCGGCCGATCATGTCGAGCAGCGCCGGGTAGGCCTCGCGCATGAACCGCGAGTCCTCTTCGGCCACCCGCACCACGACCTCGTCGTCCGACCGGACGTCGGCCAGGATCGAGGTGACGAGGCTCTCGACGCCTTCGCTGTCGACCGAGAGCTCGCGCCCGACGATCTCCTCGGCGATGTACATCACGGCGGTGGCGAGGTCCTCGATGGACCGGTGGAACAGCTGCTGCCGCGCCGCCTGCAGCTGCTCGACCAGCTGAGCCGCCTGCTCGAGCTGCCTCGTCACCTCGACCCGGCCCGCCTCGAGCCCCTCCTGCTTGCCGATCTCGAAGGCCTCTTCCCGCGCCCGGAGCAGCGCGACGTCGTCGGGCTCGGCCGCGGCCGAGAACTCGCCGCTCAGCCGCTGGCTGATCACCGCGGGGTCCGGCGGCGTGTCGTCCACGAAGTCCGCGTCGGCCGAGTCGTCGTCGAAGATGCTGGCGTCGAAGTCGCCGCTCAGCTCGGGCAGGCCCGCCCGCTCGGGCTTGCGGTTGGGCCACTCGCTCATCGGCCTGAAGCCGTCGCCACCGCGTCCGAGGTCCATCGCCTCGAACCCTTCGTCGGTGGAGACCTTGCCCCACAGCGGCTTGAAGTCGGCCACCGGCTACTCCACCACGGCCTCGCCGCCGCCGAGGAAGATGAGCTTGCCCTCTTCCTCCAGGCGCAGGGCCAGGGCGATGATCTGCTGCTGGCTGGACTCGACCTCGGACAGACGGACCGGGCCCATGGCCTCCATGTCGTCCTTGAGGTAGTCGGCGGCCCGCTCGGACATGTTCGAGTAGAACTTGTCGCGCGTCGGCTGGTCGGCGCCCTTGAGGGACATCGCCAGCTCCTTGCGCTCCACCTCCTTGAGGAGGTTCTGGATGCCCTTGGCGTCCGCCGTGCAGAGGATGTCGAAGCTGAACATCTGGCGGGACACCTCGCCCGCGATGCCTTCGTCCTTCAGGGACAGGGCCGACAGCAGCTCGTCCTTCTGCTCGCCGTGCAGGGCGTTGATCGTCTCTGCGACGAGGCGCGAGCCGTCGGCGTCGATGTTGTGCAGCGCCTGGCCGTCCTGCTCCTCGGCGTCGCCCAGGAGGGCCTCGATGTCCTCGAGGAGCTCCACCGGGAAGCGCTGGAGCTTGGCCATCCGGAGCACGACGTCGACCTGCAGCTCCATGTCGAAGGAGGGCAGGATCTGGGCGGTCAGGTCACTCCCGAGCACCGCGCACGCGACGGCGATGGTCTGGGGATGCTCCTTGCGCAGGCGGGCGGCGAGCGAACCGGGCTGGACGCGCGAGAACCGCTTCTGGAAGTCGACTCGGGAGACGGGCTCGATGGACCGAAGAAGGCGATGCGCCCGCTCTTGGCCGAGCACCGCGGGGAACACCGACTTGAGGTAGGTGTCGCCCTGGGCTTGCAGGTACAACGAGGCGCTCATATCAGCCGCGAACTCGCTGATGACGGCCTGGACTAGCTCCGGCTCGACGTGATCGAGGCGGGAGATCGCCTCGCCGACGCGCCGGATCTCGGCCTCCCGGAACTGCGAGAACAGGTCCCGGACGGTGTTCTCGTCCAGGTACATGATCAGGATGGCGGCCTTCTCCGCGCCGGTCAGGTACGACGTGTCGACCTTGCTCCGGGTCGAAGGGACGTTCGCGCTGGTCTGCAATGCGGCCATGGGTGTCTCCCGGGCTTGGTACTTCAAGGGGCGTGCCAGGCTTGCAAGTTATTGAAATCACGATGCTTTGGTTCGGGGCTGTCGCAAACGTGGCGCTGATCGTCAGGCGGTTGACGCGATCAGCCGCTAGATTCCCGACCCCCAGGAGAGGCACAAATGGAACCCCAGTTCTGGCTCGATCGGTGGTCCATCGGACGCACCGGCTTTCACAGCGAAGAGGTGCACCCCGACCTGCTCGCGAACGAGGCACACCTCGCGGGCGACGGGCCGCAGCGGGTCCTCGTTCCGCTCTGCGGCATGTCGGTCGACCTGGCCTGGTTCGCCTCCCGGGGCGACGAGGTGGTGGGGATCGACCTGGCTCCCCAGGCCGCGGAGGCGGTGATGGGGGAGGCGCCCACCGATGAGCTGGGGCCGTATCGGAGGCAACGGCGGGGCGGGCTGACCTACCTGGTGGGGGACCTGTTCGACGCGACGCCGGAGCTGATCGGCTCGTTCGATCGGATCTGGGATCGCGCCGCGATGGTCGCCCTCGACGCCCCGCGCCGGGAGCGGTACGCGGGGCTGTTGAGGCGCCTGCTGCGGCCCGGCGGCAAGCTGCTGCTCAACTTCTTTCAGTACGACACCAGCCGCATGGACGGCCCGCCGTTCGCCGTCGAGGAGGCCGAGGTGCGCCGGCTGTACGACGGCTTCGACGGGGGGGGCCGCGCGGGCGCCGCCGCCCCCGCCCCCCCCAAACGCCGCCCCCCGC
>CAYQEG010000217.1:10522-13128 GCA_964416435.1 uncultured Rickettsiales bacterium
GGGGGGGGGGGGGTGGGGGGGGTGTTGGGGGGTGTGGGGGGGGGGGGCGGGGCGGCGCGCCACGGCAAGTTCCGCGAGCGCGGCCTGGACTGGTGGGTGACCCACACCTGGCTGCTGGTCGCCCCGCGCTGATCGTCCTGCGGGAACCGGCGCGGGGGGCTTCCGGTCCTACAGCGCATGGCTGCCTCCCTGGTCCTCGCCGCTGCCCTGAGCACGTTGTCCCCGAGCTGTCCTCGGACGCCCGAGATCCGGCCGCCCCCGGGCGTGCTCTCGGTCCGCTCCATCGACGGACAGCGGACCGCCGCCCAGGGCCGGAAGCTGTTCGGAGAGCGACACGGCCGGTGGTGTCACTACGGTGGCTCCAGCTACCTCGTGATCGAAGAGCACTACCGGCGGGGCGAACTGCACGGGCCTCGGATCGTCTTCGGACGCACCCGGACCGAGCACATGTACGAGCGCGGCGAGCGGCACGGCGTCTCCCGCACGCTCCGGGATGGTGTCGTGGTGAGCGAGGGCCGGGTGGAGCGCGGCCGCAAGGTCGGTCCCTGGACCGAGCCGGACCTGTTGGGACCGCGGGCCACCGGCGAATACGTCGACGGTGAGCGGGCCGGAGCGTGGACGATCGAGCTGCGCGACGGCGGCCGGATGGAGCTGGGCTACCGGGCCGGGCGGTGGCACGGCGGGGTGCGCGAGGAGGACGCCGCGGGCCGGCTCGTCGCCCAGCGCACCTTCGTCGACGGGGAGGTGGACGGTCCCGCCATCCTCGCCCGGGTGGACGGGAGCTACGCGTTCGGCCGGCTCGTCGGCGAGCGGCGCGAGGGGGTCTGGACCTTCGAGTCCGCCGCAGGCGAGTCGCTCGGAGAGGGCGAGTACCGGGCCGGGAAGAGGCACGGCGCGTGGCGCACCCGGACGGGTGACCTGTGGGAGTCCGGGGCCTGGTCCGACGGGCGTCGCGACGGTGAGTTCGTGCAGGCCGACCTGGCGGGCCGCGTGCTGAGCCGCGAAGGCTGGCGGGACGACCGGAGAGATGGCGCCGCCGAGCACTTCGACCGCGACGGCCGACGCCGCAGCCTCCAGACCTGGCGGGACGGCGTCGAGCACGGGCGCCACGGCTGGTGGGACGCCGCCGGCGTCGTCCGCGAGGGCGCGTACGAGGAGGGCCGGCAGGTCGGTCCCTGGGTGGAGCCCGCGACCGTCTTCGGCGCGGTGGGCCACTGGAGCGGCGTCTACGAGGACGGCTACCGGGTCGGCGTCTGGACCTTTTCGGCCGACGGGGTGCGGCGCGCGGAGGAGAGCCGCGCCGCCGACGGCCTCGTGCTGGTGCGTCACTGGACCGCCGACGAGGTGCTCGTGCGGAGCTGCGAGCGGGTCGCAGGGCTGCGCCACGGCCGCTGCGCCACCTGGTACGAGGACGGCGTCCTGCAGGAGGAGGGTCGGTACGACGCCGGCCGTGAGCAGGGCGTGGTCCGCCGCTGGGGACCCGACGGAGTCCTCCTGGAGGAGGGAGCTTGGGAGCTGGGAGTGCGCCACGGGCCGCGTCGGCTCTTTCACGAGGACGGCACGCGCCGGGAGGTGGCGACGTTCGTGCAGGGGCAGTACGACGGCGACCTGAGGCAATGGAGCGAGGTCGGGATCCTGGTCCACGATGGCCACTACGCCGCGGGTCAGCCGTCCGGGGTCCAGCGGCATTTCCACGAGGATGGCCGCCTCGCCAGCCGCTGCTCGTTCGATGATCAGGGTGACCAGCACGGCCGCTGTGAGACGTGGTTCGGGGACGGGGTCCGCCACGAGCGCAGCCACTGGGAGCACGGGTTGCAGGTCGATACGGCGACGACGTGGTGGCCGTCGGGGTTGCGGCGGAGCGAAGGCGCTTTCACCGACGGGGGCCGCGACGGCCCCTGGCGCTACTGGCACGCCACCGGCGCCCTGTCCGAGCGGGGCGACTTCAAGGCCGGGCGTCGGGTGGGCGTGTGGACGGAGCACGACCGCAGCGGGCGGTTGCTGCGAGAGGTCATCTACACCGCGGGGGTGGCGAGCCAGGTCCGCGAGCGGGGCGGGGAGTGGACGGACACGGCGAGCATCGTGTTGCAAGGCTCGCTGGGGCGTAGCATGCCGCCATGACCGGTTGGCACATCGCCCACTTCCTCGTCCTCGGCACCTGGCTCGGGGTGGTGCTCGCGGAGCTCGTCTTCGAGGCCGCAGGCGCCCGAAGCGGCCCGCTGCGGCGTGCCGCCGCCGCGTTCCACGGCGCCGTGGACCGCTACCTCGAGATCCCGATCCTCCTCGGGGTGCTCCTCACGGGCGTGGCGCTGCTGGCGCAGACCGACTTCGACGGCCTGCTCGCGGTCAAGATCGCCTGCGGCGGGGGCGCCGTCGCCGTCAACTTCGCCTGCGCGGTGGTGGTGTTCCAGCGCGAGAAGGAGGCGAAGGAGGGCGCGACCGAGGAGCGGCTGAAGGTGCTGACGAAGTGGGTCTGGGGGAGCGCCGGAGTCGGGGTGCCGCTCGGCCTGGTGGCGCTGTTCCTGGGCGGGGGTCGCGTCGGCTGGTGGTAGCCGCCTAGATGTCCTCGGCGTAAGTCCCGACCGGGAGTCCGGCGAGCAATCGGC
>CAYQEG010000218.1:0-13003 GCA_964416435.1 uncultured Rickettsiales bacterium
CCGAGATCGGGCCGCGGGGGCGAGGAGGAGCGGTCTGGAAACCTGGTTTCCGCAATCAGGGAGGCGCGGTCGGCAACATCGGCTCGCCGCCGCCCCAGCGGTCGCCCATGGCGGGGCCCTCGTAGGCCCGGATGTGCAGGCCGACGTGCGCCCGGGCCGAGATGTACTCGCCCGAGTTGGTGGAGCTGGGGTTGAGCATCGACCAGCGGAACCCGGCGGCGAACCACAGCCCCCCCCACGCGCGCAGCCGAACGCCGGTGCCCGCGGTCCAGCGGTGACCGTTGACCGACGGCAGCGTCAGCACGTCGCGGTAGGCCCACTGGAAGCCGCCCCAGGGCTCGACGCGATCGACGACGTTGGCGTCGACCCGCACCCAGGCGCTCGTCTCGGTGCCGAGCAGGCCGAGGGGGAGCCGCACGTCCCGTCCCACGCCCGCCTCGATCCGGAGCGCCGGATCGGGCGCGAGCTGAACCCGACCGAGCCCCACCAGCCCCCCCGGGGCGAGCAGCCAGCCGGCGCGGGAGTCGTGGCCCGCGAGCCAGCCGATTCGCAGGTCGACCCGCACGACGTCGAGGTGGCGGAGCACCACGCCGCCGACCGCGCCCGCCCGGGTGAGCACCCCCTCGTCGCCGCCCAGGGGCCGCTCCAGCTCGATGGTGCGGCTGAGCCCCAGGTCGACCTGCACCCCGACCTGCGGCAGCGCCGACCACTCGATGCGGGCCCCGCCGCCCCCGTCGAACCGGCGGAGGAGCACGATGGGGGACGGTGACAGCATCGTGCCGGCGGCCGAGTAGAGCAGCCAGCGGCCGCCCCCGTGCAGCGTCACGCGCAGGTCCCGCATCGGCAGGAACGTGAACCGGGCCGGGATGGCGCCGCGCAGGTCGTAGGTGGCGGGCGACGCGTCGGGGTGGCGGTCGCGACGGCGCGGGAGGGCGAGCAGGTCGCCGGGCTCGTCGTCCGGCTCGTCCCAGCCGTCCTCCGGCGTCGCCCGAGCGCCCATCGTGGGGGCCACCTCGACCTCGATGAAGCTCCCCCAGCCGGGCACCACGCGGAGCCCCAGGTGCCACTCCGTCAGGCGGTCGAAGCCGACCGGCCCGCCCGGCCCGGTCGCGCGCAGCGACGGGTACTGCAGGCTCTCGAAGCCGCCGCCGACGCCGATGAGCAGCCACTTCTCCCGCAGCTCGAACCACGCCCGGCTCCGCTCCAGCGCCCCGGCGGCGAGCGTCGGCCCCTGGCTGACCCGCAGCGGGTTGGAGTCGACGACCAGCTCCGCGCCCCCCTCCAGGAGCAGCTCCGTCTCCGCGGCGGCGGACGAGGGCAGCAGGAGCAGGGCGGCGAAGCCGCAGAGCAGCAGGGTCGATCGCATCGGGAGCAGCCTACCGCCCCCGAGGTCCTCTGGCCGGGGGCGCCGGACGACCCCATGCTGTGCGCCGTGCGCTACCCGAGCCTCGCCGCGGCGCTCCTGCTGGTCGCCTGCGCCCCGACCTCCCCCCGGGTCTGTGATCCGGCCGACGGTGACCTCAGCATCCGGCAGCTGCACCTGCCGGGCCCGCCGATCGGGGAGTCCGCCCTGGTGGAGGGGCCGGACGGCAGCCTCCTGTTGATCGACGTCGGCGCCGGTCCCCACGACGGCCTCGTCCGGGCCGCGGCGGGGGGGCCCGTCGACCTGCTGCTCGTGACCCACGACGACGTCGACCACGTCGGCGGCCTGGACGACCTGGGGGACGTCGTGGGCGAGGCGGAGGTCATCGACGACGTCGGCGTCTGGGACCTGGGCGGCGGGGCGACCCTCCGGGTGTTCCTCGCCGACGGTGTCCTGGCGCTGCAAGACGGCGACGTCGACCTGCGGGACGAGGTGCCCGGCCTCGACGCGTCGGACAACGCCCGGAGCCTCGCGGGGGTGATCGAGTACGGCGACTTCGTCTACCTGTTCGCCGGTGACCTGACCGGCGGCGGCAAGGACACCCCCGACGTCGAGAGCGCGGTAGCCGCCCGGGGGGATCTTCTGCTGGAGCCCGGCGACGCCGACGTCCTTCACCTGAGCCACCACGGCATCCGGTCGAGCACCAACGCCGCCTGGGTCGACTGGCTCCTCCCCGACGACGGGTCCGACCGCTCCGCCGTCGTGGGCGCAAACGGCGGCTACCTGTCGGCCCCGGCCCCGGAGGTCGTGGAGCGGGTCGCCCCCCGGCTGGGCGACGGCCACGTGCACCTCACGGCCGCGGGCGCCCTGGCCGACCCCCACCCGTCGTTGCTCGAGTACGAGGCCGACGTGATCGTCTCGGTGTTCGACGGCGGGGCTCGCTACGCCGTCTGCGGCGATCCCCTCGATTCGACGTAGTCCGTCCCAGGTGTCATCCTCTGACTCGGTGCGAGGGGCCCTCCTGTTCCTGTCGATGACGCTCGCGGCGTGCAGCGCCGGCGCGCCCGACCACGTCGACAGCCAGCACCTCGCGACGCTCGAGAGCTCGGGCAACTGGTTCACCGAAGAGCAATGGAACGGCCGGGGCGTCGCGCTGGCCGACTGGGACGACGACGGGTGGGGCGACCTCGCCATCGCCCACGCCGCCTCCAACTTCGGCGCCGCGATCTACACGCTGGACCCCACCGAGACCCTGGTCCTCACCTGGGAGGAAGCCGGCGGCGGCGCCGCGAGCGCCGTGGACTGGGGCGACTGGGACGGCGACGGCGACCTCGACCTGGCCGTCGCCGGCATGTTCGGCAACGCGGTGCGCGTCTACCGCAACGAAGGCGGCGCGCTGGCCTTCGCCTGGAGCAATGACTACTTCGGCGAGGCGACCGACCTGGACTGGGGGGACGCCGACGGCGACGGCGACGAGGACCTCGCGGTGGCCTACGGGGGGCCGGACGGCGACCTGAACCGGATCTACAAGTCCGACCCTTCGTCGACCGGCGGCATGGAGGAGTGGTGGACGACCCCCGACCGCGCCGACACCCGCGCGGTGCTGTGGGCCGACTGGGACGACGACGGCGACCTGGACCTGTTCTTCGGCAACCACTGGGGCTGGAAGGACCAGGCGTACCAGAACGGCGGAACCGGCGAGATCGAGGGCTTCCCCGACTGGGAGAGCGACGACACGGGGCCGACGCTGGGGCTGTCCTGGGGCAACATCTACGACACCGGCAACAGCCAGCTGGTGGTCGCGCGCGACGGCTCCGAGGGGCTGGACAGCCTGGTGATGTACGGCGGCTCGGCCCCCAGCGGCTCCGACTTCTCGATCGTCTGGCAGTCCGGCGCGATCGGGATCGCCGAGGCCGTCGAGTTCGGGCAGTACGACGCCGAGCCGGGGCAGGAGTTCGCCGTCGCGGTGCGCAACGCGACCGGCGGCGGCAGCCAGGACCTCGTGTTCGACGAGATCGACATGTTCCCCCAGGTCGTGTGGGAGTCCGAGGCCGCGCTGCCGACGCGGGACGTGACGTGGGGTGACCTCGACGGCGACGGCGACCCCGACCTCGCCGCCACCCACGGTGGGGCCATCGGGGGCGGGATCCACCAGGCGCTGGTCTACGAGTCCGAGGACTTCGACCAGGACGGCTTCGAGGTCCCGGCGGACTGTGACGACTCGGACCCGTCCATCAACCCGGGCTCGGAGGAGGACTGCCACAACGACACCGACGACGACTGCGACGGCCGGATCGACTTCGAGGACGACGACTGCGAAGAGCCGACGGACGACGACGACGCGACGGACGACGACGACGCGACGGACGACGACGACGCTGCGGACGACGACGACGCGGCGGACGACGACGACAGCGGCGACCCCGGCTTCTCCTTCGAGGAGGGGGTGGGGGAGCCGCCGACCTTGATCGGCGGCTGCACCTCCTGCACCTCCGACCTCGGCGCCGGGGGCGGTGGCCTGTTCACCCTGGCGCTCCTGCCCCTGCTCGCGCTCCGCCGCCGACGGTCGGCCGGGGCGGCGGCGGCCCTGGCGGTCGCGCTCTGCCTGCTCGCGCCCGCGGTCGCGTCGGCGGACGCCCTGGAGGAGCAGGCGGCGCGCCAGCTCGAGTTCGGCTGGGAGGAGCTGGAGCTCGAGGACTACGACCGGGCCTTGAAGTCGGCCGAGTCGGCGATGCGGCTCAACCCGGCGCTGTACGAGGCGATGCTCGTCAAGGCGCTCGCGCTGGAGGGGCTGGGCGACTTCGTCCGGGCCGAGGCGTTCCTGCTGACGTACATGGACCTCAACGGAGAGCTGGCCCCCCACCCCGCGGCGCTGACGCTGCAGGGTCGGCTCGATGAGCGGCGACAGGCGGCGCGGGCCGAGGACTCGGACGACTCGTCGGAGCGCGAGGGGCGCGGCGGCGCGGGGCTGATCTACCCCCGGGGCCGCGGCGTGTTCGGCGACGTGCAGCTGCAGGCGGGCGCGATGTTCGGCGTCGTGCGTCATCGCCAGGCGCCCTGCACCGGGTTGGACCTGTGCGACGGGGCGGAGGTGCGGCCCGGCTTCTGGGAGATGGACGGGAGCAACGGCCAGGCCGCGCTGTCGATCTACGGCGAGGGGTTCTTCGGCGGCTGGATGATCGGCCTCGCCGGCCGCTACGACCTGGGCGACGGCGTGCAGGTCGACCGCGAGGGGATCGAGAGCAACAGCGGCCCCAACCATCGCCTGGACGTGGACCTGCAGTTCCGGCTGCCCCTGCTGTACCGGATGCGCGCGGGCGGCGGGCAGAACCGGATCTGGCTGCTCCCGTTCCTGCGCGGGGGCCTGCGCACGGTGAAGGTCTACGAGTTCCTCGACACGGACGAGGCGACGGCCCACCTGGTGGCGGGCGCCCAGCTCGGGGGTGGCGTCGAGCTGCGGCTCGAGCCGGGCAACCTGTGGGGCGTCTTCGCGCGGTTCGGGCTGGCCGGCCTGGTCGGCGCGGGCGGCGGCGGCCTGAACGACCTGACCGTCGACGCGGGCGTCGCCCTGCACCCGGTCCGCCCGGTGGTCATCCAGGCGGCGTTCTCGCTCCGGTCGTCGACCTACCTCGCGTCCCGCACGTTCGACGACAGCGTCACGATCGGTCGGATCGAGGCGCTCTCCGCCGGCGCGACCGTGCGTGCGGGCGTCAGCTTCTAAACGGCCCCTCATGATTATGAGGCCCCGGGAGCGGGGAGGATGGAGGGCCGAGGTCAAGGACCGAAGAGGGAGCGGGGCTTGCCCCCCGTGACCGATGAGGGACGCAGGAATCGGGTCTCCAGACCCGCGCGGAGGGCCTCATTGCGGAAACCAGGTTTCTAGACCGCTCCTCCTCGCCCCCGCGGCCCGATCTCGGCGTCGCTCCTCGGTCACAAGGGAGCGACCTTGCTCCCTCGTCGCTCCTGGACCTCGAACCGCGGGGCCTTCGGATCCGCGGTCAACAAACCCGGTTCCCGCAATCAGGATTGTGAGGGGCCGTTCAGAGGATCGGGAGCCCGACGAGGGTCGCGACGAGCCAGGCGGCGAGCCCGGCGGCGATCGGGATCGTCAGGTTGTCGTCGACGCGCCGACTCACCAGCTCGGCGGTGGCGCCCGCGACGGCGGCGGCCCCGCTCAGGGCGGCGGCGGTGCCGAGCCCGATGGCGGGGAAGAAGGCGGCGAGCGCGCCGAACGCGACGAGCGAGCCGGCGGCGACGAACGTCACAGAGCCCTCCAGCGAGCGGCCGTTGAGCAGGCGGACGCGCCCCCAGCGTCGACCGACGAGCGCCGCGGCGGGGTCACCCACGCCCAGGACGAGGACCGCCACGGCGCAGACCTCCGGCGACCGCGTCAGCGCCAGCGCGAGCAGCGCGGTGCAGTACCAGGTCGCCGAGTTGATGCGGTGCCACTCGTGGGGGTGGGCCACCGGGCCGTAGAAGGACATGAGCTTGTCGTTGAAGCTCTGGCTGTTGCGCCGCAGCAGCTCCATCAGCCAGGCGTAGCCGAAGAAGACCCCGGCGAGGGCGATCATCCAGCCGGGCGACGGCACGGCGAGGATCACCGCCAGCGCCACGAACCCCGAGGAGACGTGTACGAGGTTCCGCTTGTAGTTGGTCGGCCGCAGGCTCGGCACGTGGATGTCGGCGGCGTGCAGCGTCTGGCGGAGCGACTCGTAGGCCGGGCGCAGCCGCAGCCCGAACTGCACCCACTCCTCGCGGGTGAGCGCCGCTCGCGCGCTCAGGGCGGACGCCTGGGCGACCATCAGCTTCTCGAGCTCGGAGATGCGCTCGGTGAGGCGCGCCAGGCCGTCGTCGGGGGAGCTGATCGATCGCAGCTCGTCGAGCGCGGACCGGACCCGCGCGATGCGCTCGAGCACGGCCGCCTCGGTGTCCTCCCGCCAGCGGGCGGGGTCGAGCTCTCGGAGGAGAGCGTGGATCTCGACGGCGATGGGGCGCATCTGCAGGGCGTATGCGGACATGGTCGTCAGCTATGCCAGTCGCACCGGGGTCCCGCAAGCAGGGAATCCCCGGTCCTCAAACCGAGACCACCCGATTGCGCCCGCCGCGCTTGGCGACGAGGAGGGCCCCGGACAGCCGCTCCTTGAGGCTGCCGATGTCCTCGGCCGCCTCGGCCTCCGCGACCCCGGCGCTGATCGTGACGGCGACCTGCTCGCCGCCGGGCCCGACGAAGGGGCTGGCCGCGACCGAGGTCCGGATCCGCTCCAGCACGTCCGCGGCGCCCGTCACCTCGGTGTCGCGCATGACGATCAGGATCTCCTCCCCGCCGTAGCGGGCCACCCAGTCGGTGGAGCGGAGCTCCTCGGTGATGCGTCGGGCGATGCCGGCGAGCACCGCGTCGCCGGTGGGCCAGCCGTGGCGCTTGTTGACCCGTCCGAAGAAGTCGACGTCGATCATCGCCGCCGACAGGGGCCCGTCGGGTCGCCCGTCGCCCAGGTCGAAGGCGAGCCGCCGTTCGAGGTAGCGCCGGCTGAACAGCCCGGTGAGCTTGTCGTGGTCCGCCTGGGCCTGGACCTCTTCGAACAGGCGCCGCCCCCGCCGCGCGAGCACGTCGGCGACGCGCTCGCTGATGACGCGGGTCAGGTTCTCGAAGCCCTGGATCTGCGGATCGATGTCCGCCTCCAGGGCGCTCCGCCGCACGTCGTGGAAGTGGCGCACGCAGTCCCGCCCCCCGGCCTTGCAGGCGTACATCGCCTCGTCCGCCTCGCTGAGCAGCTCCTGGCCGGCCTGGTCGGGCCCCCCGGTCGCGACCGACACCGACGCGGTCACCTCGATGCCGTCCAGGAAGGGGTCTGTCCGGATGGCCGCGCAGACCCGCTCCGCCAGCTGGGTCGCCTCCTCCCGACCGAGCCGGGCGAGCACGACCATCTCCTCGCCTCCGATGCGGGCGACGACCGAGCTGTCGGGCGCCTCGGCGCTGAGGCGGGCCGCGACCTCCCCGAGGATCTCGTCGCCGACGAGGTGGCCGTGCTGGTCGTTGATCGACTTGAAGCGATCCAGGTCGACGAGGACGATGGAGCGCACGGGGCGGTCCACGCCGACCGGCGGCCAGCGGTCCAGGGCGGTGAGCAGCCGGCTGCGGTTCCACAGGCCGGTGATCGCGTCGCGGTCTGCCATGGCCGCCAGCTCCAGCCGGCGGGCCCGGTGGTCGCGCCCGGCGTCGCCCGCCTCGGCGGGGCAGACGTCGTCGAACTCGCGAAGGTGGGGGAGGAGCTCGGGGATCCGAGCGGCGGGCAGCACGTACAGCACGTGATCGGAGGCGCGCCCCGCGCCGACGAGGTCGTCGAGCGAGGCGAAGTCCGCCAGGCGCAAGACAACCCCCGGAGCTGCTCCTGGCACCATCGCGCACCGCCTCCCGCCGTCCCCGTACGACCCGCCTATGATACCTGCGATGTCGGCAGCTCCCTTCGCGGTCGTGATCCCCTCGGCCGCAGGCTCCCCCTGGCTGGCCGACGCGGTCGCGTCGGTCCGGGCCGACGGCGCCGCTGCGGTGCTGGTCGTCGGGGAAGGGCCGGAGGCGGACGTCGCGGTGGCCGTCGACGCGGGGTTCGCAGAGCGCGCCAACGCCGGGCTGCGGGCGGCGGCCGAGCAGGGGTTCGACCGGGCGCTCCTGTTCAACGACGACGCGGCCCTGGAGCCCGGCGCCCTCGCGGCGCTGGGGGAAGCGCTGGACGACGGCGTGGCCATCGCCGGCGCGGTGCTGCTCGAGTGGCCGGGGGGCGCGGTGCAGCAGGCCGGCCTGGCGGTCTGCGAGCGGCGGGCCCGGGTGAAGGCCCGAACCGATGACCCAGGCCCCTCGGTGACCGACGTGTCGGCCGTCGGAGGGGCGGCGATGGCGCTCGACCTCGCCGCCTGGCGCGACCTCGGCGGGTTCGAGGAGCGCTTCACGTTCTACTTCGAGGACGTCGACCTCTGCCTGCGCGCCGGCGACCGGGCGCTGAGGGTCGCGGTCGTGGGGGCCGCCCGGGCGCGACACCGGGGCGGCGGCACCCGAAGCCACCGCTCGGGCGAGGCGGCGTACCACCTGGGGCGGAGCCACGCGCTGCTCGCGCGTCGCATGCGGGGTGGGCCCGGCGCGGCGGCGCGAAGACTGGCGTGGGTTGCGCTCTTGGGTGCAACATGGACGTCGCGGAGTGTCGGACCACGGGGGCTCGGTCGGTTCGCGAGTGGATGGATGGAGGGGTTGCGGGCCTGACCGCCGCACCCGGGGAGGCAGACCATGTTCCGAATTCTCTTCGAGCTGTTCTGGGGCGACAAGCCGACTGCGCTGATCATCTTCGCCTGCGTGGGCGTCTACCTGTTCTGGATCATCGCGTACGGCCTCATCATGAGGCACGCCTACAAGACGAAGATGTACGGCTTCCCGATCGTGGCCGTGGCGATCGTCTGGTCGTACGAGTTCTGCTTCATCTTCTTCTGGCCGATCGGGATCCCCTGGTGGGCTGCGCTGGAGTGGATCTGGTTCATCGCGGACACGATCCTGCTGATCCAGGTCCTGCTCTACGCCAAGAACACCTGCTCCGAGCCCGAGCTGCGCAAGAACCCCTGGGCGCTGGCGGCGTTCTCGGTGGTCACGACGCTCATCTTGATGGCGACCTTCGTCGACTACTACCAGCTGACCGACGGCGTGATTCCGGCGGTCATCGCGGTCTGCGGGGTGGCCCTCGCGCACCCGATCTTCGCGCTCCTCAAGCCCGGCTGCGTCCACCTGTCGGTGTCGGGTCAGGGGTGCCGAGCGCTCGGGGACCTGTGCACGGCGCTGTGTATCTGGCTGTTGTTCCCCTGGGAGGGGAACGCGACCTACGAGGAATCGAGGTCGTTCAACAACCTGTACATCAACGCCATGGTCATCGCGATGCTGATCGCGGACACGATCCTGCTCCTCACCCTGATCTCCCGAATCCCCGAGCGGCAGCGGATCGAGGCGGCTCAAAACGCCTGATCGTCGCGGCGCGGCGTGCTATCAGGCGCGCCGTGACCACTTCGTCCGATGCCGACGCCCTGCTGATCGCACGCCTCGAAGCGGCGGCGGAGCTGCTGGAGGAGATCGAAGGTGACCGCGGCCTGCTCGCGGTCGCCTCGACGGAGCTGCGCAAGCGGCTGCTGTCCGCGGCGGGGCGTATCTCGGTGCCCGGCCACGCCGACCTGCGCCGGATGCGCAAGGCGGCCGCCCGGCGCCGCAAGCAGGCCCAGCGCGCGGCTGACACGGCGCTGCTCGACCGCACCGGGATCCGCGCCGCGCGGGCCCAACCGGTCTTCGCCACTCCGAGCCGGGACGCCCCCCGCGAGCTGGCGCCGCCGGCGGACGAGGCCCCCGACGCGCCGGAGCTGGAGCGGGCTCGCGGCTGCTACGTCTGCAAGACGAAGTTCACCCGGGTCCACCACTTCTACGACTCGATGTGCGGCCCCTGCGGCGACTTCAACCTGCTCAAGCGGGACCAGTCGGCCGACCTGAGCGGCCGCTACGCGCTGGTCACCGGGTCGAGGGTGAAGATCGGCTATCAGGCGGCCATCAAGCTGCTGCGCGCCGGCGCGCACGTCATCGTGACGACGCGCTTCCCGCGGGACGCCGCGGAGCGGTACGCGGCGGAAGAGGACTTCGCGGTCTGGGGCGACCGCCTGCAGATCCACGGGCTGGATCTGCGCCACACGCCCAGCGTCGAGGCGTTCTGCAAGCACCTGTGCGATGTGCTCCCGCGGCTGGACTTCATCATCAACAACGCTTGCCAGACGGTGCGTCGGCCGGCGGGCTTCTACGGCCACCTGATGGAGGGGGAGCGCAAGCCGGCGGCCCAGCTGTCGGCCCCGGTCGCCTCCCTGGTGCGCACCGGCGCCCCGGATACCCACGGCATGTCCCCGATCCTGCGGGGCACGATGCCGGGGGGGAGCGCCGAGCTGTCCCAGGTGCCGCTGCTGCCGGACGACCTCGACCACTCGGTGCACCTGTTCCCCGAGGGGGAGCTGGACGCGGACCTGCAGCAGGTCGACATGCGTGAGGTCAACAGCTGGCGGTTGATGGCCGACGAGGTGCCGAGCGTCGAGCTGCTCGAGGTGCAGCTGGTCAACGCCGTGGCGCCGTTCGTGCTCAACGCCCGGCTCAAGGAGCTGATGCTCCGGGTGCCGAGCGATGACAAGCACATCGTCAACGTCTCGGCGATGGAGGGGCAGTTCTACCGGACCTTCAAGACGGCCCGGCACCCCCACACGAACATGGCCAAGGCGGCCCTGAACATGCTGACCCGGACCGCGGCGCCCGACTACGTGCGCGACGGCATCCACGTCAACAGCGTCGACACCGGCTGGGTGACGGACGAGGACCCGTGGGTGCACGCCGAGCGAAAGCGGGCGGAGCACGGCTTCCACCCCCCGCTGGACATCGTCGACGGCGCGGCGCGCATCGTGGCGCCGATCTTCGACGGCCTGATCACGGGCGAGCACGTCTGGGGGCGGTTCCTCAAGGACTACCGACCGACCGACTGGTAGGCGGTCAGTTGCCGGGCGTCAGCCCGCCGGCGGGGAACAGGCGCTCGTTGTAGCGCACGGTCCGCCCCCCGAGCTCGATGCTGTCGCGGTCGTTGAGCAGCTCCAGCTCGAACGTCTTCCCGTTGAGCAGCACCTTGCCGGTGGCGGCTCGCGCGAACCACCGACCGAGGCCGTCGCGCAGCAGCACCAGCTCCGGGGAGCGCAGCCGCAGACCCTTGTCCCGCAGGCGCACGTCGCAGCCGGCCTGGAACCCGATCCGGTAGACGTCGTTCTGGAGCGGCAGCCCCTCGGGCCCGTCCCCCAGGTCGACGACGAGGTGGCACTTTGCGCGCAGTTGGGCCTTCTTGACCAGGTGTTCGACGGTGATCCGGGGCAGCGTCGCGGTGGACTCGGTGCCGGGGCCGGTCATGCGCTTGCGGGCCTTGTTGGCGACCTCCCACTCTTCGGGGGCCATCTCGCCCATCTCGTACAGCAGCAGGTGCTGGCCGATGATCAACACGTCGCCGGCGAGCAGCGGGGCGCGGGCGAGGCGCTCGTCCTCGCGCCAGACGCCGTGGGGGGTCTCCAGGTCCTCGACCCACCAGACGCCGTCCTCCTCGAGGAAGAACCGGGCGTGGCGTCGGGAGACGAGCTGGTCCTCGAGCTGGATGTGACAGCTGCGCAGCCGGCCGACGATCAGCTCCTTGCCGCGCAGCGCCTGCACCAGCTGTTTCGTTCGACCCTGGTAGACGACGAGCTTCGCCATGACTTCATGGTGCCGGTCGAGGGCCCTGCTCCGCCAGTACCGTGTCCTTGACGACGAAGTACTTGGGGTGGATGCGGCGGTAGCCGGCCCCGATGGCGAGCAGCAGGACCGCCAGCGCGAAGGCCTGGGCGCCCAGGGCTCCGGACACCGTGGCGCCGCGGGCGACCTCCCCGATGAACGGGGCGCTCGCGGCGAAGAACAGCCGCCCGCCGAGAGAGGCGACCGACAGCACCGTGGAGCGCTTGTCCGCGAACGTGTAGCGGAGAATGCGCTCGGACAGGATCGGCCGGGCCAGCGCCCGCGCGGCCTGGTGCCCCAGGATCAGGAGCACGCCGGCGGGCACGGAGACGAACGCCATGAGGAGCGGCGGCACGATCTCGAGCGCCGCGATGAGCACCAGCGTGCCCCGCGGCCCGGCCCACCGCTCGATGGAGGCGACCCGGCTGGAGACGCCGGCGGCGAACAGGTTGAACCCGGCGAACGCGACGCCGAACGCCCACACCGGCAGCCCGACGTGCTCCATGTACGGCTGGTACATCCACAGCAGCCAGGTCTGTCCGGCGCTCAGGATCGACAGGAAGACGATCTGCCAGCGCACCAGGTCGTGCCGCCGGACGAAACGCAGCGTCTGGCCCAGGAGCGAGCGGTACTCACGCCAGGCCTGCCGCACCGTGGAGGTCGGATCGGCCGGCCTCACCTCGACCATCGACCAGACGATGACGAGGGCGACGATGGGTCCGATCAGCGATCCCCAGATCGCTGCGCGGTAGCTCCAGGCCCCGACGAACCCGCCGACCAGGTTGCTCGCCGCGAAGGACGCCATCTGGATGGCGCGGGCGCGGCCCTCTCGGGCGGTGTACTCCCGGGTCCGGCCCAGCGCCTCGAGGGAGTCGTACAGCAGCGACGAGTCGGCCCCGGACAGCAGCGCGGCGCCCAGCGCCCACAGGATCTCGGCGACCAGGAACACGGCGAAGCTGTGGCCGAGCCCGTAGACGATGAGCCCGATGAAGATGACGACGATGCCGAGGCGGAGGCTGGTGGTCTTGCCGATGCGGTCAGCGACCATCCCGGTCGGCACCTCGAGCACGACCATCGAGATCGCGAAGAGGCCCTGCAGCACGTAGACCTGGCGCATGTCGAGGCCGTTGTCCTGCCAGAACAACACCACGATGGGCAGGAACAGCGGCGTGAAGACGAACGCCAGGAGCCACGGGTAGAGGCGGAGGTTGCGCTCGTAGGCGGCGGGGGAGGGAGTCGGGCTCATTGCGGAAACCAGGGTTCTAGACGGACCCTCATGATCATGAGGCCCCAGGAGCGGGGAGGCCTGGAGGGCCGAGGTCAAGGACCGAAAAGGG
>CAYQEG010000219.1:0-12998 GCA_964416435.1 uncultured Rickettsiales bacterium
CTGTTTCAGGACTGTAATGAACACCACCAAGAGTATTGTAAGATGTTTGAATCCACTCGCCGGGAGATGAGTCTACGAATGTTTCGAAGAACTCTGCCTCTGCAACAATTACTTGTTGAACTGTATTATTTTCTACTTTTGCATAATGTGCCATATTAATCTCCTTAAACTGCGTAGCGAATGATTACAATGCCTGAGCCGCCTGAGCCGCCATAGCCCGCTGAGTTACCACCCGTAGTCGTGTATCCTCCACCGCCGCCACCTGAATTTGTACTGCCATCTAGTCCAGGTTCAGTGGAATTACCTCGACCTGAATCTCCACCGCCACCGATGCCGCCTTGTGAACGAGTTGAGTGTGGGAAAGGGGAATGACCTCCTCCTGCGCCCGCGCGCGCGGGGGGGGGGGGGGTTGGGGGGGGGGTGGGTGGGGGGGGTGGGGGGGGTCGTGGACCTGCTGGGGGGGGGGGTGGTCGGTTGCGGGGATCGGGGGATCGACGGCGCGGTGCCGGTGCTCGCCCGGGTGGCGCTGGCGGACGACGGTCCGGTGGCCCGGGAGGCGATCCGCGCGCTGTGTGAGACGGCCGCTCCGGAGGTGGACCCCGTGCTGCGGGCGCTCATCGCCGATGGGGATCGTCGCAAGCAGACGCTGGTCATCCGGTGGCTGCGCAAGACGGGCGAGCGGGAGTCGGCGCGCGAGGCGCGGCGTCTGCGTCGGGAAGACCGCCGCGGCGACCGGGCCGAACGCAAGGAGGACCGGCGGGAGGATCGGGCCGAGCGCAGGGAAGATCGCCAGGAGCGTCGGGAGGACCGCCGGGAAGATCGGGACGATCGGCGGGACGAGCGTCGCGGCGGAGACTGATTGCGCCGACCGGGTTACCTGACGACACCTCCTCGGCCCCCTGCCCCGATCTCGGCGTCTCTCCGCTCAGGGGGTGTAGCTGTACACGCCCAGGCCCCGGTCGCCCGAGTTGTCGGTCCAGAAGTCGTCCTCGTGCACGATCGAGAAGTCCCAGGCGCCGGCGGGCAGGCTGACCGAGCGCAGCGGGATCGCGCAGGTGTCGGCGCTGCCCGTGTCGACCCGGATGAGCCCGTCGTTGCCGGGGGAGCCGTCGTTGCTCGCGTAGACGCCGTGGCCGCCGGCGCCGGCGCTGCCGCAGGGATCGGCCTCCACCAGGATCCGGTCGCCGCTCCCCAGCGTCGCCGAGCCGGAGGTCGCGGGGGGCGTGCCGTTCCCGGCGTCCGCCGACGCCACGAAGTCGGCCCCGATGAGCGACGCGCTGCCGGCGTCGAGCTCGTCGTAGAAGACGAACTCCACCGTCAGCCCGTCGGGCCCGGTGTTGGTCGAGCCGGGGGTGGGGTCGTACTCCAGCGTCAGCGACATCGGCCCCAGGGCCGGGCCGACGTTCATCTCGACGATCTGCTCGGCCCACGGCAGCACGACGCTGCCGCCGTACGCCCAGTCCTTGAACCCGGTGAAGATCCAGGTCGTTCCGAGGGTGCCCCCGTCGACGATGAACTGACCGTCGGCCGAGCTGTCGGGGTTGCTCATCGTGAACCGCAGCAGCCCCTCGATCGGCGCCTCGAACCCGCACACCAGCGAGCCGGCCGATGCGGGATCCACCACCGTGAACTCGCACACCGGCATCGAGCCGACGTACAGCGCCGCCGAGCCGGGCGTCGACGTGTTGGACGCGTCCGACGCCGTCGCCTGGCAGGTCCACTCCTGGCCGTCGGCGGTCGCGCTGGCGGGCAGCGTCGCCGGGAACGCCGTGAAGGTGTTGGCCGACGGCGCCCCGTCGACCAGCCAGACGCCGTCGTACGTCACCCCCGCCCCCTCGGGGTCGACCGAGGGTACGAGCAGCTCGCACAGCAGGTCGTCGTCGGCGTCCGGGTAGGCGGGGGAGGCGGTCAGCCCGGGCTCGGTGGGCGCGAGGTTCAGCCCGCAGGTCGAGTCGGTCGACCAGCCGCCGCCCGCCATCAGGCCGTCCTGGCCGTTGAGCGAGGCGTCGTTGACGTCCGTGCCGCCGCCCTCCTCGAAGCTCCACATCGCGATCGTGTCCGCGTCCGGCTCCAGGCTCGTGTCCGGGATGAAGGCCAACGTGTAGCGGGCCACGCCGGAGATGCGCAGGTCGTCGACAAGCCCGTCCCACGCCTGGTCCGCGAGCCCCGCCGCGTCGTTGCCGATGTTCATGTCGTCGCTCGCCGAGCCGTTGGGCTGCGCCAGGGAGCCGGTGCCGGCCAGGTCGCCGTCGACGAAGAACGTGCCGACGCCGCTGCTCGCCGCGAACACCAGCGCGACGTGGTGCCAGTCACCGACGCCGACGACGCCGGTGGAGTCCAGCCGCGGGTTGGCCCCGATGGAGACGTGGAAGAACGGGTGCCCGTCCGCGTCGACGCCGAAGTGCCAGCCGTTGTCGCTGCCCAGGCCGCGCTTGCTCGCGACCGCCCGGTCGCCCGACGACGACAGCGAGCTCGGCTTGATCCAGGCCTCGACCGTGAAGTCGCCCGAGCCGAGCCGGAGCGCCGCGTCGTCGAGCACGATCACCTGGGAGCTGGGGCCTGCGCCCTCGTAGGACAGGCAGCCCTCGTCCACCGTGACCGTCGCCTCGCCCGCTTCGCCGACGAGGGTCCCGTCGTCGGGGGTGACCACGCAGGTCCAGTCTTCCCCGACCGCGGTCTCCTCCCAGCCCAGGAGCGAGCCCGTCAGCGCCGTGGGGCTGCCGTCGCGCTGCCACGCGTAGGTGTAGTCCACGGGGTCGCCGTCCGGGTCGTCCGACGGGGTCGCGATCTGGCAGACGAGGTTCTGGCCCTGGGTCGGCGCGGCGGGGTCGATCTCCACGACCGGCGCTCCCGGGGGGCTGTCCGGCACGACCGTCGTCAGGACCGACGCCTCGGACGGCACCTCGTTGGGGTCCACCCCGTACACCTCGATCGTCCAGACCTGGTCGCGCGCCAGCTCGCTCGACGGGATCGTGTCCGCGGGGAAGCCGGGGTCGAGCAGGTAGGGGTCGTCGCCCAGGAACCAGCGGAACGTGTACTCGACCTCTTCCCCCTCGGGGTCGATCGACTCGCTCGTGACCACCGCGGTCAGGTCCTCGTCGATGGACGGCGGGTTGGGCTCGAAGGCGATCCCCGGGGGGCTCGGCGCGGCGTTGGTGGAGACGACCACGCTGTCCGTGCAGGTCAGGCCGGTGCCGTCGGTCACCTCCAGCGTGAGCTCGTGGTCGCCCGTGCTTATCGTGGCTTCGGCCGACACGACCCCCAGGTCGTTGGGCGGGTCACCGCCCAGGGGGCCGTCGACGTCGCTGGACCAGGCGATCGCGAGCTCGGTCACCGGCGTGTTGTCGTCGTCCACCTGTCCCTGCAGGAGCACCGGCTGGCTGGAGTCGAGCACGACCTCACCCGTCGGCGAGGTGATGGCGCAGATGGGGGCCTGGTCGTCGAGCACGGTGATGGTGATCGACTCGCGGGCCGTCGCGCCGGCGATGTCGGTCGCCCTCAGGGTCAGGGTGTGCTCGCCCGCCTCGGCGTCCCAGAGCACCCGGGTGTTGCCCTCGTCGTCGTCGGGGAGGCCCTCGAAGATCACGTTGGAGAGGTCGGAGGTCCAGGCGATCTCCTCGATGCCGCCGCCCGCGCCGCGGTCCACCACCCGGCCGCGCAGCTCGACCGGGCTGGTCGCGCTGAGCACCGCCCCCTCGACCGGCTGCTGGATGACGACCTCGGGGGGGTTGTTCGACGACGAGATGTTCCCGTCCGTGCAGCCGCAGCCCATGGAGGCGGCCAACAGGAACAGGAGCGGGACGGCGGTGCGCAGCGGTACGGTCATGGCGGCCAGAAGTGTAACGAGCGGACGCGTCCCCCGATGGGGCATCATGCTGCCGATGCGCATCGTGATCACCGGAGCAGCCGGCTTCATCGGCTCCCACCTCGCCGAGACCCTCGCCCGCCGCGGCGACGACGTGGTGGGCGTGGACGCGTTCACCGACTACTACGACCGCGCCCTCAAGGACCGCAACGCCGCCGCGGTGCGCGCCGCCGGGGCCGAGCTGCGGGAGCTCGACCTGGCGACCGATGCGCTGGACGAGGTGGTCGCCGGGGCCGACTTCGTCTTCCACTTCGCGGCCCAGCCCGGCATCTCTGCGTCGACCCCGCCCGAGGCCTACCTCCGGAACAACCTGACGGCGACGGGCCGGCTGCTGGACGCCCTGGAGCGACGCCGCGGCGCCGACCTGCTCATCAACATCTCGACGTCCAGCGTCTACGGGGCGGTGGCGACCAGCGCGGAGGACGCGCTGCCCCAGCCGACGTCCTGGTACGGCGTCACCAAGCTGGCCGCCGAGCACCTGGTCATGGCCGCCGGGCGCGAGCGGGGACTGCCGACCTGCTCGCTGCGCATCTTCAGCGTCTTCGGCCCGCGCGAGCGCCCCGAGAAGCTGTACCCGCGGCTGATCCGTTGCATCGCGGAGGACCGCCCGTTCCCCCTGAACGCCGGGGCCGAGGGGCACGAGCGCTCGTTCACCTACGTCGGAGACATCGTGCAGGGCTGCATCGCGGCGATGAAGAACCACGTCGACGTGTCCGGCGAGGTGATCAACCTCGGCAGCGAGCAGTCGACCCGGACGATGACCGGGATCCGGATGGTCGAGGAGATCATGGGCCGCAAGGCCCGGTTCGACCCGCAGCCCCGACGACCGGGGGATCAGCAGATCACCGCCGCGTCCATCGGCAAGGCCGGCCGCCTGCTCGACTACGTGCCGAAGACGACGCTCCGCGAGGGGCTCGAGGCCGAGGTGGCCTGGTTCACCGACTGAGCGGGGTCGGCTCCGGCAGGTGCTCCGCGAGGAACTGCAGCACCGGCTCCGGACCGTCGGGGTAGCCGTAGTCCTGCTCCAGGGTCGGGACCCAGGGCGCCGGCATGTTCAGGTCGTTCATCCGCAGGTGGTGCTCGAACAGCGCCGGCGTGTTCTCTCCGATCAAGCAGCGCTCCGCCTCGTCCTGACTGCAGGGCTGCACGTTGAGGTACGAGGTGATGTTGTCCGAGACGTAGGCGTGCAGCCGCGGGTCGGTCCGGGCGACCACGTTGCCCGTGGTCGAGCCCTCGGAGTGGCCGATCAGCGCGACGCCGTCGACCAGCCCCTGTCGGGTCAGCCACCGCAGGTACTTGTGGACGAGCTGCAGCTCGTACGCGCGCATCGCGGTCAGGGACCAGCCGGTGCACAGCAGCTCGCCCGTCGCCCGGTGCTCGGAGAAGCCCGAGTCGAAGCCCCGGAACCCGACGACCGCGACCGCGTAGCCGGCGCTCGCATACTCACGCCCCCCGTGCAGGTCCACGAAGTCGTCGATCGCCTCGTCGCTGCTCGGGTGACCCGGCGCGCCGATGATCGCAGGCCAGGGGGCCGCGCTCTGCGGCACGAGCAGCCGGACCTCGAAGGTGCCGGCGAGGCCGTCGGTGAACAGCAGCCGCTGCTCGGCTCCCGTGTCCCGTACGACCGTGACGAGCAGGGGGCGCTCGTCCACTCCGGCGAGCCACTGGTCCAGCGCGGTCGCCTCCAGGACCCGGTCGGCCAGCTCGTCCACGCTCAGGTGGTCGGCGTAGGGCCCGGGGAGCACCGGGTCGCCCTTGATCGCGCGCTCCGACAGCTCCAGGACTTCATCGATGCAGTCCTCGACGTCGGCCGCGTCGGCGGGGTACAGCGTGGCCGCGAGGTCCAGGTAGTCGTCGACGCAGTGTCGGTTGCCGACCTCGTCGCAGGCGAAGGGGGCGCCCAGGTCGACGACCTGGAGGACGTTGGGTCCGCGCTGCAGCGCGGGGGCCTCGATGGCGGGCGCCTGGACCTGGGGGGCGAGGTCCGCGAGGCCCGGCGAGGACAGGCCGACGTCGACCCGGGGCAGGTCCGCCGGGGGGCCTTCGAAGCTGGACGGCGGGGCGATGGGCTCGGCGGGCGGTTCGGCCGCGACGCAGCCGAACAGCAGCGTCGAGAGGAGCAGGAGGGGGACCTTGACACTCCGCACGCGGCATCTCCACGCCGGAGCCTCCTACTCCGCCGTCTGCCTCCTCCACACCTCGATCGTACGACGGAGGGGCGCCGGGGCGGGGCTGGTTGCGGGGTGGGGCGAACCGACCGGCGAGCCTCGGGTTCATCGGGGACGGTTCGAACGAGGTTGGGGGTCTCCCTCAGGCCAAGCCGGGGCCGTGCACGATCCTGCCCGGTCGGCAGGGGCCGAACGTGCAGAGCCCGTCCGCCATGCAACCCGGGGCCTCGCCCCGCCCGCGGCACCGCCAGGAGACCCCATGCGAATCACGACCCTCACGCCCGTCCTCGCCCTCGCAATCGCCGCGTCGCTCGCAGGCTGCGACCAGCAGCCCGCTGGCGACGTCGAAGTGCAGACGATCGGGGGACACATCCTCGACAGCCGCGGCTGGGCGGTCGGCTCCAACCTGGGCGTCTCCGCCTACAGCAGCACCGCGCGGCAGCTCCGCATCGGCTTCGAGTCGCCCGACGGCGACGAGATCGTCACCGAGTCCTGGAACAGCTCGAGCGCCGGCGGCGGCTTCGACATGTGGGACATGATGGACATGATGAACCCGATGGGTGGCGGCTGGGCCGACGCCGAGGTGGACGTCATCGCCGAGGGTGACATCGACGTGGTGGTGCTCGACGGCCGCGGCAACGAGCTGGAGCGCATCCCGCTGGAGGCCAAGCCGATCGCCGACTACGAGCTCGGCATCGTGCTCGACGACTGCCCCGAGTTCGCCGACCTGGTGATCCGGGACGACAACCCCGCGTTCCTGGCGGGCAGCGAGATCACGTTCATGCCGGCGCCGCTGGACGACCAGGGACAGCACCTGATCGGTCACGTCGACTGGACGGTCGACAGCTCCGACTTCTCGCTCGACAGCGAGTACGGCTGGGGCGGCTACGAGTGGATGGGCATCGACGAGTCCGGCTCGATGACGCTGACCCTGGACGGTGAGAGCAAGACGTTCACCATCGACGCCATCGAGACGGCCGACCTGGTCTCCCTGGAGATCGTCGACCTGCCCGAGAAGCACGGCATCGACAACCAGTCGCTGCTCTGCGCCATCGGCCGGACCGCCGACGGCCGCGAGGTCCACGGCATCGACGCCGAGTGGAACTCCGGCTGGACGTCCCAGACGATCCACGCCGACGACAACGAGATGGTGGAAGCCTGCTTCGGCGACCTGTGCGCCAGCTGGGCCGGGCCGAGCTACTAAACGACCCATCACCCACCTGCAGCCCACCCACCGTCGGTCCACGAACCCGATCCCGGCGTCGCTCGTCGGTCACGATGTCCGGCATCGCTCCCTCCTCGCTCCTGGGCCTCGGGCCCGTGCCCTCTCCGGTCTGAGGCCGCATATGAGTGATGGACCGTTTGGTCCGACGACAGAACCAGACGCGGGCGGCCTCGGAGAGGTCGCCCGCGTCGTTCGTTCTGTCTGACTACTGCGCGGCCTTGCGCTCGGCCTCCATGCGCACGAAGTCCTTGTAGGTCAGCAGCGGCTCGTCGCTCGTGACCTCCTGCATCGTGATGCAGCCCGGGACCGGGCAGACCATGTGGCAGAGGTTGCAGCCGACGCACTCCTCTTCATCCACGAAGGGCACGCGCAGCGCCTGGTCGACGCCCATCTTGTCGTGCTGCTTCAGCTTCGCCGCCTCGACGGGGTCGATCGCCTCGGCGCCCTCCTTGAGGTGCACGCACTGGTGGCTGCCGTCGTAGCAGGCGATGTAGCACTTCTGGCAGCCGATGCAGGTCGCCTCGTCGATCTTGGCGACCACCTTGTAGTTGAGGTCCAGCTCGCCCCAGGCGGTGTAGTTGGGGATCGCCTTGCCGATGAAGTCGTCCAGGCAGGTGAAGCCCTTGTCCTCCATGTAGCCGCTCAGCCCCTCGATCATGTCCTCCACGATCCGGTAGCCGTGGTGCATCACCGCGGTGCAGACCTGCACCGTGCTCGCGCCGAGCAGCATGAACTCGACCGCGTGCCGCCAGGTGCCGACGCCGCCGATGCCGGAGATCGGCAGCTGGAAGACCGGGTCCCGGGCCAGGGCACCGACCATGTGCAGCGCGATGGGACGCACCGCGGGGCCGCAGTAGCCGCCGTTGGTCGAGCGGTTGCCCACCCGCGGGTTGGGCACGAACCGGTCGATGTCGACGCTGATCAGGCTCTTGATCGTGTTGATCAGGGAGACCCCGTCGGCGCCGCCGGCCTGGGCCGCGCAGCCGTGCGGCACGATGTCGCCCACGTTCGGCGTCAGCTTCACGAGCACCGGGATGGAGCTGAACTCCTTGGCCCAGGACGTGATCTCCTCGTTGACCTTCGGCTCCTGGCCGACCGCGCTCCCCATGCCCCGCTCGCACATGCCGTGGGGGCAGCCGAAGTTGAGCTCGAGACCATCGGCGCCCGCGTCGATCGAGCGCTTGATGATGTCCTTCCACTCCTCCTTCGTCTCGACCATCAGCGACGCGATGACCGCGTGCTTGGGGTACTTGCGCTTCACCTGCGCCATCTCGGCGAAGTTGACCTCGAGGGGACGGTCGGTGATCAGCTCGATGTTGTTGAGCCCGATGATCCGCCGGTCGCCGTGGTCGATCGCCGCGTAGCGGCTGCTGACGTTGCGGATCGGCGTGCCCAGCGTCTTCCAGACCGCGCCGCCCCAGCCGTGGTCGAACGCGCGCTCGATCTGGGCGCCGGTGTTGGTCGGCGGCGCGCTGGCCAGCCAGAAGGGGTTGGGGGAGACGATCCCGCCGGTGTTCGCAGTGAGGTCGACCATCGTTCTACTCCCCGCTCAGCGCGGCGTGGATCGCCTGCGCCGCCCGCTTGCCCTCGGCCGCCGCGTTGACGACCTCCTTGCCGCCGTTGGCGCAGTCGCCGCCGGCGAAGACCTGGGGGTTGCTCGTGCGGCCGTCGTCGTCGACGACGATCCGTCCGCGGTTCAGCTCGACGTCCGGGATGCCTTCGAGCAGCCCCTGCAGCTTGTGCTGACCCGCCGCGACGATCACCAGCTCGGCCGGCACGTCGAACGTGTGCTCCCCCCGCCGGCGCAGCTTGCGGCCGCCCGGATCGGACGGGTCCGGCTCCAGCGTCGCGCACTCGACGTGGCTGACGCGCCCGTCGGACCCGGCGACGAACCGCAGCGGCTGGCTGTGCCAGCTGGCCTGCGCGCCGCCCTTCTTGGCGTAGTCCCACTCGTGGGAGTAGCCGCTCATCGACGCCTCGTCGCGCCGGTAGATCATGGTGACGCAGGGCACGCCGAGCACGAGCAGCTCGCGCACGACGTCCAGCGCCGTGTTGCCGCCGCCGACCACCGCCGCGTGGGTCACGCCGTCCAGCGCCGCGTCGCCGCCGTTCTTCCAGCGCTCGATGATCTCGACGCCGCCGAACACGCCCGGCAGGTCCTGGCCGTCGACGCCCAGCTGGCTGTCGGGGCCGAGACCGACGCCGACGAACACCGCGTCATGGCCCTTCAGCAGCTGGTCGAACGTCAGGTCCTTGCCGACCTCGACGCCCGTCTTGACCGTGACGCCCATCGACTCGGTGATCCAGGCGACCTCCGACAGCGCCGCGTCCGCGGGCATCTTGTAGGGGGCGACGCCCGTGGTGTTGAGGCCGCCGGGGAGGTCCCGCTTCTCCAGCAGGATCGTCTCGTGCCCGTGCTTGCGCAGCTCGTGCGCGCAGGCGAGGGACGCCGGACCGGCGCCGACGAGCACGACCGACTTGCCGCTGTCCGGGCCGGGCTCGTAGAAGCTCCAGCCCTTCTCGTACGCGGTGTCGGTCGCGTAGCGCTGCAGCCGGCCGATCTGGATCGGCGGGATCGACTCCAGGTTGAACACGCAGCTGCCGACGCACAGCACCTCGACCGGACACACGCGCGCGCAGGACAGGCCGAGGATGTTGGCGTCGAAGATCGTGCGGGCGGAGCCGCGCACGTTGCCGGTCGAGATCTTCCGGATGAACTCCGGGATGTTGATGCTCGTCGGGCACTTCTCGATGCAGGGGGCGTCGTAGCAATACAAGCAGCGCGACGACTCGGCGAGCGCCTGCGCGTCGTTGTACAGGGGCTTGCCGTCGTCGAAGCGCGCCTCGGCGCGGTCGGCGGGCAGATCGGGGTGCGGGTCCCCGAAGCCGTGCAGGGTGGCGGCCATCGGTCCTCCTCGTGGGGCGACGAGTCTACTCGATCGCTGCGGGGAGATTTTCCTCTCAAGTTCCTTCGCGACGGGCCGATGAGGCTCCTGACAGCAAAGCCGTCCCGCGAAAGGGCACCCCCGAGCGAAAGCCGGGCTCGCAAAGCTCCTGGTCTACGGCGCCGATGGCGTACGACTTGAAGAGCCGCCGAACGAGGACTTTCCGGTACGGCAGGGAATTCGCGGATTGGATCCGCAGCCGTACCGGAGGAAGCCTTGCGCCGCTCCAGCTTCACGACCCCCGCCGCCCTGGCCCTCGCGTTCGTGCTCCCGGCCTCCGCCATCGCCGGTGACGAAGCGGACCGCTCCGACGGCATCGAGCAGGTCGCCGTCGTCGACTCCGGGGACGTCTCCTGGACGCTGATGCAGACCCTGCAGCTGGACGACTACGACGGCGCCGTCGTCATCGCCGACGTCGTCTCCGACGCGGCGGCCGACTTCTTCGTTCGCTACGACGTCGCGCTGGACGACCTCGGCCCGCTGGACGACTTCGAGGAGCTCGACTCCATCGTCGAGAGCCGCGTCCCGGTCATCCTGACCAACATGCCGGCCCCCCTGGACTCCCGCCAGGCGTCCGCCGACCTCGCCTCGCGGGTCGCCGTCGACCCCGGCCCGGACGCCTGGGTCGGCCTGCTCTGCGACGCCTCCCAGACCGAGGCCTGCGAGCTGGCGAGCAGCCCCGAGATGGAGACCTGGATCGAGTGGCTGACGAGCCCCGACCTCATCGACCCGGACGATCAGGACGACCCCGAGGACACCAGCACCGAGACCGAGGACACGTCGACCGAGAGCTCCTCGGACGACTCGAGCGACACCTGGACCGAGGACGAGTCGGACGACACCTGGACCGAAGAGGCGCCCGAGGACGAGTGGACCGAGGAGCCCGCGGCGGACGAGGACGACGAGGACGAGTGGACCTCCACCGAGTCCGAGTCCTCCAGCTTCGAGGACAGCGAGAGCGAGACCGAGACGAGCCTGGACGACGACGAGTCGGACAGCGAGACCGACTGGAGCGCGCAGGGCACCCAGGCCGCCGAGGACGACTCGGGGCCGTCGCTGGAGGTGCTGCCGGTGATGTAGCGCTCCGAACATTGGAAAGGACCCGGGGCTCGTCCAACACAGCCCCCCGCAGAGTCCCGGGTTCATACGCAAACCCCGCGCCGGATCCCCCGGCGCGGGGTTTTGCGTGTGGGGGCGCCAGATGCCGAGCCCCCATCCCGGGACTATGCTGGCCGGCCCGACGCAGGGCAGGAGCACCCATGGCCGACCAGCAGTTCCTCAACTACATCGACGGCGAGTGGCTCGAAGGCGGCGGCACGCAGCCGATCGCGGACGTCAATCCCGCCGACACCCGCGAGGTGATCGGCTACGCCACCGACTCCCTGGCCGAGGACGTCGACGCGGCCGTCGCCGCCGCCAAGGCCGCCTTCGAGGGGTGGCGCTCGACGCCGGCGCCCAAGCGCGGCCGGATCGTCAAGGAGGCCGGCCTGCTGTTCGAGCAGCGCGCGGCGGAGATCGGCGAGGTGCTCACCCGGGAGGAAGGCAAGATCCTCCCGGAGGCCAAGGGCGAGGTCGCCAAGGGCGCCAACCTGCTCGACTTCATCGCGGGGGAGGCGCGTCGGTTCAACGGGCTGACCGTGCCGTCGGAGATCCCCAACACCTTCGCGTACACCGTGCGCGTGCCCCACGGCGTGGTCGGCCTGATCACCCCGTGGAACTTCCCGATGGCGATCCCGGCCTGGAAGATCGCGCCGGCGCTGGTCTGCGGCAACACCGTCGTGCTCAAGGGGGCGGAGCAGACGCCTTGGGTCAGCCAGCTGGTCGTGCAGGCCTACGTCGACGCCGGCGTGCCCCGGGGGGTGCTCAACCTCGTGCAGGGCAACGGCATCCCGGCCGGCTCGCGGCTCGTCGAGCACCCGGACGTGGCGGCCATCTCGTTCACCGGCAGCACCGACATCGGGCACCACATCTACGCCCGGGGGGCGGCGCTCCAGAAGCCGGTCCAGTGCGAGCTCGGCGGCAAGAACCCGATCATCGTGCTGTCCGACGCCGACCTCGACATGGCGGTCGCGGCGACGGCCAAGGGGGCGTTCGGCTCGACGGGGCAGCGCTGCACCGCGACGTCGCGGGCGATCGTCGACCGCCGGGTCCACGACGAGTTCGTCGAGCGCATCGCGGCCGAGGCGGCGAAGGTCGTCCCCGGCAACGGCCTGCACGCCAACGCGACGATGGGGCCGTCGGTCGACGCGCTCCAGTTCAACAAGGTCCACGAGTACATCGAGATCGGCGCCGCTGAGGGCGTCGAGGTGATCTGCGGAGGCCGCAAAGCGACCGACGGCCTGCTCAAGTACGGCCTGTTCACGGAGCCGACCGTGTTCGCGGGCGTGCAGCGGGACATGCGCGTCGCTCGGGAGGAGATCTTCGGCCCGGTGCTGTCGGTGCTGGAGGTCGACGGCCTGGAGGAGGCGCTGGACGTCGCCAACGACGTCGAGTTCGGGCTCACCTCCTCCGTCTACACCGCCGACATCAACAACGTCTTCCGCTACGTCGACCGGGTCGAGACCGGCATGCTGCACGTCAACTCGCCGACGATCGGCGGCGAGGCGCAGCTCCCCTTCGGCGGCATGAAGAAGACCGGCGTGGGTCCCCGCGAGATGGGCCCCACCGCCATCGACTTCTACTCGGAGTTCAAGACCGTCTACATCGACTGGAGCGGCGGCTTCCGGGGCGGAAACCTCTACTAGGAGCCTGGAGCGCATTGGAGCCCGAGCCCCGTAAGACCGGGGCGTCCGAGG
>CAYQEG010000220.1:0-12965 GCA_964416435.1 uncultured Rickettsiales bacterium
GGCCCCGGGCCACGCGACCAGCCTGCGGCTTCACGCCCTCCCATCGTCGGTCTAGCACGGGGCTCCAGGGGCGCACTGACCGTGCCAACCGGGTTGTATGACTACGGATCCGACGGGCCCGCGGTCCGAGGTCCAGGAGCGACGAGGGCGCAGGGTCGCTCCCCTGGAACCGAGGAGCGACGCCGAGATCGGGCCGCGGGACCGAGGAGGCGTGGTCATACAACCCGGTTGGCACAGTGAGGGTCGTCAGGGCCGCCCCGTCGACGACCTACAGGGCCTGCACCGTCAGCCGATTCCGGTACTCCCCCGCCCCGTGCCCCACCGACTGGAAGCCCCGCCCCACGGAGGTGCCGGCGAGGGTGATCCAGAACGCGGCGCGGTCCGATGGGTGGTTCCCCGCCCGCCGGAACTCGATGGCGTTGCCGGGCACGCCCCAGCCGGCGGTGGGTGACAGCTCGGTCGACGCGTGGCGCGCGAAGTCCTCCAGGCGCAACTGCGCGACCGCGGCCCCCCGGTCGTACAGGGTCAGCGTCAGCGCCTCGTCGGTGGCCAGGGGGCCGCTGCCCAGCTCCTCGAAGGGCCCCTTCTCGGCGTCGCTCGCCCGCACCACGCGGAAGGTGCCGTGCGCGTCGCGAAACGCGAACGTCGCAGGCCGGCCGAACGGGTAGTCGGCCGGTTCGACCGGCACCTGCAACCCCGGCACCGGGGAGAAGCCGACCGACAGCGACGCGTGGCCGACCACGTCGAAGGCCGTGTAGCTGTTCAGGTGGGAGTAGACGTCCTGGTCCAGGCGGCAGCGCACGTCCAGCTGGAGCTCGGCGGCGCCGGACGCCTCGGCGATCGAGCACGTCGGCTGAGGCGGGAGGCCGTGTGAGGCGAACAACGTCCAGAAGCGGTCGGGGGACGTGCTCCTGAACTCCAGGGTGGGGCGCAGGGTCAGGTAGAGGTCGCCCGCGAGGAACGTCGCCACCCGGCCGTGGTCGTCGCCCGCCGGCGCGGCGGTGAGCGCGTCTGGCGCGGTCGACGGGTCGGACCCGCGCTGAGTCACCACCATGCCCGCCCCCAGGGCGCCGGCGAGGAGCACCGCGGGCGCCGCCGCGAGCAGCCCCCGGCGGGACGGGTCCAGCGCGGCGGCGGCGGGGCCGAGCAGCACGATCCCCGCCACGATCGCGACGGCGGCGGGGGCGCTCCCGGTCTGGGGGAACCAGGCCAGGAGGAAGCCCGCGGCGACCAGCCAGGCGGCCGGAAGAGCGACCACCGAGGGCCGGCCGAGGCGCGCCCCGCCGACCAGCCCGGCGAGGCACGCGAGCACCACCAGGGCGGGGATGCCGACCCCGCTCCAGAAGCCGGGGTGGTCCAGGGGGAAGCCGCGGGGGCTCAGCCCGATCCACAGCAGCGCGCCCAGGGCGTGCAGGCCCAGGACGACGCGGCCGGCGAGCTGAAGCAGGACCCGGGGCACATGAGTCGAACACCCCAGCGGGGCGCGAGATGCCCGATCAGGCGGCCGAGGCGACCTGGTGTCGCCGCAGCTGCTCGAGGGCCTCGGCCATGCGGGGCCTCACCTCGCGAGAGGTGTACTCGATCATGTGCTCGCCGATGATCGCCTTGGCGATCGCCCACGCGAAGCGCTGCGGGGACTTCGCCACGCTGCGCGCGACCAGGCGCCAGAAGCGCCGGCGGCGGGGGCTGACCACGCCGACCTGCCACAGCGTGCGGGCGACGGTCGGCACGTCAGACCAGCTCGCGGGACGACGGCCCGGCGAGGGGCCGCTGAGATCGAGGTAGTTCTCACAGCGGTCGTACCAGGCGTCGGCCGTGTACAGCTCGGCGAGCAGGTCGGAGTAGCCCCGCAGGAGCGTCTCCTCGTCCATGCTCGGCTCGAAGTTGGGGCGGCCGAACTGGTCGCCGCTGGCGTTCGCACGCAGCCGACCCTCGGCCTCCAGCCGACGCCACAGCGCGGTGCCGGGCAGCGCGGTGAGCAGGCCCACCATCGCCATCGGGATGGGGGAGTCGGCGATGAAGGCGCGCTGCAGGTCGAAGATCTCGGGCGAGTCGCTGTCGAAGCCGACGATGAAGCCGCCCATCACCTCCAGCCCGGCCCGGCTGAGCAGCGCGACGGCCTCGCTCAGATCCCCGCGCAGGTTCTGCATCTTGTGGGCGTCCCGCAGCGCCTCGGCCGACGGGCTCTCGATGCCGAGGAAGACCGACGCGAAGCCGGCGCGGACCATCGCCTCGACCAGCGCGCTGTCCTGGGCGAGGTTGAGGCTCGCTTCGGTCGTCATGTTGAAGGGGTAGCCGTTGCGGCGCTGCCAGGCGACCAGGTGGGGGAGCATGCGGCTCGCCGCCTTGCGGTTGCCGATGAAGTTGTCGTCCACGACGAACACCGGGCCGGACCAGCCGGCGTCGAGCAGCCCCTGGAGGTCCGCGAGCAGGCCGTCGGCCTCCTTGACCCGGGGCACGCGGCCGAAGATCTCGATGATGTCGCAGAACTCGCAGGTGAACGGGCAGCCGCGGGAGTACTGCACCGCCATCGAGGCGTACCGCTCCAGCCGCAGCAGGTCGAAGCGGGGCACCGGGACGAGGTCGAGCGTGGGACGCGCCTGGGGAGCGGTGAGCACCTCCTGCGCCGAGCCGGGGAGCCGGGCCCGGGCTCGGTCGACGGCGGCCCGCAGGTCGTCGACTCGTCCCTCCGCCTCGCCCCCGAAGACGACGTCCGCGGCGGGGAAGGAGTCCGGCGACGTGCTCGGAGCCGGGCCGCCGACCACCGCCGGCACCCCGACGGCGTGGGCGCGTCGCACGACGTCGTTCATCGACTCCGCCTGGACGTGCATGCCGCCGATCAGCGCGACATCCGCCGCCGCCAGGTGGGCGTCGGTCAGCGGCTCCACGTTGAGATCGACGAGGGTCAGCCGCCAGTCGTCCGGCAGCATCGCGGCGAGGGTGATCAGCCCCAGCGGCGGCAGGCTGGCGGCCTTGCCGGCGAGCGGCAGGCCGTACTGCATGCCCCAGTAGGTGACGGGAAACTCGGCGTGGACGAGGAGGGCGTCGGTCTTCATGAGCCGACGCTAGGGAGGCTCTGTCAGGATTCGGTCAGGACCGGGTCACGTGTCGGCCATCTCCGCGGTCAGCGGACCAGCCGATAGCCGACGCCGCGCACGGTCAGCAGGTGACTCGGCTCGGCCGGATCGACCTCCAGCTTCGCCCGCAGCTGGCCGACGAAGTTGTCGACCGTGCGCCGGCTGCCCGCCCGGTCCTCGCCCCACACCCGGTCGTACAGCTGGTCCCGGCTGAGCACCCGCCCCGACGCTTCGACCAGCACCATCAACAGGTCGAACTCCGTCGCCGTCAGCTCCACGAGGAGACCGCCGCGGCGGACCTCCCGCGTCCCCGGGTCCACCACCACGTCCCCGAATCCCCACGTCCTGGGCGCGGCGGCCCGACGACGCAGCGCGGCCCGCACGCGCGCGAGCAGCTCGGACAGCCCGAACGGCTTGGTGACGTAGTCGTCCGCGCCCAGGTCGAGCCCGGCCACCTTGTCCAGCTCGGCGTCCCGCGCGGAGAGCACCAGGACCTGGGTGGTCGCCCCCGCCTCCCGCATGCGACGGAGCACGTCGAAGCCGTGCAGCCCCGGCAGGTTCAGGTCGAGGATCACCAGGTCGAACTCGCCGGCGAGCGCCGCCGCCAGGCCCGACGGGCCGTCGTCGGCCGACTCCACGTCGTAGCCCTCGGAGCGCAGGTTGAGGCTCAACCCCAGGCGGATGGACGCGTCGTCCTCGACGACCAGGATCCGGGCGGTCATCTCGTCCCCCGGGGCAGCAGGATGGAGAAGCGGCTCCCGTCGCCCGGCGAGGACTCTACGTGCACCCGACCGCCGTGGCCCTCGGCGACGTGCCGGACGATCGCGAGGCCGAGGCCCGAGCCGGGGACGTCGTTGCCCGACACCCGGTAGAAGCGCTCGAAGATCCGCCGCCGCTCCTTGCGGCCGACGCCGACGCCGCGATCGCCCACGGTCAGCCGCACCCGCCGCCCCTGGGTGTCCGCCGACAGGAGGATCGGCGCCCCGTCGGCGCTGTACTTGTCCGCGTTGCTCAGCAGGTTGACGAGCGCGTCGACCATCGCGCCCCGGTCGACCTCGATGGGGGGCACTCCGTCGGCCACCTCGACCCGCAGGTCGACGTCCCGCCCGACGTGCGCCGCCCGGAACGCCGCCGCCGCCGCGTCGACCACGTCCGCCGTCGCTTCGAGCCGGCGCTCGTAGACCCGTCGGCCCGCGTCCAGCCGACCGAAGTCCAGGAGCCGCTCGATGCGGCCGGACAGCCGCTCCGTCTCGGACCGCAGGACCTCCAGCGCCTCGTCCACCTCCTCGGGCGGCACCCGCCCCGCCTGCAGCGACTCGACGAACATGCGGATCGACGTCAGGGGGGTGCGCAGCTCGTGGCTGACCTTGCCGACGAAGTCCTCCTGCAGCTGGGCCCGGCGGGCCTCCCGTCGCACCATCACGAGCACGGCCATCGAGCCGCCGAGCAGCGCCACCACCAGGGTGATCACGAGCACGCCGAGCACGACGTCGACGCCGCCGCGCATGAACACGAGCATCAGCACGCCGACCGCCAGCAGCCCCGCGATCGGCACCGCCGCCCCGGCGACGAGCAGCGCCGAGATCCGCCGGAAGCCCCGGCCCCGGGCGTCGGCGCCGGCGATCAGGCCAGTCTGCTCACTCCCCATCGCCCTTCCCTCGCGTGCGCGGGTTGATCTGACCGGATCCTACGGGTAGACCTCTGCGCCCATCGACAACGGGGTCCTCCGTGAACTTCCAGCAGCTCATTCTGTCCCTTCAGTCCTTCTGGGCCAACGAGGGGTGCATCCTCGGCCAGCCCTACGACGTGGAGAAGGGCGCCGGCACCGCCAACCCGCACACCTTCCTGCGCTGCCTCGGCCCCGAGCCGTGGAACGTCGCCTACGTCGAGCCCTGCCGCCGCCCCACGGACGGCCGCTACGGCGAGAACCCCAACCGCCTGGGGGCCTACTACCAGTTCCAGGTCATCCTCAAGCCGTCCCCCAAGGACGTGCTCGACCTGTACCTGCGCAGCCTCGTCGCCATCGGCATCAAGCCGAAGGAGCACGACATCCGCTTCGTGGAGGACGACTGGGAGCAGCCGACCCTCGGCGCGTGGGGCCTGGGCTGGGAGGTCTGGCTCGACGGCATGGAGATCACCCAGTTCACCTACTTCCAGCAGGTGGGCGGGATCGAGTGTCGACCGGTGTGCGCCGAGCTGACGTATGGCCTGGAGCGGATCGCGACGTACCTGCAGAAGAAGAACTCCATCCTCGAGCTCGACTGGGGCGGCGGCTTCACCTACGCCGACGTGCACAAGCAGACCGAGGTGGAGTGGAGCCGCTACAACTTCGAGGAGGCGGACCCGAAGTCCCTCTTCGCGCAGTTCGACCTCTGTTACTCCGAAGCGAAGCGGCTCGCGGAGCTCGGGCTGGTCTACCCCTCGTACGACCACGCCCTGCGCTGCTCCCACCTGTTCAACACGCTGGACGCCCGGGGCGCCATCTCCGTCAGCGAGCGGGCCGCGTACATCGGTCGCATCCGCGACCTCGCCCGGCTGTCCGCCCAGACCTTCGTCGCCGAGCGGGAGAAGCTCGGCTGGCCCATCCTGCAGCGCCGGCGGGGGGACGACGCGACCCCCGAGGTGGACGAGAGCCACGACGAGGCGGGCGACACGATGGAGTCGACCCGCGCCATCGCCGCCGTCGGTCCGGCCGAGCTGCTGCTCGAGATCGGGGTCGAGGAGGTCCCGGCGCGCATGCTCCCGGCCGCGTCCGCCGCGCTGCGCGACAAGGTCGTGGCGCTGCTCGACGGCCACCGCGTCGAGCACGGCGAGGCCCGGGTGTACTGGACCCCGCGGCGCCTCTGCGTGGTCGTGGACGACGTCGCCCCCCGCTCCGCCCGGAGCGAAGAGGTGGTGACCGGCCCGCCGGCCCGGATCTGCTTCGACGACGACGGCAACCCGAAGGTGCCGGCCATCAAGTTCGCCCAGGGACAGGGCGTCGCGGTCGAGGACCTGGAGCGGGTGCAGACGCCCAAGGGCGAGTACCTGGCCGCGCGCCGCGCCGTCGGCGGCGACCCCACGGGCGCCCACCTGGAGCACGAGCTGCCCGGCCTCATCGCCGGCATCCCGTGGCCCAAGTCGATGCGCTGGGGCAGCCGGGACGAGCGGTTCGTGCGGCCGCTCCACTGGATCGTCGCCCTGCTCGGCGGCAGCCAGCTCCGGTTCGACTGGGCCGGCGTGCACTCGGGCAACCTGACCTGGGGGCACCGCTTCTTCGGCAACGAGTCCGCCGCGGTCTGGAGCTTCCGCACGCTGCAGGAGGCGCTGGCGGAGCGGGCGGTGCTGATCGACCCCGCGCAGCGGGCGGCCGCCATCCGCGAGCAGCTCGTCGCCGCCGCCGCCGAGCACCGCGGCCGACCGGTGGAGGACGAGGCGCTGGTGCAGATCGTCACCGGGCTGGTCGAGGCGCCGCGCGTCGTCGCGGGCACGTTCGACCCGGACTTCCTGGCGCTCCCGCGAGAGGTGATCCAGACGGTGCTCACCGAGCACCAGAAGATGTTCGTGGTGGAGGGCGAAGAGGGCCTGCTGCCGGTCTTCCTGGGGGTGTCCAACAACCCGATCGAGGACCAGCCCAACACCCGGGCGGGCTACGAGAAGGTCGCCGTCGCGCGCCTCAAGGACGGCGTCTTCTTCTACGACAACGACCGCGGCAAGACGCTGGACCAGCACGCCGAGCGGCTGGCCGGCATCACGTTCCTCAAGGGCGCCGGCTCGGTGGCCGACAAGTCCGCCCGGATCGACGCCCTGGTAGCGACCATCGGCGCCGGGCAGGACGATCTCGACGCCGCCCGCCGCGCCGCGCGGGTCTGCAAGGCCGACCTGAGCAGCGAGATGGTGGGCGAGTTCCCGAAGCTGCAGGGCGTGATGGGCGGCTACTACGCCCGCCACCACGGCGAAGGCGACGCGGTGGCCGACGCCATCACCGAGCACTACATGCCGCGGGGCGCCGACGACGGCCTCCCGTCCACCGTCGCCGGCACGCTGGTGGCCCTCGCGGACAAGGCGGACACGCTGGCCGCCTGCTTCGCCCTGGGCAAGAAGCCGACCGGCAGCGCCGACCCGTTCGGCCTGCGCCGCGCCGCGCTGGGCATCCTGCGCATCCTCGACGAGGGGCCCGTGACCCTGACCGTCGACGCGCTGCTCGACGCCGCGGTGGCCGGCGTCGAGGGGCTCGGCAAGCGCAGCTCCGGGGAGGTCCGCGACGACCTCGCCGGCTACCTGCGCACCCGCCTCAAGGGGCTGTGGACCGGCGGCGGCCACGCCACCGACGTGGCGGAGGCGGTGCTGCTCGCGGGCTGGAGCGACGTGCGGGACGGCCGCGCCCGGCTCGCCGCCCTGGGGCAGCTCCGCGGGAGCGACGACTTCACCGACCTGATGGTCGCCTTCAAGCGCATGGGGAACATCGTGCGCAAGGCCGGCGACGAAGGGGCGGGCTCCGACGTCGACGACGCGCTGCTGGGCGAGGACGCCGAGCGGGCGCTGTTCGGGGCGTTCGTCGCCATGCGCAGCGACGTCGCCGGGGCGCTGGACGCGGGGGATCACGCCGGCGCGCTCGGCTCGATGGCCAGCCTTCGCGGCCCCCTGGCTGATTTCTTCGACCATGTGATGGTCATGGCGGATGACGCCGGAGTGCGGCACAACCGCCTCGCGCTGCTCAGGACCATCAGCGGCGCATTCGGTCGGATCGCCGACTTCTCGGCGATCTCCACGGAGTAACGCATGACCCAGCGGATCTACTCGTTCGGCGGAGGCTCGGCCCAGGGCTCCACCTCCATGAAGAACCTCCTCGGCGGCAAGGGGGCCAACCTCGCCGAGATGTCGTCCCTCGGCCTGCCGGTCCCTCCGGGGTTCACGATCACCACCGAGGTCTGCATGGAGTACCTCGCCAGCCTCGGCCCGCGCACGCCGCTGGGCGACGCCGGTGACGGCCCCCTCCCCGATGGCCTGATGGCGGACGTGAAGGCCGCGCTGGCGGGCATGGAGCGCATCCTCGAGAAGACCTTCGGCGACGAGTCCGACCCGCTGCTCCTCTCGGTCCGCTCCGGCGGCCGCGTGTCGATGCCCGGAATGATGGACACCGTCTTGAACCTCGGGCTCAACGAGACCACCGTCGCAGGGCTGGCCGCCCGCGCCGGCGACGACCGCTTCGCCTGGGACAGCTACCGGCGCTTCGTCACGATGTACGCCGACGTGGTGCTCGGCCTGCACCGGGCCCGCCTGGAGGTGCTCGTCACGGAGATGAAGCGGACCCGCGGCGTGACCGGCGACACCGACCTGACCGCCGACGACTGGCGCCTCGTGGTCCAGCGGATGAAGGCCCGCGTCGAGGAGAGCCTGGGCCGCTCGTTCCCCGAGGACCCGATGGACCAGCTGACCGAGGCGATCAAGGCCGTCTTCCGGTCCTGGAACACCGCCCGAGCCCGCTTCTATCGCAAGCAGAACAACATCGCCGACGACTGGGGCACCGCGGTCAACGTACAGGCGATGGTCTTCGGCAACATGGGCGAGGACAGCGCCACCGGCGTCGCCTTCACGCGCGACCCCAAGGACGGCCACAAGGCCTTCTTCGGCGAGTACCTGATCAACGCCCAGGGTGAGGACGTGGTCGCCGGGCTGCGCACCCCGCAGGCCCTGAACCGGGCCGCGGGCCAGGAGACCGCCGAGGGCGGCACGCTCGAAGAGATGATGCCGGTCGCGTACGCCGAGCTGGACACCATCCAGACGAAGCTCGAGCAGCACTACGGCGACATGCAGGACCTCGAGTTCACGATCGAGCAGGGCCGCCTGTTCCTGCTGCAGACCCGGACCGGCAAGCGCACCGGCGCGGCCGCGGTCCGCATCGCCGTCGACATGGTCGGCGAGGGGCTGATCGACAAGAACGAAGCGCTCAAGCGCGTCGCCGAGGACCACATCAACCAGCTGCTGCACCCCAGCGTCGACCCGATGGCGGACAAGACGGTCATCGCCAAGGGGCTCCCGGCGTCCCCCGGCGCCGCGACCGGCCTGGTGGTGTTCACCGCCGACGACGCGGTCGCGGAGACCGAGGCGGGCCACTCCGTCATCCTCGTGCGCGAGGAGACCAGCCCCGAGGACATCCACGGCATGGCGGTCAGCGCCGGCATCCTGACCCAGCGAGGTGGCCAGACGAGCCACGCGGCGGTGGTCGCCCGAGGCATGGGGCGCACCTGCGTCGTCGGCTGTAGCGACATCGCGGTGCACCGCGACGGCTCCTTCGTCGCCCGCCCCAACAGCGGCGAGGGCAGCTGGACGATCCGCAAGGGCGACGTCATCACCCTGGACGGTGGCACCGGCGAGGTCATGCTCGGTGAGGTCGCCAAGGCCGAGGCCGACCTGGAGAGCTCGGGGCTGGACAGCATCCTCGAATGGGCCGACGAGGCGGCGCGCCTCGGCGTGCGGGCCAACGCCGACACCCCGCAGGACGCCGCCACCGCGCGCGGCTTCGGCGCCAGGGGGATCGGCCTGTGCCGCACGGAGCACATGTTCTTCGAGGGCGACCGCATCACCGCGGTGCGCGAGATGATCCTCGCGGAGTCCGCGGCCGAGCGCGGTCGCGCGCTGGACAAGCTGTACCCGATGCAGCGCAGCGACTTCGTCGGCATCTTCGAGGCGATGGACGGCCTGCCCGTCACCATCCGGCTGCTCGACCCGCCGCTGCACGAGTTCCTCCCCCACGAGGACGAGGAGATCCGGACCGTCGCCGCGGCGATGAAGGTGCCCGCCTCGCGCATCCGCGCCCAGGCCGAGAACCTCAAGGAGTTCAACCCGATGATGGGCCACCGGGGCTGCCGCCTCGGCATCACGCATCCCGAGATCTACCGGATGCAGGTGCGGGCCATCCTCGACGCGGCGCTGGACGCCCGCGAGCGGGGCAAGACGGTGCTGGCCGAGATCATGATCCCGCTGGTCGGCCACACCCGCGAGTTGGAGATCCTCCGGGGCCTCGTCGAGGCCGAGGCGGCCGAGGTGTTCGAGCGCCGCGGCGAGTCCATCGAGTTCCTCATCGGCACGATGATCGAGCTGCCCCGCGCCTGCCTGACCGCCGATCGGATCGCCGAGCACGCCGACTTCTTCAGCTTCGGCACCAACGACCTGACGCAGACGACGTACGGCTACAGCCGCGACGACGCCCGCTTCCTGCAGGTCTACGTCGACCCCACCGTCAACGTGATGGACGTCGACCCCTTCGTCTCGATCGACCCGGACGGCGTCGGCGTGCTCGTGCGCACCGGGACCGAGCTGGGTCGCAAGACGCGCAGCGGGCTCAAGGTCGGCATCTGCGGCGAGCACGGGGGCGAGCCGAAGTCGATCGCCTTCGTGCACGGCGCGGGGCTCGACTACGTCTCCTGCAGCCCCTTCCGGGTGCCCATCGCGCGGCTGGCCGCGGCCCAGGCCGCGATCAGCTGATCGAGGCGCCCTACGGGGCGCCGATGGAGTCCACGCGACTGCCTCCCAGCGCCCGCCAGCGCAGGAGCAGTCGGTCGTGCATGTACAGCACGTCCGACCCGAACTGAATGGACTTGAAGGTCGGCTGGTCGACGAGGACGGTGCCGGGCACCGCGTGGGCGTCGCGCACCTGCTGGAACAGGGCCTGGGCCTGGAGCCCCGAGGTGATGAAGAACAGCTCCACCTCGATCAGCGGCACCTCGAACGCCGTCACCACCGGGGCGGTGGTCTCGTAGGGGCCCCGGAAGCGGAGCACGACCGACCGGGGCTCGGCGTCGCTCCCCAGCCGCCACGCGCGCGTCGACTCGAACGTCACCCGAACCCCGGCGGACGCGGACGCGGCGTCCTCGATCACTTCGACCCCCCGGGCGAAGTCGAGCCACTGGGGTTGGATGTACGCCTCCGACAGGTTGCGCACCGTCGGAGGCACGGGCGCGACGACCGGCGCGGTCTGGGACACCTGGATCTCGAACCCGCCGCAGGTCCGGTCCGTCGACTGGTCCCAGCTGTGGTTGGGATCCATCACGAAGGCGTCCAGGTAGTCGGCGGTGTAGTGCATGGCCCGGGGGAGCACCCGGGCGTACGGGGCGCTCTCGGGGTCCCCGTCCGTGTCCAGCTCGAAGCACAGCTCGTAGATGCGCAGGTCGTCGATGGTCGCCGGCGCGACACCTCCGGCGTCGTGGTGGCAGGTGTGGTGGTAGCTCAGCTCGCCGTTGCCCGACCCGCTGCCGAGCGGGTTCCCCCAGTTCGCCCAGCCGGTCGCCCCCAGGTCGTGGATGTCGAACGTCTGGCCGACCGCCTCGGGCGGGGGCCGCATCTCGATCCGACAGACGGGGGTGCCCAGGATCCCCGCGAACGTCGCGACGGTCGCTCCAGGTCGTCCAGGAACTGGTTCAACTGGAGCGGGAACGGGTCCAGGGCGAGCGAAGCGCTGCAGTTGTCCGAGGCGGGGCCGCTCTCGCAGGAGAACACACCGAGCGGCGCCGGCTCCCGGTTCGACGTCCAGCTGAAGGACGCGTCGCCCCGTGCGGTCCAGTTCGACGGCGACGACAAGGACGCGGCGCCGGCGGGGGCGGGCAAGTCGTCGGGCCTCAAGAACTACGAAGCGACGCTCGGGAAGTGGCTCGGCGGCGAGCTGTACAAGGCCGTCAGCGGCGAGATCACGCTGGACAAGCTGTCGGGCCACGCCGAGTCGGCCATCAAGTCCGCCCTCGGACCCCTGGCCGACCTGATGAAGGACCACGCCTCGGCTGACGTCGACCCGGCGGAGGTCGACAAGGCGGTCGCGGCGCTCAAGTCGACCCTGGGCAAGGAAGCCAAGAAGTTCGTGCAGGCCAACGGCGCCGGCTTCGCGCGGTCGCTGCAGGGGTTCGTCGACGCCAACCCCGAGCTGATCGTCCTGCTCGCGCTGCTCGCGGCCGCGGGCGCGGTGGCGGCGAACATGAAGATCCCCGAGCTCAAGGCGAAGCTCGGGGTCGCCGAGGGGCTGACCGCGCAGGTCGCCGTCAAGCTCGGCAGGATCCAGGACATCACCCTGGAGCGCATCGAGGGCCAGCTCAAGTACGCCGCCGGCGGCCTCAAGGCGACCGCCGTCGTCGGGTGGGAGGAGGAGGACGGGATGGACGCCCGCCTGGACCTCCGCTACGGCCTGCGCGACGGCCTGGACCTGACCGGCCGGGCCAGCTGGGACGAGAAGGACGGCTACGGCGCCCGACTCGGGCTCGACTACAAGCCCAACGACCGGTTGAGCATCGGCGCCCACGTCGGCTACGACGAGGACAAGGGCGCCAACGCCGGCGTCGGCGTCACCCTCCGCTTCTAGACCCCTACCCCGGCAGCCAGCCCAGGGAGAGCCCCGTCCAGGTGTGGTCCGGCACCGGGCAGCTCTCGCCGGAGCCGTCGTCGTTGTCGACCCACAGGCCCGAGACGCTCACGTCGCCGGTGTACCCGCCGACCGAGGTCCCGGTGATCGTCAGCGTCACGGAGCCGGCGGAGCCGAGCCAGGTGGAGTCGACCTCGATCGGACCCTCGAGCGCGTCGTCGCAGCTGGCGTCGGCGACGTTGGTGCCGAGCTCGACGGTCGCCGAGCCGATCGACTCGTCCTTGGCGTCGAAGTCGTAGGAGACGTAGTAGACGTCGCCCGTCTCGACGTCGTCGGGGTCGACCTGCCAGTACAGGGCGAGCTGGGCGGTGTCCGCCGGCTCGACCGCGAAGAAGAACGCGTTGGCGCAGCTCCTCGTGTCGGCCCAGGAGCCGATGGCGGACAGCTGGGCCTGCGCCGCGGGCGGGCAGTTGGCCGGCTGGGCGCTGTCGTCGTCGTCGCCGGAGGAGTCGTCGTCGTCCGTCGCGTCGTCGTCGTCCGTCGCGTCGTCGTCGTCCGTC
>CAYQEG010000221.1:0-12875 GCA_964416435.1 uncultured Rickettsiales bacterium
CGACAGCTACACCCCCTGCGAGGGCGACTGCGACGACGACGACCCGACCCTGACGCCGGTCGACGCGGACATCGACGGCTACTCCACCTGCACCGGCGACTGCGACGACGACGAGGAGACGGTCCACCCCGACGCCACGGAGCTGTGCGACGGGGTCGACACCGACTGCGACGGGGCGCTGAGCCCCGGCGACGCCGACGCCGACGCGGACGGCGTGCTCGCCTGCGACGACTGCGACGACTCGGACCCGGCGATGAACCTCGCTGACGGCGACGGCGACGGCTTCTCCTCCTGCGCCGACGACTGCGACGACGGCAACCCGGCGATCAACCCGGACGCCACGGACATCGTGGGCGACGCGATCGACCAGAACTGCGACGGCATCGACGGCACCGACTTCGACCAAGACGGCTACGCGTCGCTGGCGTCGGGCGGGGACGACTGCGACGACCAGCTGGCGTCGATGAACCTGGACGACGCAGACGCCGACGGCGCCACGTCGTGCGACGGAGACTGCGACGACGCCGACCCGGCCCTGGAGTCCCTCGATGACGACGGCGACGGCTGGTCCACGTGCGACGGAGACTGCGACGACGCCGACACCGGGCTCCACCCTCACGCCACCGAGATCCCCTTCGACGGCATCGACCAGACCTGCAACGGCGTCGACTACTGCGAGGACCTCAACTGCGACGACTGGCCGGACATCGTCTTCGGCAACCACTTCGACGGCGGCACCGCCTACGTCGACTCGTGGATCTACTGGGGGAGCGAGTCCGGCTGGTCGGACGCGTCGCGCTCGGGCGTGCCGACCATCGGCTCGGGGGTCGTCGAGGTCGCCGACCTGGACGGCGACGGGTACATGGACCTCGTCTTCGGCAACCACTTCGACCTGGGCACCTACGTGCTCGACTCCTACATCTACTGGGGGGGACCGTCGGGGTACTCGGTCGGCGACCGCACGGATCTGCCGACCCGCGGGGCGGCGGGCATCACCATCGACGACCTCGACGGAGACGGCCTGCTCGACATCGCGCTGACCAACTACTGGGACGCCGCCACCGTCTACCAGGACTCCCACATCTACTGGGGCACCCCGAGCGGCTACTCGACGGGCGACCGGGACGCCCTGCCGACGGTCGGCGGCTGGGGCAACGACATCTACGACGTCGACGGGGACGGCTTCCTCGACATCCTGTTCGCGAACCACCGGGACGAGCTCGTCTGGGGCAACGACTCGTGGATCTACTACGGCAGCGGCACCGGCTACTCGACCGGCAACCGCGAGGACCTGTCGACCTTCGGCCCCTACGGGATCCGGGCCGCCGACCTGGACAGCGACGGCTTCACCGACATCGTCACCGCGACGTTCTGGGACGGCTTCACCTACGACTGGGACTCGACGGTGTGGTGGGGCTCGGCGACCGGCTGGAACACCACCACCGACCTGCCGACCAACGGCGGCGCGGCGCTCTCGATCGCCGACCTGGACGGCGACGGGGACGAGGACATCGTCTTCTCCTGCTCCCGCACCGGCAGCAACTTCGAGGTCGACTCGTTCATCTACTGGAACGACGCCGGCACCTTCGACGCAGGCAACGTCCAGGCGCTGCCGACGTCGGGCGCCAAGCTGAACCACGTCGCCGACTTCGACCAGGACGGCTATGTCGACATCGCGTTCGCCAACTGGCGCGAGACGGCGGCGAACTGGCTGATCGACTCCTACGTCTACTGGGGCGGCCCGGGCGGGTTCACCACCCTGAACCGGACCGACCTGCCGACCCAGGGGGCGGCCGGGGTGAAGGTCGCCGGTCCCGGAATCGACCTGCCCCGAAGCACGCCCTGACCGCTACCCTGCGCTCGCCATGCTCCGAAGCGCGCTCCTGATCGCAGTCGCCGCCCCCCTCGCGGCGTGCCAGCCGCCGAGCCCCGAGGCTCCGACGGACCTGTCGGACCTCGTCCGCTACCTCTACCGGGAGTTCGACAACGAGGACCCCCGCTTCCTGGAGGAGGGGCTCGCCAACCTCGACGCGTTCGTGGACACGGTCGATCTCGAAACGCCGGCCCTGGACCGGTCGTGGATCCCCGACTACCTGACGGAAGAGGACGTGGACGCGATCACCTGGCCGACCGAGCGCGACCTGACGGCGACGATCCCGATCACGGTGGCCGGCCAGGGCCCCTGGGGGGTGACGGAGCACGGTCGCCTGCAGATGGAGCCGGACCAGACGATCACGGAGCCCACCGCGCCGACGTACGTGCGCACGGTGACCAACGCCGACGACGGGACCTGCTTCCCGGACCGCTCCTGCCTGCTGATCGAGACCAGCAACGCGGTCCGCCGCGACAACCTCCTGATGGCGGTCGACTTCATCCTGCTCAAGGACTTCCTCTGGGCCCGGATCGGTACCCCGGAGGAGGACGAGGAGGAGCGCTGGGCGGTCGTCGCGCGGTCGTGGTTCGAGCAGTCGTGGGACGGCGACGAGGGCAACACCCACCTGTGGACGTCCTTCGCGATGGACGTCTGGATGGGGCAGCCGGACGGCACCACCCGCCGGGTCCAGACCCTGTGGTCCGAGAGCGACATCGTGGACGTCGAGGACGAGGTCGTGCGCAACCTGCTCCGGAGCAGCATCGACGACATCTTCGACGCCGGGGACGCGGCCATCGAGGAGCTCTACTACGGCGATGACTGACCCCGACACGGCGATCGGGGAGGGCTGCGTCTCGGTCGAGGCGACGCCCGGCTGGACCCGGGTGGTCTGCGGGAGCCGGGCCGAGCTGTGGGTCGTCGATCCCGACCGGCTGTCGACGGGCGCCGAGGTCCTCTACGGCATGGTCGGCGGATGGCTCGACGGGGAGAAGGTCGACCCCGGCTTCCCGCTCCACACCGAGACTGGGACATGCGCCGTCCTGGGCGCGGCGGCCGACCCCTGCATCCGGCGGGCCTTCTTCGACCCCGACAACGGGGACCTCGTGAGCGCGGTCTCGGTCAAGCTCCTCGTGGCAGACGAATACCGGCTGATCTCGTGCGTCGCACAGCTGCCCCGGGAGGACGTCGCGGACCTGGAGCTGACCGACAGCGTCGCGGTCTCCTGCGGCGGCGGGCTCGGCGAGTTCCGCCCCCACGAGTGATGCTCAGCTGGCGGCGACCGTCTCCGCCGCGCGGTAGCGGCCGTAGATCCGCCGGTACGGTCCTTCGGTCTCCACCAGGGCGTCGTGCCGTCCCCGCTGCACCACCTGGCCCGCCTCCATCACCAGGACCTGGTCGGCGCGCTGGATCGTCGCGATCCGGTGGGTCACGACCACCGCCGCGACGTCGGGGAGGAGCGCCTCCAGCCGCTCCCAGAAGGCGGCCTCGGTGTCGGCGTCGAGCGCGGCTGTCGCGTCGTCCAGGAGGAGGGCGGCGGGGCCGCCGACCAACGCTCGGGCGAGCGCCACCCGCTGCTGCTGGCCGCCGGACAGGGTCACGCCGCGCTCCCCCACCGCGGTGTCGAGCCCGTCGGGGAACGCCGGCAGGTCCTGGGCGAGGCGGCTGACGTCGAGCGCTCGGTCGAGCGCCGCGTCGTCCACGTCGCGGCCGAGCAGGATGTTGTCCCGCACGGTCGTCGACAGCAGCACCGGGTCCTGGGGCACGTAGGCGACGGCCTCGCGCATCGCGGTGCGGTCCAGCGCCTCGACGGCGGCGCCGCCGACCGTCAGCTCACCCGCGGCGGCCCGCCGCGCGCCCGCGAGCACGTGCACCAGCGTCGACTTGCCGGCCCCCACTTCGCCGACGAGCGCGACGACCTCCCCGGGGGCGACCTCGAGACCGACGTCCTGCAGCAGGACCGCGCCGTCCTCCGCCTCCACCGTCGCGCCGGTCAGGGACAGCGAGCCGTCCGCCGGCCGGGCCGCCCCGGCCGAGGCCTCGATGGCCGGCTCGTCCATCAGCTCCTGCAGCCGGGTCAGCGCGACGAACGTCTGCTTGTACTTCGACAGGAACATGCCGACGTCGAACATCGGCCAGATCAGGGTCATCACGAAGCCCTCGAACGTGACGAACTGACCGAGCGTGATCGTCCCGTCGATGACGTGCAGGCCGCCGCCCAGGAGCAGCGCGACCACCGCCGCCTGCCAGCCGTAGCCGTACATCATGAAGACCGCCTGCTGCACGACGGAGACCCGGACCTCGGCGTCGCGCTGGAGCGCCGCCTGGTCCACGAACCGGCCCCGCGCCGCCCCCGCGAGCCCCGCCGCCTGCACGATCCGGATGCCCGAGAAGGTCGCCGTCAGCTCGTCGTTGATGCCCGAGATCGACTCCTGGACCGCCATGTACCGACGCCCCAGGGCGCCCTGGGCGGCCGCCTGGCCGACGATCAAGAGCGGCAGCGGGATCACCACCCAGGCCGTCAGCCCGGGGTCGATCCAGAGCATCGCCGAGAGGCAGGCGATGACCACCAGCGTCGCCTCCAGCGTGCGGAAGACCCCGGAGCACAGGAACCAGCTGATCTTGTCCCCGCCGTCGTCCGACAGCCGGGTCACCAGGTCGCCCGACCGCCACCGCCGGTAGAAGGAGGGGTCCAGCTTCGTCAGGTGCTCGAACACCCGGGCGCGCGCCTTCCACTGGATGCGCGCGTTCATCACCGACCGGGTGCCCTGCAGCACGTTGTAGAGCAGGAACTGCGCGACCCCGACGGCGAGCATCCAGCCGGCGATCTCGCGCAGCCGGGGCGCCTGGTCGCCGTCGGCGCCGCCCACCGCGTCGACGATGAACTGCCACAGCCACGGGAAGGTGGTCACCAGCGCGGCGTTGACCACCGACAGCGTGCAGATCACGGTCAGCTCGACCTTGCGGCCGGCCCACACCGCCCGCAGCCAGCGCATCAGCAGGGCGCGCCGGCTCACGCCGCGTACTCCCCGTGCTGCAGCTGGTAGAGCGCCGCGTAGACGGCGCCGCGGGCCATCAACTCGTCGTGGGTGCCGACCTCGATCACCTCGCCGTGGCCGAGCACGTAGATCCGGTCGCACGAGCGGACCGTGGCGAGCCGGTGGGCCACGGTGACCGTCGTCCGCCCCGCCTGGAGCCGCTCCAACGCCGCCTGCACCCGCGCCTCCGTCGCCGGGTCGACCGCGGAGGTCGCCTCGTCCAGCACCAGCAGCTGCGGCTCGGTCACCAGAGCCCGGGCGAACGTCAGCAGCTGCCGCTCCCCCCGGGACAGGTTCTTGCCGCCGTCGGTGACCTCGCGGTCCAGCCCGATGTCCACCTGGAGGGTGGCGAGCGCTCTCGCCGCCGCGACGGGCTCGCCACCGAGGTTGTCGAGCACGCTGCCGGCGAACAGGTGCACGTCCTGGAGCACCAGCCCGACGTGGGCCCGCAGGTCCGCCAGGGCCAGGTCGCGCAGGTCGACGCCGTCGACGCTGACCCGCCCGGCGACAGGGTCCCGGAAGCGGAGCAGCAGGTTGAGCACGGTCGTCTTGCCCGCGCCGGTCGCGCCGACGATGCCGACGTGGCTGCCCGCCGGCACCTCGAGGTCGAGCCCGCGCAGGACCGGCGTGTCCTCGTCGTAGTGGAACTCGACGGCCTCCAGCCGGAGCGCGTCGCGCAGCCCGGGCCACGGCACCGGCTCGGCCGGGTCGGTGATCAGGCGGGGCGTGTCGAGGATGTCGGAGATCCGGATCGCCGCGGCCCGCGCCCGCTCCAGGGTCGCCAGCTGGTGGGACAGCCGGAACAGCGGGTTGAACATCTGGCGCAGGTAGCCCAGGCCCATCACGAGCACGCCGATGGTGATGATCTCGTCGGCCACCAGGCCCGAGCCGATCCAGAGCAGCGCCACGATCCCGAGGGCCCGGGTGAGCACGACCGCGTTGAAGTACCAGACGGGCTGCAGCTGGCTGATCGCCTCCTTGCGGAAGACCTCCTCGTTGAGCTCCTCCGAGCGCTCGTGCGCCCAGCGCTCGCGGTCGAACGACTGGAGGGTCGGCATCGCCCGGAGGTGCTCGGTCAGGAAGCCGGTGAGCTGCGCCTTCACCTTGCGCACGGCCAGGAACCGGGGCGGCGCGACCTTCCGGAAGACCACGAACAGCGCGACGTACAGGGGGATCACGGCGAAGACGAGCCCCGTCACCTCGGGCGCGGTCAGCATCATCACCGTGAACATGCCGACGAACAGCAGCAGGTCGGCCGGGCCGGCGAGGATGACCTCGGCGAACAGCACCCGCAGCGCCTCGGTGTCCCCCTGCACCCGGGTGATGAGGCGGCCCGAGGTGTGTTTGTCGTGGAACGACAGGTCGTGGCCGACCAGGTGGTCGAAGAGGTTCTCCTTGAGCTGGAGCATCGCGCGCTGGGCGGACACCTCGAGCGCGATCTTGGAGCCGTAGGTGACCGCGATGTTGGCGAGGAGCAGCCCGAAGTAGAGCGCCGCCTTGGTCGCGAGGCCAGCGCGGTCGCCCGCCGCGAGGTCGACGTCGATCGCCTGGGCGACGATCCAGGGACCGGCGAGCATCAGGCCCGTGCCGGCGACCAGGCCGATCATCCCGATCAGGAGCAGACCCCGGCTCTGCCGGAACAGGGGTGCCAGCCTCAACAACGGATGGGCGCTCAAGCGGTCTTCCCCGGGTCTGGAAGGAACAGCTTGTGAGTAGGGCTCAACGACGTTTCTTCAACCGGAGTTCACGGAAGAACTCCTTGAGCTGGGCGGCGCACTCGTCCTGGAGCACGCCGGCGACCACCTCCATGCGGTGGTTGAGGCGCGGGTCCTCGGCCATGCGGTAGAGGCTGACGGCGGCGCCCGCCTTCGGATCCAGGGCGCCGAACACCACCCGACCGACCCGCGACTGCAGCAGCGCCCCCATGCACATCGGGCACGGCTCCAGCGTCACCACCATCGTGGTCCCCTCCCGCCGCCAGCCGCCGTCGACGAAGGAGCTGCGCAGCGCCTCCAGCTCGGCGTGGGCGGTCGGGTCGCCCCGCTCCTCGCGTCGGTTGCGGCCGCGGGCGAGGACCTCCCCGTCGCCGGCGACGAGGACCGCGCCGACCGGGACGTCCCCGGCGTCGGCGGCGGCCGACGCTTCGGCGAGCGCCAGGCGCATCAGCAGCTCGTCGGTCACGGGCGCCCCAGGGGGATGATCTCGAACCGCGCCGCCTCTTCGGCGACGAGCACCCGACCGCGGAACCGGGACGTCCCGCTCGCCTCGACGGTGGACGGCGACGCGGACGCCGTACCGATCCCGACGACCCGGTCGTCCGCCGACCAGGCGATCACCTTGAGCTGCACGAACCGCGACGGGGCGTCGCCGTCGTTGTGGACCTTGCCCTCCAGGGCGTACATCGACGCGGACTCGCGCACCGGGGTCGAGCTGGTGACCCGCAGCCCCTCGGAGCGCTTCTCGAAGGTGCTCGCGGCGCGGGCGACGACCTCGAACCGCACATCCTCGAAGCCCGCCGGCTGGTCCCTGGCGAGGACCGCGACCGGAGCGCTGTCGCCGGGGCCGAGCGGGCGGATGGCGTAGCTGTGCTCGGTGCCGAGCTCGGCCCCGGCGGCGTCGAGGAAGACGACGACGACCTCCGGCGCGGCGACGTCGATCTCGGACGTGTTGCTCACCACCCCGTAGAACCAGAGCGAGCCGTCGGAGCCCGAGCGGCGGCTGTGGGGGGCGAATGTCGCGGCGGGCGGGGCGGGCGTGGGGGTGGCGGCCGGCGCCTGCACCGAGGTGCTCGCCGGGCTGCCCAGCACCTCGTCGAACCGCTGCGCGACGTCCTCCTGGAGGTCGCGCACCCGCTCCGGATCGACCGGCTCCGGCTTCGCGCGGACCAGGGCCACGATGACCGTGGTGACCAGCAGGCTGAGGAAGAGCACCACGAACGCGTTGGCCTTGCGCCTGTCCGCGGGGGTCGACGGCACGACGGAGGCGGTCGACCCCTGGACGCGGTAGCGGACGCCGCAGAAGGCGCAGCGGTGCAGCCCTCCGGGCTCGGCGGGGGAGGTGTCGGCGGCGCCGCAGGCGGGGCAACGGATGGCGTCGGTGGGCATGGCGTCGAGGCCCGACAGCGTACCCCACCCCCCGTGTGCCGCTATCCTTCGGCCGATGGCGGACCCGTCAACGAAGGACTCGGCCGCGGGGCGGCTCGAGATCGGGCTGATCGCGGTCGCCCTGCTCGTCTTCGTGGTCGACGCCATCTCGCTGCTCACCGCGGGCGAAGCGACGCTCGACGGGCTGCCGCTGGACGACGCCTGGATCCACCTCAGCTACGCCCGCGCCTTCGCCGAGACGGGGGTGTTCGGATACAACCCCGGCGAGTGGCAGAACGGCAGCACTGCACCCCTGTGGTCGCTGCTCCTGGCGGTGCCGTTGAAGCTCGGCATGGAGCCGGCGATCGCCACCCGCAGCCTGGGGCTGCTCGCCGGCGGGGCGCTGCTCCTGCTGGGGTGGGGGCTGGGCCGCAGGCTCGGCGGGCCGCGGCTGGGCTGCGTCGTGATCGTCGCGCTGGCGCTCGAGCCCTGGACGGGGGTGCTCGCGGTCTCCGGCATGGAGACCCAGGCCGCGATGGCGGCGGCCCTCGGCTGCATCGTGGCGGCGCTGTACGAGCGGTGGTGGCTCGGCGGCCTGGCGCTCGCGGCGGCGGGGCTGCTGCGGCCGGAGCTCGGGCTGCTGGTGCCGGCGGCGCTGATCGCGGCGCCGGACGTGCGGGCTCGGCTCGCGCTGCTCGTGCCCCCGGTCGTCGCGGGGGCGGCGTGGCTCGGCTTCGGCGTCGCGGTGGCGGGCCACCCGCTGCCCAACGCGTTCCGCACGAAGGTCTCGGTCGGGTTCGAGCCGGCGGAGCAGCTGGCGTCGATCGGCGGGCTGTTCAGCGCGGCGCCGCGGGAGCTGGGGCTGCTCGGCTGGCTGCCGCTGCTGCTCGGGGTGGCGGTGTGCGGGATCGGCCTGTGGCAGCTGCGCGCCGCCGGGCGTCACCTGGCGCTGCTCGTCGCGACGCCGGTGGCGGTGCTCGCCTTCTACGCCGTGTCGCTGCCGCTGGGCGTCTCGGCGGAGCCGATCGTCCAGGCGTCGGTGCAGTCGGTCTACTACGCCCGCTACCTGCTCGTGGTGGTGCCGTGGTTCGCGCTGTGGGGCGGGCTGGGGCTGCTGTGGCTGTGGGACTCGGGGGATGACCGGCCCCGGAGGCTGGCGGTCGCTACGTCGGGGCTGCTGGTCCTGGTCGCGCTGTGGGGAGTCGAGCGAGCGGACCTGCGGGAGGCGTACGTCGCCAACACGGCCGAGATCGAGGCGCTGCACGGCAAGATGGCGGACTGGATCACGAAGAACGTGCCGGCCGACGCGGTGGTCGGAATCTCCGACGCCGGGCGCATCCGCTTCTCGATCCCGCACCGGATGATCGACCTGACCGGCTTGAACAGCTCCGACCTGCTCGACGTCGACGACGTCGTGCCGCTGCTGCGGGCCCAGGACATGAGCCACGCCGCGATCTGGCCGGGCTGGCACCGCGGGCTGATGGACGACCCCCGGGTGACGTTCACCCGGCTCGGCGGCGTCCAGGTCGACACCAACACCATCGCGGCTCGGCCGACCATGCTGCTGTTCGCGGTCGAGTTCAGCGACTGATCAAGGAAGCACCCGCCACAGGCCGTTCTCGCTGCGGATCGGCGACGCCACCCGCTCGAAGTGCTCGGGGTGGGCGAGCAGCCAGTCGACCTCGATCCCCCGGGGGTAGGCGGTCATCACCAGGTCGACCTCCTGCTCCAGCAGGCGCGCGCGCCAGGCGTCGTAGTCCGCCTCCGCGGCCAGCCGGTCCGCGTCGAACAGCTCGACGATGTCACCCGATCGGGTGACCGGCACGTAGACCAGCTCGTTCTGGAGTCGCGCCCCGTACAGGGGGTAGCGGTAGGCGTTGTCGGCGAGCGCCGCGGCGCCGGCGTGGTAGCTGATCCGGTGGGGGTGATGCTCGTCGACGGCCTCCCACAGCGGCCACGCCGCGGTGATCGCCTGGTCGAGCGCGTGCAGGTCGAAGGAGCGCGGCGGGTCGTAGCTCTCCGCCCAGATCGCGTAGCGGGCGTCGTCCCGGGCGTCCTGCACGTCGCCGGCCCCGAGGACCACCACCAACCCGACGAAGAGGAGCGCTGTCCCGTGCACCTCGGCGAGCCGCCGAAGGACGAGGAACACCACCACCCCGACGATCGCCGCGGTGATCAGGAGGCCGCTCGCGGCGTCCTTCCACGCGTCCAGCGTCGCCGGGCCGATCCCGGCCGGCCGCCACATCGCCAGGTTGAGCGCCGTCACCGTCAACGCGACGGTTGCGAAGATCCGCCCCGGCAGCGCGAGGGCCGGCAGCGCGAGCAGGATCGACGACGGCAGCACCAGCCGGGCGAAGACATCGAGCCACAGGGTGCGCATCGTCAGCGTGTCCGGGGACAGGACCGACGGCCAGGGGAGCAGCGCGCCCAGCGCCACCGCGGTCACGACCCACGGGCCGTTGCGCACGAGCAGCTCCTTGCTGCGGGTCAGCCCCGCGACCGCCGCCAGCGCCAGCGCCGCCCCGCCCAGCCCCCAGTTGAGCTGCGTGAACCCCGCCGGGGGGAACCAGAACAGCCGCTGCAGCAGCTCCCCGGTGCTCACCTCCAGCAGCACCGGGTCGACCGTCGCGCCGGCCACGATGGCCGCCACCCCGTCGTGCACGGGGAAGCCGAGCACCCCCCCTCCGGGCACCCCCCACGGGTAGAACGGCGAGCCCATCTCGAGCCAGACGCTCCCGTAGACGCCGCACGGCAGCGCCGCCGCCACGGCGGCCGCGACCACGCCCAGCCCCCGGTCCCGCGCGGCCCGCTCGCGGTCGACGAGCGTGCGCGCCACCAGCATCACGCTCAGCGCCCCCATGATCAGCGCGCCCGGCACCTTGGTCGCGCCCGCCACGCCGAGGCTGCCCATCGCCAGGACGCCCGCCGCGACCCCGGGCCGCCGAAGGAACCGGAGGAAGAAGGAGAGGCCCAGCAGCACGAACGCCGCCGTGGCGGTGTCGACGTAGGCCGCGCTGACGAACATCAGCGCCACTGGCATCGACCCGATCGCCATCGCCAGCAGGCGGGCCGATCTCCGCTCCGCCCCCAGCTCCCGCGCCAACCGGTACACCCCCAGCAGCAGCGCCCCCCACACCAAGAGCCCGGCGGGCGCGAGCAGGCTGTCCGAGCGCGTCGCGAGCATCGGCCAGGTCCACAGGATCTCCGCCCCGTAGGCGTAGTGCCGATAGAACGACCAGCCGTCCGCGGCGTCGGGGAGCGCCAGCCGACCGGTCTGGATCCAGGTGACGCACTTGGGCAGGTGGTAGGTGAGCGAGTCCCACGCCTGGGGCGGCGATACGAGCCCCTGGGCGACCTTGACGCCGAGCAGCGCCAGCGTCGCGGTCCAGCCGACGTGCTCGATCCCGGGGCGGCGCGCCGCCTCGTTCAGGTCCCGACCGACCGAGCCCAGGTCCTCCCGCAGCCGGGACCAGGCGCCGGGCCGACGCCACCGCGCCAGCCCGGCGAGCAGCCACCAGGCGCCGATGCAGGGCAGCAGGAAGAAGATCCCGGCCGCCGCGAGGGCCAGGAAGACGACGATCATCACCCAGGCGGTGCAGACGGCGGCGGCCGCCAGGCGAGCGCTTCGCTCGACGTCGACCTGCCGCGCGACCAACCAGTCGCCGAGGGTGACGCCGACGAGCCCGATCGGAACGAACAGCAGCAGCACTGCCGGGAGACCGATCAGGAGCGCTTGCACCCGCGAACGATAGCAAGCGGGCGGGGCTGCTATCCTCCGCCGCCATGTCGGAAAACACCCGCGTCGCCGTCATCGGAGCGGGCCATTGGGGCCCCAACCTCATCCGCTCCGTCCACGAGAACCAACAAGCCACACTGGTCGCCGCCTGCGACCTCGACGAGGGGCGGCTGGAGCGCGTCAAGCGCCGCCACCCCAGCATCGACCTGACGACGGACGCGTCCGCGGTCCTGCATCGGGACGACGTCGACGCCGTGGTCATCGCCACCCCGCCGACCACCCACTTCGAGCTGACCGCCGCCGCCCTGAAGGCGGGCAAGCACGTGCTGGTGGAGAAGCCGCTGACCCCGACGTCGGCCGAAGGCGCCGAGCTCATCGCCCTCGCCGAGGAGCACGACCGCACGATGATGGTCGGCAACGTCTTCCTGTTCAACGGCGGCGTGCGGGCGATGAAGTCGCTGATGGAGGACGAGGAGTTCGGCAAGCTGAAGTACATCTACAGCCGCCGCACCAACCTCGGCCCGGTGCGCGACGACTGCCACGCCGGCTGGGACCTCGCCGCCCACGACGTCGCCATCTTCATGTACCTCAAGGGGGAGACCCCGACGGAGGTGACGGCTTCGGGCCAGAGCTTCATCCGCGAGGGCGTGCCCGACGTGGTGTTCGCCAACCTCTTCTTCGCCGACGGCACGCTGGCCCACGTGCACACGTCCTGGCTGGATCCCCAGAAGGTCCGCGAGGTCGTCGCGGTGGGCGACGAGCGCATGATCCGCTTCGACGACATGAACGTGATGGAGCCGGTGCGCGTCTATCACAAGGGTTTCCGCACCCTCCCCGAGGCGGCCCCCAAGGACGACTTCGTCGACAGCCTCACCCGGTTCCGGGTCGAGCTGATCAAGGGCGAGGTCTACATCCCCGCCGTCTCCACCGGGCAGCCGCTGCAGACCGAGGTGAACGCCTTCATCGACGCCGTGCGTTCGGGGGATCGCAGTCCGCTGAGCGACGCGAAGTTCTCCAACGACGCCGTGCGCGTGCTCGAGGCGATGGACCGCTCCCTCGAGCAGGGCAGCAAGCGGGTCTCGGTCTAGGAGCCTGGAGCGCATTGGAACCGGAGCCCCGTGAGACCGGGGTGTCCGAGGCCAAGGCGC
>CAYQEG010000222.1:0-12821 GCA_964416435.1 uncultured Rickettsiales bacterium
ACCACTAGGGCACCGTCAGGGCGAACACCTGGACGCCGAACCAGTAGGTGTCGACCCGCAGCTCGTAGGCGCCCGAGGGGAGGGGGGCGCCCGCGATCCCCTCGACTGCGTCGACCGGGTACGCGTCGACCACCGGAGGGGCGGCGCAGACGAAGTCGACGATGGTCGGGATGGCGAGGCAGGACGGGCCGGCGTTCATCGGCACCCCGCCGCTGTCCCAGACGGACCACTGGAACAGGCAGCTGCTGCCGTACACCTCGGTCTGGGTCCCGCCGCCGACGTTCTCCAGGCTGAGCGTGACGGTGACCGGATTGCCGGCGCTGAACTCCGTGGCGGGGATGCCGGCGGCGTCGGTGACCGTGACCGTCGGCACGATGCTCGGCGGCTGGCCGCAGTCGGGCGTCGCGTCGTCGTCGTCGTCCGCGGAGCTGTCGTCGTCGTCGGCGGAGCTGTCGTCGTCGTCGGCGGAGCTGTCGTCGTCGTCGCCGCCGCTCGGGTCGCAGTCCAGCTCGATCGTGTAGTCCGAGATGCCGCCGCCGTAGCCGTCCACGACGAAGTGGTAGGCGTTGCCGCCGACCGCCTCGAAAATCACCTCTTCGTTCGGCGAGGCGCTCGTCGAGGCTCCCACGCAGGAGCCCGGCTCGCAGGCGCCACCCACCCCGGCGGCCAGCACGTACAGGTCGAGATCCTGGGTCAGGCCGCTGATCCGCACGGCGACCTCGCCGGTCTCCTCGGCCAGCCACTCGTACGCGAACTCCGGCGCGTCGTGCACCAGCGCCGAGCAGCCGTAGTCCTCGATGAGGTTGGTGCTGCCGGCCTGGCTGTTGTTGCCGACCAGCACGTTGCCGCAGGTCATGGTGGCGGCGGGGGCGCACTCGGGGGGCGCGGAGTCGTCGTCGTCGACGGCGTCGTCATCGTCCGCCGAGTCGTCGTCGTCGATGGCGTCGTCGTCGTCCGCGGAGTCGTCGTCGTCGCCGAAGTTGTCGTCGTCGTCGTCCAGCGGCGGCGGGGGCGGCTCCTCGCCGAACTGCTCCCAGCAGCCGGTGGCCGGCAGGGCGAGGAGGGCGATCGCCAGCAGGGACAGGGAGCGCTTCATGTGCTCAGGATCCCACGCCCTCCCAGGTGATTGTCAAGGAAATGCAAAACGGTGCCCGGTCTCAGCGCTCCGCTCGGGCTGCTCCGTACGCCCAGGTCCAGGTCTCTCCCCCGTCCCGGTCGAGCCCCCCCATGTACTCCAGGGCGGTCGCGTCGACCGGGTCGTCGGGGAGCCAGATGACGTCGTCCCCGTAGCCCGTCGCGTCGGGCTTGATGTAGGTGTCCGTGCCGGCCGCGTCGACGAAGAAGCCGTAGCTGGGGGTCGTGTTGCTGTTGCCGCAGACGTTCTCGGCCCAGTCGTAGTCCGTCGCCCAGCCGATGGCGCGGTCGTGGAACGCCTCGTAGTGGTCGTCTCCGTCGTTGTCGACGAACAGGGAGAGGCCGTGGCACTTGCTCGCGCCGATGCTGCGGTCCGGGCCGTAGTACGAGTCGTCCCCGGCGTCGTCGACGAACACCGTGACCGAGAAGTCGTGGGCGAGCCCGATGGAGCTGTGCACGGCCGGACGGTCGGCGTTGTAGTGATCGTCCCCGCCGCCCTCCAGGAACGCCGCGTTGGCGAAGTGCGCGGTCGCCCCCTGGGCGTAGAACAGGCCGTTGTAGCGGTCGTCTCCGTCGGCGTCGGCGAGGATCCCGAGACCCATCCAGTACGCCACCCCCTGCACGAACACCGAGCCGTCGTAGCGGTCGTTCCCGGCGGCGTCCCGCAGCAGGGCGACCCCGCCGCCCAGGTGCGTGCCGGTGGCGTCCCGCCGCCAGCCGAAGGCGGTCCCCTGGCCGAGCGACGAGTTGGCCGAGCCGGGCTGCTGGGGGGAGTAGAAGAGCACCGGCTGGGCGGGCATCTCGTAGGTGTCGTGGCCGCCGGCGTCGACGAGCCCACCGAACGAGGAGACGAAGCCGAACCCCTGGGCGTGGCCGAACGCGCGGTAGCGGTCGTCGCCGCCGGCGTCCACGAGGAGGGCGAGGCCGACCGTGGCCGCTCCCTGCACGCCGTTCTCGGCCTCGTAGTCGTCGTCCCCGCCGTCGTCGAAGAGCAGGCCCGCTCCGAAGGTCGCGAAGCCCTGGGACTTGCGCAGCGAGCGGTAGACGTCGGCGCCGCCGCCCAGGTCGAGGAGCACGCCGTAGCCGAGCACGCCGGCCCCCTGGCGGGCGACGTGGCTGCGCGCGTACGGCCCCCAGGTGCCGTCGGGGGCGTGGCGTCCGGCCGCGTCGGCGGGGAGCAGCCCCTCACCGTCGTAGGGCGAGGCGACTTCGGTGTAGCCGTAGGTGTCGTCGCCGCCGAGGTCGACGTGCACGGCGACGGGGTGGCGCTCGGAGATCGTCGCCCCCGCGGGGATCCGGTAGACGTCGTCGCCCCCCTGCTCGACGAAGAGCACGATCTTCTCGCCCAGGTCGGGGTCGAGTTCGACGTCGTACTCGTCGTCTCCCGCCCCGCCGACGACGAGCAGACCCAGGGGCGTCTGCGCCCGGAGGGTGGCGTCGTTGGCGACCGCGGCGGCGGCGGACCAGTCCGCTTCGTCCAACCCCTGGGCGAGCCGGACCGCCCCGCTGTACAGCACGCCCGAGCCGTCGTCGGAGCCCAGGAAGAGGCCCGCGCCGGGCTCCCAGTCGGGGCTGATCCCGCCGGACTCGGAGATGAGGAGGTTGTTGGCCCCGTCGCGCCAGTAGTTGAGGTCGTAGTCCCGGTCCGCCATGGCGTCGAGGCCGTCGTCGCGCAGGTCCGCTGCCTCGTCGGCGGCGAGCAGCGTCAGGGCGATCGCCTGCTTCAACGCGGACGGCAGGTCCTCGGCCGCGCTCGTCACGTCGTCCCGGTCGTCCCAGTCGTCGTCGCCCCACAGGCGGTCGAGCGCCGCGACGAGCACGTCTCCGGTCAGCTCGGGCCACGGGCCGCCGGCGATCACCTCGACCTCGAGCTGGGTGGCGCCGTGGGCGAGCAGGGACGCCAGGGGGTGATCCGACGCCAGCGCGAGGTCCGCGGCCGAGGCGACGTTGCCTGCGTGGCAGGGGACCGAGCCGAAGTCCTCCTGCAGCGCGTGGAAGATGTCCAGCCGCGCCGGGTCGTCGGCGATCCGGCCGCCGTACGCTTCGTACTGGCTGCGCGGGATGCCGATGGACCGGTCGAGCCCCACCTCGGCCAGCAGCTCGCCCACCAGGTCAGCGTCGGGGTCGACGTCGACGGGGCAGGGGTGCGGCGCGGGTGAGACCCAGGGCGCGGCCTCGTCCCAGCGGCCGGGCTCGGCGACGGGTGGGGGGGCTTCGACCGGCGGCTCGCAGGCCGCACACAGCAGGGTCAGGGCGAGCGGGAGCAGCGAGGGGCGAGGCACCCCGCCAGCCTACAGCGAGTCGGGGACCTCCAGCCCGGGAACCGGCGTGCCGGGCAGCTCCCGGTAGTGCTCGAACAGCTCCGTCTGGCGGCTTCGAAGCTCGACGGGCTCGCCGCCGATCCACAGGTGCACGACCGTGGTGCTGAGCTCCAGCGGGTCGCCCGACCAGACGACGACGTTGGCGACCGCGCCTCGCGCGATCTCACCCCGGTCGGTCTGTCCGAACACCCGCGCCGGGTTGCTCGTGATCGCCCGCACCGCGGCGGTGTGATCCATCCCCCCACGCACGGCGTTGCCCGCGAGCTGTCGCAGGTTGCGGGCGAAGTGCGCCGAGCCGGTCGAGATGATGACGTCGACGCCGGCGTCGGCGAGGATCGCGGCGTTGTCGGGCCGGGCCTCGATCTGGTCGAACCCGCCGGGGCCGTAGACGTAGGGGTTGAGGAGGATCGCGATGCCCGCGTCGGCCAGCGCATCGGCGTGCAGCCAGGCCTCGGCGCCGCCCCGGATCACGATCCGGATCTCCTCGTCCGCGGCGAAGCGGATGAGCGCCTCGACGTCGGCGGCCCGGTTGGCGCCCACGACCAGCGGCGCCTCCCCCCGAAGCACCGGCTGCAGCGCCTCCAGGTCGAGGCGGGACGCGACGTAGGGTCGGCTGCGGTTCGAGTCCAGGGCGCGGGGGTCGCGCAGGTGGGTGCGGGCGTCGTCCAGCAGCTCGGCCAGCTTGCCGAGCCCCTCGCCCCGGCTGGCGCTCCCGAAGCCGGTGGGCAGGTAGACGCCCCGCCGGACCACGGTCTCTTCCTGGCTGCCCCCGGCGAGGTCGACCCAGGCCGCCTGCCCGGGGAACCAGCCGCCGGTCGGTTCGATGATCGCCGACGTGATGCCCGCGATGCGGGTGACGGGGATGACCGAGGAGCGGGGGTTGTAGGAGTCGGCGACGTCGTGGGAGGTGCGGATCGGGTCGCCACCGGCGTCCGAGGTGCGGGTGCCGCCCTCCATGCCGACCTCGACCAGCCCGAGCTGGCCCCCGACCGTGACGAGGCCGGTCGTCACCACCGCCCCTTCGTCCAGCTTGAGGACGGCGCAGTCGTGCTTGCCCCGGAACCGGGCGGCGTCGGCTCCGTCGCCGAACTGGAGCTCGTCGACGGTCGGTCGGGCGTCGGCGATCCGGTCGCCGAGGATCACGACGACGAGGTCGTCCCGCGGACCCTCGGGGGCGTGCACGGTGCCGCCGAGCAGCACGGTGCAGGCGCGGTCGTCCGCGATCGCGGCTCCCGGCGCGAGCAGCGCGGCGGCGAACAGGGAGAGCAGGAGGCGACTCACGGCGTCACCTCCTGGCCGACCTGGAAGTCGCCCCAGGTCTGCTCCTGCTCCGCGTCGTGGCGGAGCACGCCGGCGACGAACACCAGCCGAGCGGAGCTGTAGACGCTGAAGGGGTGGCCGTCCCAGACGACCACGTCGGCCCGCTTGCCGACCTCCAGGCTGCCGGTGAGGTGGTCGATGCCCAGGGCCCAGGCCGGGTTGAGCGTGACCCACTTGAGGGCGTCCTCCTCGCTCAGGTCGATCCCAGCCTGCAGGCCGGTGTGCAGCGCCTTGCCGGCCTCCTGGTTGAGGCGCTGGATGCCGATGTGGCTGTCGCTGTGGATGATCGCCCGGGCGCCCGCTTCGGTGAGCAGGGCGGCGTTGTGGGGGATGCCGTCGTACGCTTCGAGCTTGAAGCCCCACCAGTCCGCCCACGTCGACGAGGCGACCTCCCGGTCGGCGAGCAGGTCGCGGATCTTGTAGGCCTCCAGGGCGTGGTGGAACGAGCGGATGGAGAACCCGAACTCGTCGGCCACCTGGAGCATCGAGATCATGTCGTCGGCGCGGTAGCAATGGACCTGGGGGAGGATCTCGCCCCGCAGCACGCCCATCAGGGTCTCGGTGTCGAGGCTCCGGGCGGGCGGCTTGGGAGCGTCGTCGCCCCCCTTCTTCTTCTTGCGCTTCTTCTTGCCGCCGTCGTCTCCGCCTCCGGCCTGCTCCTCCCACTCCTGCAGCGCGACGAGGGCCTCGGCGGCCGCATGGAACGCCTGGCGGGTCGCGCGCAGGTTGCCCATGCGCGTGCTCGGGGCGCCGCCACGGCCGCCGTACACCCGCTTCGGGTTCTCGCCGCAGGCCATCTTCACCGTCTCGGGGGCCCCGGGGAAGCGCATCGCCCGGGAGCCGCGGTGGGGGACCATCTGGACGACGACGCCGCGGCCACCGATGAGGTTGGCGGAGCCCGGGAGGACCTGCATCGCGGTGACGCCACCGGCGACGGCGCGCTGGATGCCGGGGTCCTGGGGGTTGAGGGAGTGCTCCGCCCAGACGCCGGGCGTCGTCGGCGCGGACGCCTCGTTTCCGTCGCCGTGGGCCTTGCCGGACGGCGCCGCGTAGACGCCGAGGTGCGAGTGGGTGTCGATCAGGCCGGGGGTGATCCAGTGGCCGGTGGCGTCGACCACCCGGGCGTCGGGGATCGTCGGGGCGTCACCCTCGCCCAGGGAGTGGATCAGGCCGTCCTGGAGCACGATCCAGCCGCGCTCCCAGTCGTCGCCCGCCGCCGTCCAGACGTGGGCGTTGGTGAACACCACGAGGGGCGTCGGCTCCTGCGCGGTCGGCTCGACGGGGCGCAGGCCGGGCGCCTCCAGGTCGGCGAGGGACCGGGGCGCGGGCGCCGCCTCTGCCTCCGCGTCGGCTTGGTCGCCGGCCGTCGCGGGGGCTGCGATCAGCGCGCCGACGGCCGTTAGAATGGGTACCAGGGTTCGCATCGCTCCGCCTCCGAGGGCGGAAGGATGCCACCGGCGCTCTAGTCCTGCTCGACCCAGTTGGCGGCGTCGGCGAACAGGTCGTCCAGATCCTCCTCGTCCAGCCGCAGGGCGTGCAGGGACGCGGAGACGTCGGGCGTCGCCTGTCCCTCCAACCAGTGGAAGCCCGCGCGCAGCGCTCCGGCCCACGCCGCCAACATGATGTGGCGACGACGCTCCACGTCGCGGCGACGCGCTCCGCGGGCCTTGTGGTGATGGCGCGCGAGCTCGACCAGGCTCGGCTCGAGCTGCCAGCTCCGCAGCAACAGGGAGCTGACCAGCTCGTGGTGCTCGTGCACTCCCCGGGCGAACGACCGCTGCAGGCTCTCGCACGACCAGTCGACGCCGGAGTGCGCCCGAGCGGCCATCTGGAGCAGCGCCAGCTCGCCGAGATCGCAGAGCATCACCGCCACCTGGAGCTCGTCGGGGCGGCTCGAGCCGACCCGCGCGGCCACCGCGCGCGCTCCCGTCGCCTTGACCACGGTGTGTCGCCACAGAGCCGCGGTCATCTGCTGCACCGGTCCGCTGCCGAGGGCGAAGAGGTCGCGCAGGAGCGCTTCGGAGGCGAGCGCGAGGATGCGGCCGTTGCCCAGACGCAGGCAGGCGGTGCGCAGCGTCTTGATGGGGGAGGGCGGGGAGTAGCGGCTGCTGTTGGCGAGCTTGAGGATGGCCGCCGCGATGGCGGGGTCCTTCTCGACCACCTCCAGGACCTCGTCGACGCCGCACTCCGGCGTGCCGATCAGCCGCTGCACCTCCAGCGCGATCGGAGCGATCGTCGGGAGGGAGGAGCCATCCTCGCGAAGCTGGCGGGCGAGGGCGGCGACGTCGATGACGGTCCGCGTCCGCGGTGGGGTCTCCTCGACCGCCGGCGTGCAGACGTGGTCGACGGCGGCGCGGAGGCCGTCCCGGCCGAACGGGCTGGAGAGGAAGCGGCGGGCCCGCCCGCCGAGGGCCGGCAGGACCAGCTCGCGGGTCCCCGGCTCGCCGACCGCGACGACCCCGGTGCGGCTGGGCCAGCGCCCGAGCTCGGCGAGCATCGCGCGCCCGCCCAGCGAGGGCATCCGGATGGTCGCGACCACCAGGTCGTACCGACCGCGCCGCGCGGCCAACGAGTCCACGTTCGCGTCCACGGCGCGGGCGTGCCACCCCAACGCCTTGAGCGCCGAGCACACCGAGCGTCGATACCGCTCGTTGTTGTCGGCGACCAGGGCTCGCGGGCGGCTCCTGCGCGCGGCGGTCTCCATCAGCTTCGCCATCGGACGGGCGAGGCCGGTCTTGAGGCGCTATAGCCGGGGGCGGAGGATCGGATGCCCAATCGACTCGCCGACGAGACGAGCCCCTACCTGCTGCAGCACGCCCACAACCCGGTCGACTGGTACCCGTGGGGGGCCGAGGCGCTCGGCCGGGCGAAGGACGAGGACCGCCCGATCCTGCTGTCCGTCGGCTACTCCGCTTGTCACTGGTGTCACGTGATGGAGCGGGAGAGCTTCGAGGATCCCGCCACCGCGGCCGAGATGAACCGCGACTTCGTCAACATCAAGGTCGATCGGGAAGAGCGGCCGGACCTGGACGAGATCTACATGAAGGCGGTGCAGGCGTTCAGCGGGGGGCACGGCGGCTGGCCGATGACGGTGTTCCTCACCCCCGACGGGCGCCCGTTCCTGGGCGGCACCTACTTCCCGCCGACCCCGCGCCACGGTATGCCGTCGTTCCGCCAACTGATGGCCCACGCGGTCCGGGTCTACCGCGAGCGACGGGACGCGGTGGAGCACACTGCGGGCCGGGTGCTCGACGGCATCCGCCCCTGGTCCAACCTGCCGGTGGAGGCGCCGGAGCTCGGGACCGAGTGGCTCGACGCCATCGCGGAGGCGGCGGCGGACAGCTACGACCCCCTCCACGGAGGGTTCGGCCACGCCCCGAAGTTCCCGCCTCACGCCACGATGTCGGTGCTGCTCGCCCACCATCACCGGACCGGGGCCGAGCGCTCGCTGCAGATGGTCATCGGCACCCTCGACGGCATGGCGAAGGGCGGCACGTACGACGTCGTCGGCGGCGGGTTCGCTCGGTACTCCGTCGACGAGCGGTGGCTGATCCCCCACTTCGAGAAGATGCTGTACGACAACGCGCTGCTGGCCCCGATCTACGCCGACGCGTGGCGGGTCACGGGATCGCCGCGGTTCGCGCGAATCGCGCGCGAGACCCTCGGCTGGATGCTGCGGGAGATGCGCGACGACGCCGGGGGGCTGTACGCCGCGCTCGACGCCGACAGCGAAGGCGAGGAGGGGCTCTTCTACGCCTGGACGCCGGAGCAGATCGCGGCGGTCGCGGGGGAGGACGCTCCGGAGCTGTGTCGGCTGCTGGAGGTGACGGCCGGCGGCACGTTCGAGCACGGCCGGTCGGTGCTCCGCCTGGAGCGGCCCCTGGAGGCCCTCCCGGACGCGGACCGGACGCTCTTCGAGCGTTGGCGGGGGCCGCTGCTGGAGTCGCGGTCGAAGCGGATCTGGCCCGGCCTGGACGACAAGATCATCGCCGCCTGGAACGGCCTGGCGATCAGCGCCCTGGCGCGGGTCGGCGCCGCGCTCGGCGAGGAACGCTACCTGGAGGCCGCCCGATCGGCAGCGTCCTTCGTCCTCGACGGCATGACCCGCGACGGTCGCCTCCACCGGACCTGGAAGGCCGACCGCGTGGGGGCGCCGGGCTTCCTGGACGACCACGGCGCCATGCTCCTGGCCCTCGTCGACCTGTGGGAGGCGACTTTCGAGCCGCGCTGGCTGCGGGAGGCGGTCGCCCTCGCGGACCGCACGGTCGCCTTGTTCTGGGACGAAGGCGACGGCGGCTTCTTCTACACCGGACACGACGCGGAGCCCCTGGTCGCCCGGAGCAAGAACCTGGTCGGCGGCGCGATCCCGTCGGGCAACGGGATGGTCGCCCTGGCGCTGGTCCGCCTCGACGCCCTGTGTGATCGCCCCGACCTCGGCGAGCGCGCGGACCGGGTGCTGCGCTCCTACCGCACGCTGCTCAACGGCGCCCCCCGGGCGCTCGGGGCCGAGGCGTTGGCCGGGATGTGGCGGGCGACGGGCGGGCAGGAGATCGCGGTCGTGGGGGCCGGCGGTGACGCGCTGCTGGCGGAGGTTCGAGACCGGTACCTGCCGTTCGCGGTGCTCGCGTCGGCCGACCAGCCGGACACCGAGCTCCTCCCGTGGCTCAGCGGCCGCCAGAGCCCCGACGGGGCCCGGGCGTTCCTGTGCGAGCGGCGTACCTGCCGCGCCCCCACCGATGACCCGGCCGAGCTGGCTGCCCAGCTGGACGGGCTCTCCTCGCGCTGACTACAGCAGCGCGAGGAGCTCGTCGTGGATCGGGCCCCCGGTGGCGACCACCGTCAGGTCGTCCAGGGCGAACGGTCCGCCCAGATCGTCGGTGACGCGCCCCCCGGCTTCGGTGACCGCCAGTGTGCCCGCGGCGACGTCCCAGGGGTTGAGGTACATCTCCCAGAAGCCGTCCAGCTGCCCCGCCGCCACGTGGCACAGGTCGAGCGCCGCGGAGCCGGGCCGACGCATGCACCGGGCCCTGGGGAGCACGCGGGCGAAGCGCTCCAGGTTCACCAGCCGGCGCTCGGCGGTGTAGCCGAACCCGGTCGCGATCATCGCCTGGTCCAGCCGGGGGCGTGAGCTGACCTGGAGCCGCTCCCCGTCGCAGAAGGCGCCACCCCCCAGCGTCGCCGTGAACAGATCGCCGCGGGCGGTGTCGAGCACGACGCCGAGCACGACCTGCTGGTCGACCTGGAGCGCGATCGAGACGCAGTAGAACGGGAACCCATGGGCGTAGTTGACCGTGCCGTCGAGCGGGTCGACGACCCATCGTCGGCCCGAGCCGCGGACCAGCTCGGGGGCCTCCTCGCCGAGGATCGAGTCGTCGGGGAAGGCGGCGCTGATCACCGACCGCACGGCGGCTTCGGACTCGGTGTCGACCTGGGTCACCAGGTCCCGCACGGCCGACTTGCTGTCGATCTGGAGGTCCCGGGTGCGGCCGGCCCGGTGGATCGCCTCGGCCGCCCGGGCGGCGTCGAGGGCGACGGCGAGTTCGCGTTGCAGGGTCACGATTCGTCCTGGAACAGCACCGGCTCGCCCTCGAAGGTGCGGGCCGAGTGCACGAGGATGGTGGTCGGCATGCCGCGGAGCATCAGCTCCATGCGGCGGAAGAACTCGTCGGGGTCGTCGTGCTCGCCCGGCATGCCGATACCGAGGATGGCGAGGTCGGCGTCGGCGCTCACGTCGGCCATGATCTCGTGGATCGGTCGGCCCTCCCGGAGGATCACGCGCGTGTCCGCGCGGATGCGCGCGGCTTCGATGATCTGCTCCTTGGTCTCGAACGCGCTGGAGCCGGCCTGCTCGTCCTCGACGACGGTCACGAGCGTGACCTCCGCGCCGCGCCACTTGTGGTGGGCCTGCAGGAGGTGGGCGAGCAGCAGCATCAGCCCCCCGTTGCCCTTGAGGCCGCCCCACCAGACGTGGATCCGGCGGCGCTTGCCCAGGCGTCGCTCCTCGTCGTAGTGGACGACGAAGAGGCTCTTGTCGAGCTCGGTGAGCTCTCGGAGCATGTGGACGTAGGGGGCCCGGTTGTCCTCGTTCCGGGGCCACCCGAGCATCACGGAGTTGGCCTCGAACGGGCCGATCCCGTAGGACTGGGCGGTGTGCACGATGCCGTCGTACACGTCCTCGGCGACCTCCACCCGGAAGAAGACGTGGGGGAGGCGCTCGCCGAAGGTCTGCTCGAGCTCGGCCGTCAGGCGGCGCCGCTGGGCGGAGCGCTCCCGCACCGAGCCCGACAGCAGCAGGAAGTACGTGACGAGGCCCCGCTCCTGGACCATGGCGGAGCCGAGGTGGAGCAGCCAGGGGCGCTTCTCGGGGTTGCCGCCGAGGATGACGAGGTTCGGCCGCCAGTTGCCCGGGTGGTAGGCGAGCCGCCGCATGTTCAGGAGCGCCGAGCGGGCGAGGGCGGCCCAGATGCCGTGTCGGGCATCGCCGAAGGTGGTGCCGAGGTCGCGTCGCTCCGTCAGGGCGAAGAGGGCGACCGCGAACCCGGTCGCGACCAGCATCGCGGGCAGGTTGAGCACGCTCATGACGTAGAAGCACGCGAGGGCGCCCAGGAGGCTGACCGCCGCGGGCACCGGGAAGGCGGGCCGGAAGCCGGGGCTCGCCGCCCACCGCTCCAGGCCGCAGGCGAGGTTGGTGATGCCGTAGGTGGCCAGGAAGAACATCGTCAGGATGGGGGCGATGACGTCGAGGTTGCCGAGCAGGATGCCGGTCTCCGCCAGGGCGAACGTGAGCGCGAGGGCGGCGCGAGGCTCGTTGGCCGGGCCGGCCCCCTGGCCGAGCGCGGCCGGGGCGATGCCGTCGACCGCGAGCGCCTGCATGGTTCGAGGCGCGGTCAGGATCGAGCCGAGCGCGCTGGACAGCGTGGCTCCCCAGACGCCGACGAAGATGAGGGCAGGCACCGACGCGATCTGCCAGGCGATGTCGGTGTTCGCGATGAGGTCCCCGGGGCCGGCCTGCAGGGCGAAGAACACCGGGAGGAAGAGGTAGACCGCCATCCCCCCGAAGATCGCGCTCATCGTGCCGCGGGGGAGGTCCCTGCGCGGGTCCTTCAGGTCCCCGGACATGCCCACGCCGGCCATGATCCCGGTCACCGCCGGGAAGAACACGGCGAACACCGCCGCGAAGCCCTCTCCCGTGGGGTTCAGCCAGGTGATGTGGTCCGGTTGAGCGGGTCCCGTGCCGGTCACCAGGGAGATCAGCGACAGCGCGATGGCGGCGAGGATGAGGTACTGCGCCTTGATCGCGAGCGCCGCGGACTTCCCGGACACCACGACCAGCAGGATGAGCACCGCCGAACCCATCAGCCGCTCGTCCATGTTCGGGAACAGCGGCCGCAGCGATTCGGTGAAGCCGACGATGTAGAAGGTGACGCTCAGGGCCTGGGCGAGGAACAGCGGGATGCCGATGGCGGCCCCCGCGGGGGCCCCCAGCGAGCGGCTGATGATGTTGTAGGCCCCGCCGGCGCCGACGGTCCGGTTGGTCGCGATGGACGCGATGGACAGGCCTGTCGCCAGGGTGATGGCGTGCGAGAGCACGACGATGGCGAGGATCCCGAGCAGCCCTACCTGGCCGGTCGCCCAGCCCAGGCGCAGGTACATGATGACGCCGAGGATCGTCAGGATGCTCGGGGTGAAGACCCCAGAGAACCAGCCGAACCTCTTCAGCACCGCTGCTTCGGTGCGGTCGGACGTGTCCGACGCGACCGGAGTCTGGGGGTCCCTCACGTACGCAGGGTAACTCATGGGGCGGGGCCGAGGCCCTCGGCCCCCCCCGCTCCAGGGTCGTGCCGGCCGTGGTCAGTGATTCCAGGCACTTACGTATTACTGATCGGGTCGCGCCGGACGTCCCCATCCCTTGCGCCACGCAAGTGCCCTAGGGACCAGGGGATTTCCTGATGCGGCGGTCGGGGACGGGCTCGCCGTCCCACGCTCCGAGCCAGAAACTCAAACGAATCAGCGCCGCAAATCCGCGCGAACGAAGGGGTTTTCGGA
>CAYQEG010000223.1:0-12807 GCA_964416435.1 uncultured Rickettsiales bacterium
ATCTGGTTCTACATCGCGACCGTCATCACCATCACGGTGCTCCACGTCTTCAACGCGCTGGCGGTGCCGGTCAGCCTGACCAAGTCCTACTCGGTCTACGCCGGCGTCCAGGACGCCCTGGTCCAGTGGTGGTACGGGCACAACGCCGTCGGGTTCCTGCTGACCACCCCGTTCCTGGGGATGATGTACTACTTCCTGCCCAAGGCGGCCGACCGACCGGTCTACAGCTACCGCCTGAGCATCATCCACTTCTGGTCCCTGGTGTTCCTCTACATCTGGGCGGGCCCCCACCACCTGCTCTACACAGCGCTGCCGGAGTGGGCGCAGACGCTGGGGATGACCTTCTCGCTGATGCTCATCGCCCCGTCCTGGGGCGGGATGCTCAACGGCCTGTTGACCCTCCGGGGGGCCTGGGACCGGGTGCGGACCGACCCCGTCCTCAAGATGATGGTCGTCGCCGTCACCTTCTACGGGATGTCGACCCTCGAGGGGCCGATCATGTCCATCCGGTCGGTCAACGCACTGTCGCACTACACCGACTGGACCATCGGTCACGTGCACCAGGGCGCGCTCGGCTGGGTCGGGATGCTGACCTTCGCGATGATCTACTGGATGGTCCCCCGACTCTGGAACACGGAGTGGGTCAAGCCGGCCTGGGTCAACGCGCACTTCTGGCTGGGCACCCTCGGCATCGTCTTCTACGTCGTGCCGATGTGGGTGGGCGGAATCACACAGGGCCTGATGTGGCGCGCGCTGGACGACAACGGCCAGCTCAAGTGGCCCGACTTCACCCAGACGGTGGACGCGATGCAGCCCTTCTATCTGCTCCGGATCGTCGGCGGCTCGCTCTTCCTCGCGGGCGCGGTGCTCCTGCTGGTCCACCTGCTGATGACGATCAAGGCGGCGCCGGCGGCCGAGGAGGTGGCGGCATGAGCAAGTACCTGGGCCACCGGAACATCGAGAACAAGGCGCTCACTTTCGCCCTGCTGACGACGGTGCTGATCAGCATCGGCGGCCTGGTGGAGCTGGTGCCGCTCGCCGCGGTGCGCGCCAACGTGCCGGACATCGCGAGCGTCCGGCCGTACACGCCGCTGGAGCTCGAGGGCAGGGACCTGTACATCCGCGAGGGTTGCTACAACTGCCACTCGCAGATGATCCGACCCTTCCGGGCCGAGACGCTGCGCTACGGCCGGGGCAACAAGCCGGCCGAGTACTCCCGCGCCGGCGAGTTCGTCTACGACCACCCGTTCCAGTGGGGCAGCAAGCGAACGGGCCCCGATCTCCACCGCGTCGGAGGCAAGTACAACGACGCATGGCACTACCTCCACATGGAGGACCCGGCGGAGACCTCGCCGGGCTCGATCATGCCGCGGTATCCGTGGCTCCTGACCCGGCAGCTCAAGGGCAACCTCACCCAGCGCAAGATGCGGGCGATGGTCGCCCTCGGGGTGCCCTACACCGAGCAGGAGGTCGAGCGGGCCGACGAGCTCCGCGACCGGCAGGCGGCCGAGATCGCCGCCCGGCTCGCCGAGTCGAAGATCGAGTGTGAACCGGACCGCGAGATCATCGCGATGATCGCCTACCTGCAGCGCCTCGGGACCGACCTTTCACGCAACCCGGGAGGAGCACCATGAACGAGCTCATGACCGACACCGCGGCGGTGACCGCCGCGACCTGGACCGCGACCCTCCCGCTCGTCGTCTTCTTCGCGTTCTTCGTGGCGATGGTCGTCTGGACCATGACCGCGAAGATCGAGCAGCCCCCCCTGGAGTAGCGCGATGTCCGCTCCGACCGACGTCCTGCTCGACCACGAGGTCGACGGGATCCGCGAGTACGACAACCCGCTGCCGTCGTGGTGGCTCGGGATCTTCTACCTCTCGATCGCGTTCGCCATCGTCTACATCCCCTACCTGTACGTCACGGCGTGGAGCCAGGTGGACCAGTACGAGCAGGAGCTCGCGGCGGCCGAAGCGCTGTACGGGGCGCCCGAGGAGCCCGACCCCGGCGCCGCCGTCGCCGCCGCCGCGCTGTCGGGCGAGGTCGACGCCGGCAAGGCGATCTACGACACGAAGTGTTTCACCTGCCACGCCGCCGACGGGACGGGCGGCATCGGCCCGAACCTGACCGACGCAGAGTGGATCCACGGCGGCACGCTCGCCGACATCCAGCGCACGGTGACGCACGGCGTCATCGAGAAGGGCATGCTCGCCTGGGAGTCCCAGATCGGGGCCCAGGGCGTCGCCGACGTCTCGCTCTACATCCACGGTCTGGGGGGAGGCAAGTAGCGCTTGCCTCTCGTCGAGCACCAGCAACGGATCTACGCCAGCCGGGTCGATGGTCCGCGCCGCCGTCAGCGGCGTGTCGTCGGCTGGCTCCTGATCGCCTTCCTGGTGCTCGTCCCGTGGCTGCGCGTCGGGGGCATGCCGGCGGTGCGGATCGACATCCCCGCCCGACGGCTGCTCCTGCTGGGGCACATCTTCACCCCGCAGGACACCTGGATCCTGGCCCTCCTCGGGCTGGCGTTCGCGCTGTCGCTGTTCCTCTTCACGGCGCTGCTCGGGCGCATCTGGTGCGGATGGGCCTGCCCCCAGACGGTGTGGCTGGAGTGGGTGTTCCGGCCGCTGGAGCGGCTGATCGAAGGCCCGGCGCACCGGGCCCGACGGCGGGACTCGAAGCACTCCAGGGGATGGCTGAGCCGCAAGGTCGCCAAGCACGCGGTGTTCGTCTTCGTCTCGTTGGTCGTGACGGCGGTGTTCATGAGCTGGTTCGTCGGCGGCCCCGAGCTGCTCCGGGGAGAGATCGGACGCCCCGGGCTGACGGTCGCCGCGCTGCTGGCGGTCGGCTTCTTCCTGGACTTCGCCTGGTTCCGCGAGCAGATGTGCCACTACGCCTGCCCCTACGCTCGGATTCAGGGCGTGCTCATGGCGGAGCGGTCGCTGCTCGTCGCCTACGACGCCCACCGGGGGGAGCCGCGACGCAAGGGCAAGAGCCCCGAGGGCGGCGACTGCGTCGACTGCGGGTTGTGTTACTCGGTCTGTCCGTCGGGCATCGACATCCGGGAGGGGGACCAGCTGCAGTGCATCGCCTGCGGCGCCTGCGCCGACGCGTGTGACTCGGTGATGATCAAGCTGGGCCGTCCGACCCGGCTGGTCCGCTACACCACCCACCGGGACGCTCCGGCGTCCGACGGCGAGTGGAAGCCGCACTTCGGTCTGCGGCCGGCGGTGTACTCGCTGCTCCTCGCGGCGGTGATGTCGGCCCTGGTGGTCGGGCTGGCCCGTCGGTCGGAGCTGCTCATCACGGTGGCACGCATTCCGACGGCGGAGCTCTACTCCGAGGTCCCCGACGGCCGCATCGCCAACCGCTTCACGCTGCAGATCAGCAACCGCGCGTCCGAGCAGCACACGTTCACCGTGCGCTCGCTGACCGAGGGGGCCGAGTTCGCGATCCCGGGGCTGCCGTCGCAGATCCCGCTGGGCGAGGAGTCGAGGCTCCCGGGCTTCGTGACCGCCCCCGTGGAGCGGTTCCAGGGCGGGCGACTGCCCATCCGCCTCGAAGTGGTCCGCGACGACGGCCTCGCGGAGGAGGCGCAGATCACGATGTTGGGGCCGGGCACATGAGCGAACGCGGCTCCTGGAACCCGTGGCCGTGGGTCCCGGCGATCGTGCTGGCGGTCGCGGTCGTGGCCAACGTGGTGCTGATCCGTCTGGCCCTGAACAACCAGGACGAGCGGGTCGATCGGCCCGCCGAGGTGGAGCCGGTCGGCTCCGACGTGCGGCCGTGAGCGGCGGCTGCGCCCATTGCGGGCTCCCGGTCGCGGACGCGCTGCCCGCCTGGGCCGAGGAGCCCCGGTTCTGCTGCCGTGGCTGCGCCGTCGCCTGGTCGACGCTCCAGGAGGCGGGCCTCGGCGACTACTACCGGCTGCGCAGCACGCTGCCCGACGGGCCGGTCCAGGCGGACCCCGAGGTCGACGCGGAGCTGAACGCCCTGGCAGACCCGGACCTCGTGGCGCGGCTGGTCGCCGATCCGGCCCGCCCGCAGGTGCACCTGCGGATCGGGGGTCTGCATTGCGCCTCCTGCGCCTGGGTCGTCGAGGAGGTGGTCGGTCAACTGCCCGGCGTCCGCTCCATCCACGTCCGCGTGCCGGCGGAGCGGGCGGTCGTGCTCCTCGACCCGGACGGGTCGACCGGCCCGGTGCTGCAGTCGATCGTGCGCCGGCTTCGAGACGCGGGCTACTCGGCCGTGCCCGTGCAGCCGGGGGCGGTCACCGCCGCGCCGCGGCGTCGGCGTGCGGATGTGCTGCGGCTGGGCATCTCGGCGGCGCTCGCGGCCAACATCATGCTGATCGCGGTCTCGCTGTACGGCGGCGACGCGTTCGGAATGGAGGCCCGACACGAGCAGCTGTTCCGATGGCTGTCGCTGGCCCTCGCCGTCCCGCTGGTCGCCTACGGTGGCGCCCCGTTCCTGCGTCGAGCCGCGTCCGGGCTGCGGGCCGGGGTCGTGCACGTCGACCTGCCGATCGCGGTCGCCCTGGTCCTGGTGTTCGGGAGCAGCGCCGCGGCGACCGTGCGGGGGTCGGGGCCGGTCTGGTTCGACTCGCTGGCGATGTTGATCCTGTTGCTCCTCGTCGGGCGGCACCTCGAGGGGTCGGTCCGGGCGGGGGTCCAGGCTCGGATGACCTCCCTCGTCGCCGGTCGGGAGCTTCGCGTGCGGCGCCTCGAGGACGGCGCGGGGGTGCTCGTCCCGGCGCGGCGGGTGCACGTCGGAGACCTGGTCGAGCTGAGGCCCGGGGATGTCAGCGCGCTGGACGTCCGGGTCGTCGAGGGCCGCAGCGAGCTCGACCTGGGGGTGAGCGATGGCGAGGCCCGCCCCCGGCCCGCAGCCATGGGCTCCGTGGTGCCGGCGGGGGCCCGGGTGCTCAACGGTCGGCTGATCGGCAAGGTCCTCCGGGAGGTCGACGACGGGCAGCTGGGCTGGGTTCGTCAGCAGATCGACGACGCGCTCGCCCGGCGCACCCCGGTGGAGCTCCTGGCCGACCGGGTCGCCCGCTCCTTCGTCGTCGCGGTCCTGTTCGTCGGGGCCGCGGCCTGGATCGGGTGGCGGCTGGCGGCGCCCGACCGGGCGCTGGAGGTGACCGCCGCGGTCCTGGTGGTCGCCTGTCCCTGCGCGCTCGCGCTCGCGACCCCGCTCGCCTTCGCGGCGGCGGTGCACGGCGCGGTCCGCGCCGGGGTGCTGCTGCGCAGCGGTGACGTGCTGCTCCGCCTCACCCGGACGACGAAGGTGGTGTTCGACAAGACCGGCACCCTCACGCTCGCCGAACCCCGGATGGGTCCGCTGCGCCGCGTCGGAACGGGGATGGGGGTGGCCGATGCGCTGCGCCTCGCCGGCGGGGCGTGTCAGGCGAGCCTCCACCCGGTCGCCAGGGCGCTGACCCGCCGGGCGATCTGCGACGCCCGCGGCCGGCTCCCGTTTGCGCTCGACGTCGTCGAGGAGGCAGGGGAGGGGCTGTCGGCGCTGGTCGAGGGACACTCGGTCCGGGTGATCGGACCCGGCGTTCGAATCGAGATCGACGGCGAGCTCGCCGCAGAGGCCGAGCTGGTCGACGTCGTCCGGCCCGGAGCTCAGCGGGCCATCGCGTCGCTCAAGAGCCGGGGGCTCGCGGTGACCGTGTTGTCCGGCGACGTCCCGGGCCGGGTGGGTCGGCTCGCCGACGCGGTCCAGGCGGACGACTGGATCGCGGCCGCCCGACCCGACGACAAGGTCGCGGCGGTGGAGCGCTGGCAGGCAAACGGGCAGCGGGTGGTCTTCGTGGGGGACGGCCTGAACGACGCCGCTGCGCTCGCGGTGGCCGACGTGGGCATCGCCATCGGCGGCGGCGCGGACCTGAGCCTGGAGGCGGCCGACGGCGCGCTGGTGGACGAGGGCGCCGAGGCGCTCGTGCAGGTCGTCGAGCTCGGCCACCGCCTGCGGCGGACGCTCCGACGCGGGGTCGCCTGGTCGCTGCTCTACAACACCGTCGCCGTCGCCGCCGCCGCGGCCGGGCTGGTGACGCCGCTGCTCGCGGCGGTGTTGATGCCCCTGTCGTCGATCGTCGTGATCGTCGCGGCGGGCCGGCTGGCGAGGACCTGATGGGCATCCTCCCCGTCCTCGTCGGCGCCGCGCTGGGCCTGTCGGCGATCGGCGTCGCGCTCTTCGTGTGGGCGGTGCGCAACGGCCAGTTCGAGGATCTCGAAGGCGAGGCGACCCGCGCGCTGCGCGACGGTCCGCCGCTGCCCCCGGCGGATCGATGATCGGGCTCGCGGCGGCGGCGCTCCTCCTCGGGCTCGCGGGCTCGCTCCATTGCGCGGCGATGTGCGGCGCCTTCGTCGTCGTCACGCGGGGACATCCTGCGTGGCACGTCGGGCGGGTGACCACCTACGCCCTCCTGGGAGCCGCCGCCGGGGCGCTCGGTGCGCTGGGCGGGCTGGGCGCCTGGGCGGGTCCGGTGCGGATCGGGGTCGGAGTGCTCGGCTCGGCCCTGCTCGTGCTCGGGGCGGCGCAGCTGCTCGGCCTCGGCTCATCCACCTCCGGGCCGGCGAAGCCGCTCAAGCCCCTGGCCGGCCTGCTGAGGCGGGTCGCGACGGAGCAGGAGCGGGCTCCGATGACGAGGCACCTGCTGCTCGGCCTCGCGACCGGTCTGCTCCCGTGCGGGCTGATCTACGCGGCGTTGGGGCTCGCGGCGACGGCCGGCGGTCCGCTCCCCGGCGCGGTGGTAGCGGCCGGCCTCGGCCTGGGCACCCTGCCCGCCACCGTCGCGATGGCCTTTGGCGCCCGGGCGGGCCTGAAGCTCGGTGAGCGCCGGGTCGTGCGAGGGGCGGTGGCCGGGCTGGCGCTCGCCGTCGGGCTCGCTTCGATCTGGGTGCGTGTGCCCGCGTCCATCGAATCGGGGGTGCCTTGCCACAGCCCTGAGGCCGAATCTGTGCCGAATGACACAGAATCCGCAACCTGATCGTTGTCGGTAACTCAGTTTCGATCTGGCCCACCTTTTGCTCTCCCAACCAACGTCCCCTGTTGGGCCTGGAGAGTGAGAAGATGCGCGCTGCAGATGTGATGACCCCCGACCCCGTCTACGTCCAGCAGGACCGTTCCCTGCGGGAGGCGGAGCACCTCATGCGTGAATACGACATGAGGCACCTCCCCGTCGTAGACGAGGAAGGGCTGTTGGTCGGGATCCTGTCGGATCGAGACCTCCGCTCCTACATCCCCTGGGACGGTCAGTTCGGTGTGCCCGACCTCGAGGCCATCGAGCGACGTTCCGACCCCGTCTCCTCGGCCATGCAGGCCGACCCCCTGTACGTCCGGCCCGACGCGGGTCTGGGCGAGGTCATCGACCTGATGGTCCAGTGGAAGGTGGGGGCCATCCCCGTGCTGGAGCAGGGGTCGGAGAAGCTCGAGGGGATCATCAGCTACGTCGACGTCCTCAAGGCGTCGCGAGATCGCATGGATGCCGCGTGAGTCCGTGCTCGTTCGAGGAACACACCCCATCTCGGCAGACGGTCCAGGGCGCCGCTGCCGGAGCAACTGCCTGGAGGACGAATGTCCACTGCGATCGCCATGAAGCACCGTAAGAACTCCCCCATCGCCACCGTCCCCACCGAGAAAGAACGCGTCGCCGCGGCCCTCGAAGATGTCCCGGTGGTCGCTTCGCTCCCGCCGCGCGTGCGCGCCGCGGTCGTCGACCGGGCGGTGGTCCTCGCCCTCAAGCGTGGCGGGGTGGTCTTCTGGCAGGGCAACCCCGGCCGGTACCTGACCGTGGTGCTCGAAGGCTTCGTCAAGGGGATCGTCAACTCGCCCGGTGGCCGCGAGGTCGTCGCCGACATCATGGGGCCCGGGTCGACGCCCTGCTGGCCCGCCGCCCTGCACGACGGCGTGATGCCGCTGACCTTGACGGCGCTCCAGGACACGCGCGTCGCGCGCCTGCCGATCACGCCGATCCGGCATTGCATCAGCTCCGACAGCCGGGTCGCCCTGGCCTACGCGACGATGCTGTCCGATCAGCACCAGCGGCTGACCGACCAGGTGCTCGAGACCCGCGCGGCGTCGGTGCCGTCGCGGCTCGGCGGCCTGCTCTGCCACCTGCTCGATCACCTGGGCGATCGCCGCACCGGCTGGATCCCGATCCGGCTGACCCGCCAGGACCTCGCCGACGCCGCCGGCACGACCGTCGAGACGGCGATCCGCCTCATGCGCAAGTGGGAGAAGCTCGGGATCCTCGAGACCCACCGCGAGGGCGTCCGAGTCCTGGACCGCGCCAAGCTGCGCGACCTCGCCGACGGCGCGTCGGTCTGAGTCCCGCGTCCCGGGGGGCGCGACGTCGGGCGAACTGACAACGTCCATGGCGCGCCCCTGGGATGTGTGATATCGCACATTCATGAGCGACCTCCGCCCGGTCCCCGAGCCGGAAACAGAGTTCGAAGAACTCAAGCGTTACGTGGGCTTCGGTGAGGCCGACGAGGTCGTCTTGGCCACCCTCCAAGGGCCGGCCGAAGCGTCGCTCGAGGTCCTGCTGGACCGGTTCTACGAGGTGATCGACCAGCACGCCGGGGCCAAGGCGGTCTTCACAGAGCCGGACGCCCAGCGCCCCCGCCTCCGGGCGACCCTCGCGAACTGGGTGCGGACCCTGCTCCGAGGCCCCTACGACCAGGAGTACGCCGACCGTCGCAAGGCGATCGGGCAGGTGCACGTCCGGGTCAACCTGCCGCAGCGCTACATGCTCACCGCCATGAACGTGGTCCGGCGTTGGTTCCACGAGGTCTGCTTCGAGGTCTGCGAGGGTGACGTCGAGCGCCTCCACGCCGCTCTGCGCGCGGTCGACCGGATCATCGACATCGAACTGGCGATGATGCTCGGGACCTATCGCGACGACCTCGTCGCTCGCATGCAGCGCCAGGAACGCCTCGCGACCATCGGTGAGCTCAGCGCCGGCATCCACCACGAGTTGAAGAACCCGCTCGCGGCCATCGGCGCGAACATCTTCGCCCTGGGTGATCGGCGGGGTGTGCGGGCTGACCCACGCGCCCGCGACATGCTGGAGCGGGTGCGCTCCAACGTCGACAAGGCGACGGAGATCATCGGCGACCTCCTCTCCTTCACGCGGCTGAGGGAGCCGGTCGCGGCGCCTGTGGCCCTCGACGGCCTGGTGGAGCGGTCGGTCCAGAGGGTCGTGCTGTCCCCACGCTGTCGGCTGACGATGGACCTCGACCCCGAGCTGACCCCGGCGCGGGTCGACGCGGCCCACCTGGAGCAGGTGCTCGTCAACCTGCTGCAGAACGCGGTCGACGCGTGCGGCGACGAGGGGAGCATCCGGGTCATCGGCCGACACGTCGAAGGGCACGTCCACCTCTCGGTCCAGGACGACGGTGTCGGGATCGAGGCGAGCGAGCTCACCCGCGTGTTCGAGCCGCTCTACTCGACCAAGCCCGACGGGGTGGGCCTCGGACTCGCCCTCAGCCGCCACCTGGTGCACGCCAACCGCGGCGAGCTCAGCCTCAAGAGCACCCTCGGGGAGGGGACCACGGTCACCGTGGTCCTCCCGATCTGACGTGGGAGCCGTGTCCGAGCTCGACCCGCGCGCCGGCCGCAAGCAGGGACCGCTGCGCGTCCTGATCGTCGACGACAACGTCGACCTGGCGCTCGCGTTGGCGAGCGCGCTGGAGTCCCGGGGCGCCCAGCCGACGGTCGTCGGAGACGGCGACGCCGCGCTGCGCGTGATCGCGAGGCACCGGTTCGACGTCGCCCTCGTGGATCTCCTCCTGCCGGGGGTCAGCGGCACCGACATCCTGCTGGAGCTCCGAGACGGGGGCGCCGCCGAGCGGCTCTTCGCGATGACGGGGTACGACCGCGCCCACGACCGCTCCCGTCTCCTGGCGGCCGGGGTCGAAGGCGTGCTCCGCAAGCCGTTCGAGATCTCCGAGCTGCTGCGTCGACTCGACCTCGTGGGCGACGTGCTCGCGCCCCGGATCGGGCGCTGCCGGGTGGCGTTGTTCGCGTCACCCGAACACGTCGTCCCGACGGTCCCCGGGTGCCGGCTCGACCGCTTCTCCGACGCCGACGACCTGCGAGAGGCGATCGCCGACCACGCGTACGACGCCAGCGTCATCATCGACGGCGGCGCCGATCTCGTCGAAGACCTCAAGGCGCTGGACCGCGATCTCGCGGTCTTGCCGGAGTGCATCCCCTCCCTCGTCGCCGGCGCGGTCGAGCGGACTCGCGAACGACGGGCGGCGTCGCGTGACCTGATGGTCCTGCAGGAGCTGTTCGACCGGTCGGAGACGGCGATGCTGGTCGTCGCGGGCGATCCGCCCGAGATCGTTCGGTGGAACCGCGAGCTCGTCGCGCTGCTCGGTCATCGGTCCGAGGAGCTGCGGGGTTCGCCCGTCTCGATCCTGGATGACCCGGACCGCACCTCCCACCCGTTGTCGTCCCTGGTGCACGACGCGCTCGCCGGCGAGGTCGAGGTGAGCGCCCGGGTGCCCGTGCGGGCGAGAGGCGGCAGCGTGCGCCTGGTGGACGCCCGCGCGATCCGGGTGGAGGAGGAGGACGTCGCCGTCGCCGTCTCCCTCACCGGCCACCGGCCGGGCCCGGGCCACGAGCAAGCCCTGCGGCTGGTCGGCGCGACGGCCGCCGGCGTGGCGCACGAGATGCGCAACACGCTGGCCGGGATCAGCAACTCGCTGAGCATCGTCCGCGGCCGCGTCGATCCCGAGACCACCGAGGGGCAGGTGCTGCTCCGGGTCGAGGAGCGGATCGCCCGAGCCGCCGAGGTGATGTCCGACCTGCTGGCCTACGCTCGGCCCACCACGCCGCGCCTCAAGACCGTGCCGCTGCGCATGGTGCTGGAGGCTGCAGCCGAGCAGGTCCGGGCTGGGATGGCCTCCGAGTCGGGCGTCGACGTGAGCGTCGAGGTGCCCGACCCGACGCTGCGGGCGCGCCTCGACCCGGTCGCGATCCAGCTGACGCTGATCAACCTTGGGCTGAACGCCGTCCAGGCGCTCGGCGAGTCGGGCAGCGTGCGGCTGTCGGGACGCCGGGAAGGCGATCGCATCGTGCTTCGAGTGGATGACGACGGCCCTGGGGTGCCGCCGGAGATTCGAGAGCGGGTGTTCGAGCCGTTCTTCACCACGCGAGCGAGGGGCTCGGGCCTCGGCCTGGCCAACGTTCGCAAGGTCGTTGAGGCGCACGGAGGCACGGTCGAGCTGCTCGATCGTGCGCCAGGCGCCCACTTTGTGCTTCGTCTGCCGCCGCGACCCGGCGAGACGACGGGAGGAGAGTGATGAGCGACGGACCCACCGTGCTCGTGGTCGATGACGAAGAGCTGATCCGTTGGTCGCTGGCTGAAGAGCTGCGCGCCGCTGGCTTCAACCCGGTCGAGGCCGAGTCCGTCTCGGCTGCTCGCGCCGCCGGCGAGGAGATCAACCCCGACCTCTGCATCTTCGACATCCGGCTGGGCGATGGCTCGGGCGTGGACCTGCTGCGGGAGTTCCGAGCCCGGGACCCCGACCTCCCGATCGTGATGATCACCGGCCACGGCAACGTCAACCTCGCGGTCGAGGTGACCCGCATGGGGGCGACGGAGTACATCCCCAAGCCGTTCGATCTGCGCGAGATGATGTTGGTCGTCGAGCGGGCCCACAAGGGCGCACGTCGGGCCCGGGAGCTGCGCACGCTGCGCGCCCGATCGGCCCGGTCCGGATACGAGGGCATCATCGGCGAGTCGACGACGATGTTGCGCGTGTTCGAGCTCCTCGAGCGGCTGGAGGAGGCGGACGCGCCCACGGTCCTGGTGTTGGGCGAGAGCGGCACCGGCAAGGACCTGGTGGCGCGAGCGATCCACGCCCGGAGCGCGCGGGCCGAGGAGCCGTTCCTGGAGGTCGACTGCACGGGCCTGAGCGACGAACTGATGAACAGCGAGCTGTTCGGCCACGAGCGCGGCTCCTTCACCGACGCCAAGTCGCGGAAGCTGGGCCTGTTCGAGGTCGCCGGCCGGGGAACGATCTTCCTGGACGAGGTCGGCGAGCTGTCGATGCAGACCCAGAGCAAGCTGCTGAGGGCGCTGGAGAACCGCCGCTTCAAGCGGGTCGGCGGCACGGTCGACCTGGAGCTCAAGGCGCGGGTCGTCGCGGCCACCAACCGCGACCTGTCGGGCGAGGTCGAAGCCGGCCGGTTCCGCCAGGACCTCTACTACCGGCTCGCGGTCATCCCGGTCGAGGTGCCCCCCCTGCGGCGTCGCAGCGGCGACGTGCCGCTGCTCGTCGGTCACTTCGTGCGCCGGCTCTCCCGCGACCTCGGGCGACCTATCGAGGGGGTCGAGCCGACCGCGATGCGGCAGCTCGAGGCCTACACGTGGCCCGGCAACGTCCGTGAGCTGCGCAACGTCGTCGAGCGAGCGGTGATCCTGTCCCGCGGCCCGACGATCTCGATCGCCGACCTCCCGCCGGAGGTCGCCGGCGCCGCGAGCCAGTCCGGCACGTCGGGGCTCTCGCGCGGCATCTTCCTGCTCCCGGACGAGGGGATCGACCTCGCCGGGCTGGAGCGGGATCTCGTGCGCCAGGCGCTGGAGCGCACCAACGGCAACCAGAGCGCCGCCGCCCGGCTGCTCGGCATCGGGCGCTACGCGCTGCGGTACCGGATGGAGAAGATGGGGCTGCTGGGGGCGGACCAGACCGCTTGAGGTCCGGAACGAACGACGCCGCAGACCAGGAGCCTGCGGCGTCGCGTCGAAACATGGAGCCGATGTGCGGACTTGAACCGCAGACCTGCTGATTACGA
>CAYQEG010000224.1:0-12797 GCA_964416435.1 uncultured Rickettsiales bacterium
CTAGGCGAGCATCACCTCGGCCCCGGCCTCCTGGCCGAGTCGCTGGAAGAAGCGGGCGGCGTCTCGTGTCCGCCCCGGGATCTCCACGGTGCCCCAGATCAGCACCAGCGCTTCGGTGGTGGTGGCGTCGGTCTTGGTGCGCTGGCTGTCCTTGACGGCGTTGGCGCAGGGACCGTGGGCGTCCGCCAGGCCGAGCAGCCCGCCGACGTCGATCTCCTGGCCCGAGGCGTTGAACACGAAGCGGGCCCCCGCGGGCGCTACGTCGACGGTCAGGGGCTCGGTCGCCCGGGCCACGTCGACGACGCTGATCGGCAGCCCGGTGTGCAGCGAGACGACGTTGCCGAGGTCGACCACCAGGTTGATCGATCGCAGGCCATCGCCCTGGGCGACCTTCAGCAGGTACTCGGACGCCGGCTTGTTGCGCCCCGACGGCTTGAAACCCCCGTGTCGCAGCAGCCGCCGCACCGCGGCCCGCACGCCGTCGCTGGAGCGGTAGGGGGCCGGCGCGTCGACGGCCAGCAGCGCGGTCAGGGAGTCCGGCGCGGACAGCTCCCCCAGCGGGCCCGGCAGCTGGACGTGCAGGGCTGCGAGGTCGAGCAGGGGGTGAGGGGTGACGGTCGGACTCATGGCCGGGGAGTGTAGGCTTCCGCCATGTTCGACGCAGCCTCTGGCCTGACCGACGTCAAGACCGACGACCTCAAGAAGCTGCTCGCCGCGGTGCACCGGGCGACCATCACGTGCCCCCTGACGATGGACGAGCTGGCCCGCCACGGGCTGCAGCATTGCGGCGACCTGCTGCTCCACCACCTCCGCCACCTGGACGCCCAGGCGGTGCGGGCGGTGGTCGTGGCGGTCATCGCCGAGCGGCTGCCCCAGAACAAGCAGCGGGCGATCCGCAGGGACCTGACGCCGGAGGCGTAGCGGTCACAGTCAGACGGCCAGGTCCTCGCACAGCGCGCCGAACACCTCGTCCACCTCGGGGAACCGCAGCGCCGGCTCCAGCCGGAAGGCGATCTGCAGGAGCGAGATCGACTTCGGTCGCAGCATCTCCACCCGGGCGTCGTCGTCGTCGTCCGCCGCCTGCTCGCAGCGGGCGGCGAGGGCCAGCCCGAGGAGCGCGGTGCGGCGCGGCTCGGGGCCCCGTGCCATCGTCACGAACGAGACCAGGGCAGGCTCGCTCATGCCCTCGAACATGTTGATCGGCATGCCGAGGTTCTGCTCGACGTCGATCTCGATCTCTTCCAGCGCCTCGTCGCCGGGGCGCAGCCCCATCAGCTTGAGCGTCGCCTCGGCGAGCTCCTGGATGTTCTTGATGAGGTAGTCGTTCTCGATGGACATGGCCGGGGAGTGTACGCGTCGACCGGCGGTCCCGCATCGCCGTCGTTCGACGCGGACCCTGCCGTCACGCCGCGGTCGGCAGCGCCGACTCGACGTACGCCACCAGCCCCGCGGGCCGACGCCACTTCGCCTCCAGGTCCTCGCGGGTGAAGCCCTGGGTCCGGCGCACGTGGAGCAGCCGAGCGATGCGGGAGCCCCGGATCGCCTGGGCGTAGGCGCTCCCGTCGTAGCCCGGCTCCAGCTTCGCCTCGGCGGCCGCGTGCTCGGCCTCCACCTGGGTGAGCAGCCGGACCGCGGCGGCGTCCGCGTCGGCCAGGAGCCGCCCGAGCTCGGCCGCCTTGGCGGCGCCGAGGGGGTTGCCCCGGAGGATCGGCAGCAGCTTGCGGGCCGCCGCCCACTCCAGCTTGACGGGCGCCACCCCCGCGAAGCGGAGATCGGGGTGCTCGGCCTTGACCGCGGTCCAGTGATCGGCCCGCGCCGGAACGGAGACCAGCTGGAAGTCGGGGACCACCAGCCCGGTCAGCCGCAGGCCGTGCACGCAGCCCGTGTCGAGGCCGAACACGCGGTCCTCGTGGACCAGGGGGTTCGCCTCGTCGTAGATGGCGTGCCCGACCACGAGGGGCTTGTCGCCGTCGTACAGCTCGTACCAGGGGCGGTCGAGCCGATCGACGCGCTTCTCGCCGCTCATGGTGCCGGTGATGACGCTGGGGTGCTGCTCCTCGACGGACAGGCCGGGCTGCCAGAAGCCGTGCACGACCAGGACGTCGTCCAGCTCGATCCAGCGGGGCAGGCTGGCGAACCAGGCGCACGCCTCGGCCCAGGCGGCCTCTGTCCCGTGTTGCTTCCGGGTGATGCGCTGGGAGAGCGCCGGGGGCAGCTCGCCACGGTGCCAGCGGAGGCACTTCTGCTCGTGGTTGCCGAGCACGGCGTCGGCGTCCTCGCGTTCGGCGAAGAACCGCCACACGGCGGGGCTGTCGGGGCCCCGGTCGACCATGTCGCCGACGCTCACGACGCGGTCCGGGCCGACGCGGTCGACCAGCTCCTTGAGCTCGTCGATGCAGCCGTGGATGTCGCCGATGATCAGGGTCCGTGTCATCTCGCTCGAAGAGGCCCTTCGGAAGGTCTGCATTCAGGCTTGTTACATTGTGAAAGGTGCTCGTTCGCATTGTGGGTGCAGAGCAGACTCCCCTGCTCCTCCAAGACGGAGCCCCCATGCAGACCCGACGCCCCTCTCTCTTCCTCCCCCTCCTGCTGACCACGGCGCTGTCCGCCTGCGGCGGACCGCAGGCGCCGGGCACGGAGCTGCGCTCCGACCTGGAGCGACTCGACCCCGACACGCTGCTCAGCGCCGGCGACAAGGAGCAGTTCGTCGACGGGAACACCCGGTTCGGCCTGGAGCTGTACCAGGCCGTCGCCGGCGGGCAGGGCAACGTGTTCCTGTCGCCGCACAGCGTCTCGAGTGCCCTGGCCATGTCGTACGCCGGCGCCGGCGGCGACACCGAGCGGGCGATGCGCGAGGTCCTGCACTACGACCTGGGGGCCGAGCAGACCCACGCCGGCTTCAACTGGCTCGACCGCGAGCTCGGCTCGACCGAGGAGATGACGCTCGACGTGCTCAACAAGCTCTGGGCGCGCCCCGACGTCGAGATCGAGGAGTCCTGGCTGGACACGCTGGCGCAGCACTACGACGCCGGCGTGCAGGTGCTGGAGCTCTTCGGCGCCGAGGACGAGATCAACCAGTGGGTCTCCGACGTCACCGAGGGTCGGATCCCCGACCTGCTCGCGCCCGACTCGCTCTCCCCCGACGCCAAGCTGGTGCTCACCAACGCCGTCTACCTCAAAGGCGGCTGGGCCACGACGTTCCCGGCGTCGAACACGCAGGACGGCGCCTTCACCCTGCTGTCGGGAGAGGAGCGCGCGCTGCCGATGATGCGCGGGACGCGGGACGACGGCGCGTACGCCGCGGGCGACGGCTGGGAGGCGGTCGAGCTGCAGCTGCTGGACGGCGAAGCGACGCTGCTGTTCGTGGTCCCCGACGAAGGCCGATTCGGCGACGTCGACGCCGGCTTCGACGGGGCGTTCCTGGACGCTGTCGACGCCGAGCTGCAGGCGACGAACTACGAGGCGGTCAACGTGACGATGCCGCGCTTCCAGATCGAGAGCAGCTCGCCTGTCGGGGCCGCCCTGCAGTCCATGGGCATGGAGGTCGCCTTCGACGCCGACGCCGACTTCTCCGGCATCACGCCCGAGCAGCTGTGGATCCACGACGTCGTGCACAAGACCTTCCTCGCGGTGGACGAGGAGGGGGTCGAGGCCGCCGGCGCGACCGCCGTGATCATGGGCGACGACGACGACGACGCCCCGACCGCGTCGATCGAGATCGACCGCCCCTTCCACGTCGCCATCCGCCACGCCGAGACCGGCGCGCTGCTCTTCTTCGGTCGGGTCACCGACCCCGCGTGATACCCAGCGGTCCCGCCGGCCCGGCGGGACCGCCGGAGCGCAAGACCCGGTAGGCCGGATGGCGATCCCTTGCTAGGTTGCGCTCCGTGCCGAGACTCTCCTTCGTCGCGATCGTCGCCTCGTTCGCTCTGCTGGTCGCCTGCGCGCCCGAGCCGGACGAGCCGCCGCCGCCACCCCCGGCGGCGGACGACGACGACTCGGGCGAGGCGGTGATCGACGACGACGACGCGACGGACCCGCTCCCCTACGTCGGCCCCGCCTACGATCCCTGCGTCGCTGACGCGCAGTGCGACCCCGGCTCCGCCTGTACGACCGTGCCCGGCTACGACGGCCTCTACTGCGCCCCGCCCTGCGATCCCGCCGGCGACGGCTCCGAGTGCGCGCTGCTCGGCCTGCCCTACGACACCATGTGCCTCGCCAACGGCCGCTGCGCCCGCGCGTGCGACGACGAGGCCGCCTGCCCCGATTCGGTCGCGTGCGCCGCGGTCACCGTCGGCGACGCGGAGACCGACCTGTGCGCGGGGGAGCCGTCGGGGGTCGCCGGCTTCTACGGCATCTGCACCCACCCCAACGTCGACGGCCTGGACTGCCCCGAGGAGACCCAGTGCCTGGGCGGGGCGCTGGTCGGCACCGACGAGCTCGGCATCTGCCTCCCCTGGTGTGACGACGGCACCTGCCCCACCCCCCCGGCCGAGACCGTCGCGGCGTCCCCCCTCTGCTACGACATCGGCTTCGACCACCCGCTGTGCGTGCTCCTCTGCCCGCTCGACGGCAGCGGCGAGTGCCCCTACGACCAGTTCTGTCTGAACACCGGCTTCGGGGTGGGCATCTGCGCTCCCGAGGGCGCCGAAGTGCCCGACGACGTTCCGCTGTAATGGGTCGCCCGCTCCTCGCCCTGCCGGCGTTGCTCGCCGGCCTGCTGCTCTGCCTCCCGTCGGCGGAGGCCCGACCGGCCGCGCCGGAGGTCTTCTGCGCCACCTACCCCGACACGCCGCTGTGCGCGTCGGGCACCGTCGCCTGCTCGACCTGCCACGCCCCCTCGGGCCCGCCCGGCCACAACGACTACGGCGCCGACGTCGACGCCGCGCTGCCCTTCGGGGTGCCTTTCGAGGAGGGGCTGCCCGAGGCGCTGCTGATGGTCGAGCCGCTGGACAGCGACGGTGACGGGGTCGACAACCTGGCCGAGATCGGGCTCGGCGGCCTGCCCGGGCTGGACGCGGCCCTCGAGCCGGAGTGCACCCCCCAGCCGGTCACCGGCAACCCCTGGTACGACGTCGGCGAGTACGACCCCGAGTTCGCCTTCCGCCGCGTCATGCTCGACTTCTGCGGCCGCTCCCCCCGCTACGAGGAGCGGCAGGCGTTCCAGTCCCACCCCGACCCCGTCGCCCGCCTGTCCGAGGTGCTCGACCTGTGCCTGCAGTCGCCCTACTGGAGCGACGTGCTCCGCGAGCTCGCGGTCGGCGTGGTGCGCCCCATCGGCCCGCCCAGCGACATCAACATCCTGGGCAACTGGGAGTGGGACCTGCGGCTGTTCATGTACGCGATGTCGGGCGACCGGGACGCGGGTGACGTCTTCGACGCGGACTACCTCGTGGTCGAGGACCCGCCGTTGACCGGCCGCCTCGCCGCCATCGCCGAGCCTCGAGACTCCGCGGAAGCGTACGCCCAGCCGCTCCTCGCCGAGCAGCGCTACGGGTTGATCACGACCCGCTACTCGCTGTCGATGCGCGTGATGTTCGCCGACATGCCGCGCACGCTGACCGCCCACTACTACCGGGAGCTGCTCGGGCTCGACATCGCCCGGTCCCAGGGGCTGTTCCCGATCGACGAGCTCGACGGCGAGTACGACTGGCCCGCCCCCGCCGACGTCGACGACAAGGGGGTGTGGCAGGAGGGCTGCGCCGGCTGTCACGCCACGCTGGACGGGCTGTCCTACCCCTGGGCGCGCTACGAGGGCATCGACCTGGCGGGGGACACGACCGGCACCGTGGTCGAGGACCGAGCCATCGACATCATCCCGACGACCGACGGCTGGATCTTCGGCGAGCCGGTCTCCGGCCCCGACGAGTGGGTCGCCGCCGCCGTCACGTCCGACTTCTTCTCCCAGCGCATCGTCGGCCTCTTCTGGGAGACGCTGATGCGGCGCGCGCCCTACTCCTGCGAGGCCGAGGAGTTCGAGGCGCTGTGGACCGACTTCTCCGGCCACCGCAACGTCGAGGACACGCTGCGCGCGCTGATCCTCACCGACGCCTACGGGGTCCCGTGATGCGCTCTCGCACGTCCTTGCAGGACCTGCTGACGCGGGTCGTCCCGGCGGGGCTGCCGCTGCTGCTGCTGCTGCCGCTGGTGGCCTGCGACCCCGTCGGGTCCGCCCCGCCGGACGACCGCGAGCCGTTCACGCCGCCGGAGTACGAGCAGGGACCGCCGATCAGCAGCCGGGCGGACCTGCGGATGAAGCGCTGGCGGCAGATCCGCTCGGACCTGCAGGGGGCCATGGAGCTGCCCGCCGACCAGGTCTGCCGGGAGGCGGGGCTGTACGACTGCGCCGACCTGCACGCCGTGTCCCTCGGCGGCATCAGCATGGACAACGGCCTGTATCGCGCGTCGGACGCCCTGTCGGTGACGAGCGGGCTGGCGGCGGAGCGGTGGGTGCTCCAGGCGTGCTGGACGCGGCTGCAGATCGACCTGGAGGAGGGCGTCGAGCCGGTGGTGTTCGGGAGCGTGGCCGACGACCCGTCCGGGACCGGCCTGGAGACCTCGGACGCCGAGGCGTTGACGATCGACCTGTACCGGCGGCTGCACGCCCGGGACCCGCTGACCGAGGAGCTGGAGGCGGTGGTCGGCCTGCGCGCCGGGATCGCCGACGGAGGCGGGGGCGACGCCGACTGGGCGCTGATGGCGTGCTTCGCGGTGGGCACCACGACGGAGGCGTTGCTGTACTGATGGCACCTCGACGCTTCGACCGACGACGATTCCTGGGAGGCGCGCTGGCGGCGGGCGGCGCCGCCGGGCTGGGCGTGAGCCTGGCGCCGCGGTGGATGCGTCGCGCCAACGCGGACGACGGACCCCGCTACCTCATCGTCATGGGCTGCTTCGGCGGCGCGTCGATGATGGACTGCTACATGCCCGTCGACGTCGGCCAGGCGCTGACCCACGAGCAGCGCGGGACCGTCCTGGCGTACCCCACGGTGACCCCGGCGGGCTCGAACATCACGTCGGTCGACCGGAGCCGACCGCTCAGCTTCCTGAACGCCCACCGCGACGACATGGTCGTGATGTCGACCCAGTCCAGCTCGGTGAACCACTTCATCGCCCAGGCCCGCTCGGTCAACGGTCGCGACGTGTTCAGCGGGCGCACGATGACCGAGGCGGTGGCCGCGGTGTACGGCGGGGACATGGCGATCCCCAACGTCAACATGGGGCGCGGCGGCTACTCCGAGCCCGGCGCCGACGCCGCCCTCGCGTCGCGCTTCCGGGGGGAGATCGTCAACAACCCGGTGGTCTGGCCGCTCACCCTGTCGGGCCACGCCGGCGCGCTCCCCCTGGGCGAGCTCGCGGTGCAGGACCCGGAGGTCCGGGCGTCGATGGTGGCCCGGGCCCGGGCGCTGCGGGACGGCACGCTGGAGCAGGTCGGGCCGTACGCCGAGACGTTCCCCACGTCGCGCCTGCGGCGGGAGCTCCTGCACGCGCGGGTCGCCACCGAGCCGACCCTGGAGGTCCAGGAGCTGATCTCGCGGCTGCTGTACGTGCCCGACCTGGGGGACATCTTCCCGCTGTCCGAGTACGGCCTGAGCGCCTCGTCCGAGGCCGGCCGCGTGGGCGACGCGCTGCCGGGCAGCTTCCCGGTGAACACCAGCGGCAAGCCGTCGGACCGGCTGGAGGCCCAGGCGGCGCTCGCCTACCTGCTCATCCGCACCGGCACCAGCTGCGCGGTGACGCTGACGGAGCCGGGCACCGACGGCTTCCTGGCGTTCGACCAGTCCCACCAGTCTCACCGCTCGGCCCAGGCGACGCACTGGGACCGGGTGCTCCGGGTCGCGGATCGGCTGATCGGCCTGCTCGCGACGGCCGAGTACGTCGGCCCCGAGGGGCCCGACGGCACGTCGCTGTGGGACCGCACCGCCATCGTGTTCGCGACGGAGTTCGGGCGGGACAAGTGGGATATCGGCGGCGGGTTCGGCACCGGTCACCACCTGAACAACGGCCTGTTGATGGTCAGCCCGATGCTGCGGGGCAACCAGACGCTGGGCCAGCCCGATCCCAACAACGGCTTCCTGACCGGCTTCGACCCGGAGACCGGGGCGCCGACCCCCTATGACGACATCACGGCCGGCGAGGACCCGCTATTCAGCGATCCGCGGCTGCCGCCGGGGGAGGACCGGGTCTTCGGCTCGGTCCTGGATCTGCTCGGCATCGGCTTCGAGGGGCAGGAGACCATCCCCGTCCTGCGGTCCCGGAGGCACTGAGATGATCCAGCTCCTCGCCCTCGACGTCGACGGCACGGTGCTCCGCGAGGACGGCACCATCGCCCCCGAGGATCGCGCCGCGGTGAAGCGCGCCCAGGAGGCGGGCATCGTGGTGCTGCTGTGCACCGGACGGATCCTGTCGGGCGCGCGCCAGGTCGCGGCGGATCTCGGGATCGACGCCGAGATCGTCACCGCCGGCGGAGCGAGCATCACCGACGCCCGGACCGGGGCGACGCTCGAGTCCCACACGGTCGAGGAGCCGGACCTCGGTGAGCTGCTGCGGGACCTGCACCCGGACATCGCCCCCTTCCTGCTCACCGACGAGGCCGCGCACTACGACGGCCGCGGGGATCCCTACGTCGACTACGTGGGTATCTGGAGCGGGGACATGCGGAGCCACGAGACCCTGCACTCCCGCTCGGTCGGGGACGACGTGCTGGTGAAGATCGCCCTGGGGCCGCGGGGGCCGATCGAGGCGATGGGGGCGGCGGCGCGCGAGCGGAGCGGCGGGCGCCTGATGGCGTTCGAGTTCGAGTCTCACGACCCGAGCGGGCGGGGGCAGCACGTGGTGCTGATCCGCCGCAACCGGACCAAGGGCGACGCCCTCCGGTCGATCGCGCAGCGACGCGGGCTGGATCGCGACCAGATGGCCGCGGTCGGGGACTGGCTCAACGACGTGCCGATGTTCGGCGCGGTCGGCCGCTCCTTCGTGATGGGCCAGGCCGACGAGGAGGTCGCCCGTCACGCGACGGACCGGCTGAGCTACTCGTCGCAGACGGGCGGCGGGATCTCCGAGGCGGTCGGGCTGATCCTGGGTCGCTGACCGCTACTGGTGGGGGGTGATCAGCTCCACCACTTCGGGGAAGTCGATCCCGAGCCGCCGCGCCGTCTCCAGGGTCGGCACGCCATCGGACGTCCAGCCCCGGCGGTGGTACACGGCGTCGCAGAGCCCCTGGTACTGCTCCTCCCGCGTCTTGCGCAGCACGGCCACCCGCTCGGCGATGCTCATGCCGTCGGGCTCGATGCCCCAGGTGTCCCGCAGCTGGCCGTCGTAGCGCTCCTGCCGTGACAGGTACTCCGCCTCGGTGACCGGGCCGACGCTCCGGTAGGGGACCGCGTCGTGCTCGCGCCGGCCGAAGCCCTGGCGCAGGTTGAAGACGCGCTGGAAGTTGTAGGAGCGCTCGCTCATCTCGATCAGGTCGTCGGGATCGGAGCTGCGGCCGGTCATCGCGCTGAAGAAGCGGGCGTACCACTCGACGTGCTTGATGACCTTCGCCGGTTCGGCGGTGTCCTTGTTGTCCGGCGGCACGATGTCGTTCCACGGCAGCTTGCACAGGCCGTTGAGCCCGAACCAGGTGCGCCACATCGGGAACCAGTGCAGCGCCTCCGCCTTCTCCTCGAAGGACGGCATGTAGCCGTGGACCATGTCCAGGAAGATGAGCCACGCCTCGTCGTGCTGGGGGCCCTTGAGGGCGAGGCCGTAGCCGCCCTGCTGGGCCAGCGACTCCTTGGTCATGTACTCGGAGTACTCCAGCCCCTTGGCCTCCATGCCGATGTCCGCCAGGAACGCCGGGTCGGCGCCGAAGTGCTCGGCGAAGTAGCGCTTCATGTAGCGCACGCCCTTGCCGTAGATGGCGCCGAAGCCCTCGCCCCGGGCCGCCTGGTGGAGCAGCGCCAGCGCAGCCTCCTTGTTGCCGAAGTTCAGCTCCAGGCCGCCGGTGTGCTCCGAGGTGATCTGGCCGGCCTCGTAGCACTCCATGACGAACGCCATGCCGGTGCCGACGCTGATCGTGTCGAGGCCGTAGGCGTCGCAGTAGAAGTTCATCTCGATGACGTGGTCGGGGTCGAAGATCCCGCAGTTGGTGCCGCAGCCGGCGATGGTCTCGTACTCGGGCCCTTCGACCCAGACCTTCTCGCATTGCATCGGGCCGGTGCCGAGCTCGAAGTCCTTGACCACGTGGGCGCACGCGACGGTGCAGCCGACCCAGCAGCCGTCGTAGCCGTGGTTGAACTTGGCCCGGTAGACCTCGGCGCCCAGCAGCTCGCCCTCGGGGCTCGAGCCGACCTGGAAGTTGCGGGTCGGCAGCAGGTCGTAGTCGTTCATGATCGTGACGAGGTGGGTGGTGCCGAGCACGGCCATCTCGTTCTGCTTGCTGTCGAGCTCCCGGATCTCCGAGGAGTGCTCGACGCCCACGGCCATCACCGCCTTGTGGTCGAACGGCTTGTTGAGCTTGAGCGCGTTGCCGGTGTGCACGCTGACCACGGCGAGGATGTTCTTGTCCGCGAACACGGTGCCGATGCCGCCGCGGCCGGCCTGCTTGAAGCGCACGGCCTTCCGCTTCTTGTCGTACCAGGAGACGTTGAGGCAGCCCAGCCAGGAGTGGCGGGCGCCGCTGCCGGCGGTGACGACGGAGACCTTGACGGGTTTGCCGTCGCCGAAGTGGTCGTGGAGCTGCTGGCTGAGGAGGTAGGCGTTCTCGGTCAGGCCGGTGCCGTCGAGGAAGCGGATGGTGCCGTTGTCCCCGTCGATGACGACGACCAGCGGGACCTCGCTCCTGCCCTGCAGCTCGATGGCGTCGAAGCCGGAGAACTTGAGGTAGGGGCCGAAGTAACCGCCGACGTTGGAGTCGATGACGCTGCCGGTCAGCGGCGAGATGGCGCAGCAGATGCTCTTGCCGGAGCCGGGGTAGATCGGGGAGCCGGCGAGCGGCCCGCTGCCGATGACGACCTCGTTGGCGGCGTCGTCCCACTTCGTGCGCGGCGGGATGGAGTTCCACAGCAGCCACAGGTCGAAGCCGCGCCCGCCGACGAAGGTCTCCTTCATCTGGGCGGTGACGGGCTTCTCGGTGATGGCCCGGGTGCCGACGTCGATGTGCAGGGTGCGGTTGGCGTAGCCGTGCTCGAGGGGCAGCTTCTCGTAACTGTGTTCTTCCAGCAGGTTCACGGGGCGTACCTCGGTGTGGGAGCGGTTCGGGCGGCCTCAACCGCCGGCGATGATGGGGATGACGAGCACCTCGTCGCCGTCTTCGATGCGCCGGCTCGGCCAGTCGGCCCTCCGAACGCTGCGGCCGTTGAGCTTGACGGCGACCAGGGGCTGCCGGGGATCGAGCTCCTCCAGCAGCCGCTGCACCGTCAGCCCCTCTCGGTGGGCGCGCGGCTGTTCGTTGACGACGATCACTCTCGGGGTCTACACCCGGCCCCGATCGCCCACAAGCCGCCGCACGGGCCGCCTGGGGGAATCTCCGATGGCATGGGCCAGGCCTGGGGGAATTCCTGTCTGATCGTGATCATTGACTGACGGATGTCATTGCAAATAGGCGTCGGCGTACAACGATCAGGGTCCACCCAACCGGCGCCGACCGGTATGAGCCGGAGCGTGTCGTGAAGACGATCGCCCTGCCTTCTCGCCCCTTCCTGGCTACCCCGGCCCCGGTGCTGCTCGCGTTTACGCTCCTGACCGGCTGCCCGCCGACGGTGGACGTCGAGGCGCTCGACGACCGCCTGACCGACGTGGAGGCCGAGGTCGCAGCCCTCGACGATGTCGCCGCCGACGTCGCCGCCGCGGAGAGTCGGATCGCCGCGCTCGAGGACCGGATCGGCGCCCTGGCGGTCGACGTCGACGTCGCTGACCTGCGAGCCCGGATCGACGGGCACGACGAGCACCTGGCCAAGCTCGACGCCCAGGTGGCCTCGATCGGCTCCGACTACGTCCGAGGCCATGAGCTGGACGCCGCCCTCGACGAGCTCGACCAGCTCGACGGGCGGCTGTTCGAGGTGGAGCAGTCCTACGCCACGGTCCCGTGGGTCGAGGCGAGCCTGGAGGCGGAGGCCTGCCCGGCGGTCCCCGACGGGGGGCCGGATCAGATCATCGACGACACGTCCTCGCTCTGCCAGACCGACGCCTACGGCAGCACCATCTGCACGCCGTGCGAGTTCGCGTTCGCCCTCGACGCCTCGGGCAGCTTCGGCGTCGACGGCCTCAACCTGGAGTGGGCCGTGCTGAGCGGCGCCGGTGTGCTGGACGACCAGGCCGCGCTGCGGCCGATGGTCACGCTGTCGCTGACGCCCGTCGAGGCGGCCGTCTCGGTCGTCGACGTGGTGGAGGTCGAGCTGACGGTGATGGACTGCGCCGGCGTGCAGGCCGCGACGGATCTGGTGACCCTGACGGCGACCTGCACGGGTTCCTGAGCGTGTGGAGCGTGTGCAAGGTGCGCCCGGCGCAGTGTCGATTCCGCGGTTCGGCGGCGGGGAAGGAGCGACCCCTCAGAGGGACCCACCGGTATCATCGACCGCGTGAGGGCGTGGTTCTTGATGGCTTCGAGCGTGCTGCTCGCCTGCTCCTGCAGTGGTCGGGTCGGGCTCGACGACTTCGATCAGGACGGAGTCCCCGACGCGGCTGACTGTGCGCCCGCCGATCCGGACGTGTCGTCGGAGCACGACGATCCCATCGACGAGGCGCAGCTCGACGCGAACTGTGATGGGGTCGACGGGGTCGATGGCGACGGCGACGGCTGGGCGTCGCAGGCGTCA
>CAYQEG010000225.1:0-12781 GCA_964416435.1 uncultured Rickettsiales bacterium
GGACGTGGCGCCGGCGCCGACCACCGTGTGGATCTCGTCGATGAAGAGGATCGCGCCCTCCTCGTTGGTGATCTTGTCGATGAGCGCCTTGAGCCGCTCCTCGAAGTCGCCGCGGTACCGCGTGCCGGCGAGCACCGCGCTCATGTCCAGCGCGTAGATCTTCGAGTCGGCGAGCAGCCCGGGCACCTTGCCGTCGTGGATGCGCAGCGCGAGCCCTTCGGCCAGCGCGGTCTTGCCGACCCCGGGCTCGCCGACGAACACCGGGTTGTTCTTGCGGCGCCGGCAGAGCACCTGGATGGCTCGCTCCAGCTCGGCCTCTCGGCCGATCAGCGGATCCACCCCGCCGGCGGCCGCCTTGGCGACCAGCTCGGTGGTGAAGCTGCCGAGGGGGTCCTCGACCTGGCCGTCGCCCTCCTCCTGCACGCCGGTGGGCACCCGGTGCTGGTCCTTGCCGGCGACCTTGCTGATGCCGTGGGAGACGTAGTTGACCAGGTCGAACCGCGTCACCCCCTGCTCCTCGAGCAGGTAGACGGCCTGGGACTCGGGCTCCCGGAACATCGAGATGAGCAGGTTGGCGGCGTCCAGGCTGTTGCGGCCGGAGCTGCGCACGTGCATCGCCGCGCGCTGCAGCACCCGCTGGAAGCTGATCGTCTGCTGCGGCTCGGCGTCGCGGCCTTCGGGGAGCATCTCGACTTCTTCGGTCAGGAAGTCGATCAGCTCCTGTCGGAGATCGTCGAGGTTGGCGCCGCACGCCTCGAGGCACTCGACGGCGCGGGGGTCGTCCAGCATCGCCAGGAGCAGGTGCTCCAGCAGCAGGTATTCGTGGCGCCGGTTCATCGCCTCGTCGAGGGCGCGGCGGAGCGTCTCCTGGAGTTCTTTCGTCAGCATCGTCTCGTCCACCTAATCATCGCTTCGGGGGTGCGCCAGGGGCAAGCGTGCATCGATCGCTAAACTCCGCGGGAGTGGCGGGCGACGACCAACCCGAACAGGCCCGGATCCGGTGGCATCTGCCGCTGCGGTGGGCGGTCGCGTTGCCCTTCTTCCTGATGCCCGTGTCGCTGACGATCAACGCGCCGGACGTCCATGGAGGCTACGCGATCCACGCTCGCCACGCGTCCATCCTCGCCGGGGTGGGCGGGCTCGCCGGGCTCGCGGTGCTGGTCGCGGGGGGGCTGGGGCGCAGCGCCGGGCCGCGCCCCCGGCTCCGTCGGATCCTCGAGGTGCTGGTGCTGCTCCCGGTGCTCGCGGCGGCGGGGCACGGCGTCGCGGTGCTTGGGGCCGCGGTGGCGGACCTCATGGGTCCGGCGTTCGGGATCGGGGGTCGGGTCGGTCGGGTCGACTCCCATGGGCCGCTGATCGCGACGCGGGTCATGATCGCGGCCGTCGCACTCTGGATCGGCGTCCAGGTCACCTCACGGCACCGGCTGAAGTGGGCGGTGGCCCTGGGGGGCGTCGTCGCGGCGACGATCGCGGTGGCGCGGCTGGCGGCGATGGCGGGAGCTTCGTCGGCGGCGGCGACGGACGTCGCGGTCTGGGTGGTCGGGCTCGGCGTCGGCGTCGGCTGGTGGTGGCTGCGGGATCGCGGGGCGAGCGGGGAGCCCGAGCCGCTGGCCTGGCTGCGGGGCGGCCCTGGCGCGATGGCGGAGCGGCTGGTGCTCGGGTTCGCGATGGCGGCCTTCGCCTACGCCACGGCCGTGATGATCGCGGTGATCGGCGGGGCCCTTGCGAGCGCCCTGGGGGTGCAGCCGCTGTCCGGCCTGGTGCAGACGGCGTCGGGGCTGCCCCGGCTCGCGGTGGGCTGCTGGATGCTGCTCTGCGTCGTCGCGTCGCTGGGGGTGCGGGACCGCGCCTCGGCGGCCCGGGCGGTCGGGGCGATGGCGTGGACGTGGGCGCTGTTCGTGGCCGGGCGGGCGTTCGGCTCGCTGCTCGGGCCGGTCGGGTTCGGGGTGTCGTGGGTGGTGCCTACGGCGGTCGCCCTGCTGCTGGCGCTGCGTCGGCCGGACGCCTGGTTCGGCCGAGCCGGCGTCGATCGGGCGATCGCGGCGGGGCCCGGAGCGCTGGCGCTGACGCTGGGGCCGGTGGCCGGTCGCTACGTGGTCGACTCGTCGGTGCCCGCGGCGGTGCCGGCGCGCGCCGGGGGGGGGGTCGGGGGGGGGGCGCCGGCGGGGGCGGGGGGGTGGGGGGTGGGTCGCGCGCCCGCGGCGGGGGCGCGCCCCGGGGCTTGGGCGCGGACGGCGCTGCTGCTCATGCTGTCGCCGATCCTGCCGCTGTACGTCGGCATCGCGTACGGCATCGACCGGTGGCTGACGCTGGTGGTGCTGGCCTTGCTGGTGGCGTCGGCGTTCCACAAGGCGGTGCCCGCGAGGCTGCCGGCGTGGCTGCTGTTCTACGTCTGCTTCGGGATCGTGACGGTCTTCAAGTTCGGGCCGTCGGCGGGGGAGTGCGAGGCGGTGGCGTCGAGCACGTCGGCCCGCCCGCTGCTGCTGCGGCACGCGGAGGGGGGCGACTACGCGTCGGCCGAGCCGTACGACGTGCTCCCGGACCCCGCGAGCGGCGGGGTGGTCGTGAGCTTCAAGCGGATCGACCGGCGGGGCGGCTTCCTGGAGGTGATCGACGGCGCCGAGCCGACGCGTCGGTCCCGCCTGGAGACGAAGCGGCCGGACGAGGGGGCGTTCTGGCCCGAGCGGCTGGAGCTGGATCCCCGCACCGGTCGGCAATGGGTGCAGATGCTCGGCTTCGGGGCCTACGCGATGTGGGAGCTGGCCGTCGCGCCGGGGCCCGCGGTCGAGGTGACGCGTCGCCTGCCGATCACGTGGGAGCCCGGCAACCCGGTGGTCGACCCGGTGCGCAACCGGCTGGTGATGAGCTACGTGCCCAACGCCGAGCCGGACAACCCGCTCGCCCAGGCGTTCGACCTGGCCTCGCTGCGGCCGGCGGCGGCGACGCCGAAGCCGGGTCGGCGGATGGAGATGGCGGACTTCATCGCGCTGGACCCGTCCACGGGCCGCTACTACGTGCCCGCCTTCTACGGATCGCTCCGGTTCGCGCTGTACGAGCTGGAGGGGGAGGGGCTGCAGGTGATGGGTCGGCGGGAGCAGTTCCACGCGTCCATCGGCCTCGCGGCCGACGGCGGTCGGGGTGCGGTCTGGGTGACCAACGTGCTGGCCGGCGCCATCGTCACGTACGAGCCGGGCACGCTGCGGCCGCTCGGTTCGGTCCGCACCGGCGCGTTCCCGCGCGACCTCCTCGTGGATCGCCCCCGGGGCCTGCTGCACGTCGCCGAGTACTCCGGCGGCTCCGTCCGCACCTACCGGATGGAGGAGGGCGGCCCGGGGCTCGACCTGGTGCAGTCCGTGCCGGTCGGGTCGCTCCTCCGGGGCATCGGCCTGCATCCCGCCACGGGCGCGGTCTACGCGGCGTCGGGGTGTGGGGTGTTCGAGATCGCCGCGCCGTAGGCCGGCGCGGTCGAGAGCCCTGGTTTCCCGAGTCAGCCGCTCGACGCGTCGGCGAACGCGAGCACGTGCCCGTCGGGGTCCATCGCGTATCCGGCCACTTCGCCCCATCCCCTCCGCTCCGGGGCAGACACCACCGTGCCGCCCGCGTCGAGCACCCGGGCCCAAGCCGCGTCGAGGTCGTCCACCCGGAGGTACAGCTCCGCCCGGGGGGCTCCGCCGCCGGCCGCGGGGTCCGGCAGCGCGGGGAGCAGCCGCTGGATCCCCGCCTCGGGCATGAGCCCCAGCGCCGCGCCGGGCGACAGCGGGAACTCGGTCATGCCCGGCACGTCCAGCGTCGGTTCGACCCCCAGCGCGGCGGCCCAGAAGGCGCGGGCGACCTCCTGGTCGGCCACGTACAACACGAACAACGAGCGCACTTCGTCCATGGCGCCGAGCCTACGCGACCCCCTTGCGGTAGATCCTCCGCATGACCTTCGAGACCCTGCTGTACGAGGCCCGCGACCGCGTCGCCACCATCACCCTCAACCGCCCCGATCGGCTCAACGCCATCAGCCTGGGCATGCCGGGCGAGATCCGTGCGGCGGTGGAGCGCGCCAACGAGGACGACGACGTGCACGTCATCGTCCTGCAGGGCGCCGGCCGGTCCTTCTGCGCCGGCTACGACCTGAAGGACTTCGCCGAGGCGGACACGCCGCTGATCCAGGACGACATGCCCTGGGACCCGATGATCGACTACCGCTTCATGAAGCGGGCGACCGACGACTACTTCAGCCTGTGGCGCTCCTACAAGCCGACGATCTGCAAGGTCCAGGGTCACGCCATCGCCGGCGGCAGCGACATCGCCCTGTGCTGCGACCTGCTCGTGATGGCCGACGACGCGAGGATCGGCTATCCGCCGGCCCGCGTCTGGGGCTGCCCCACGACCGCGATGTGGGTCTATCGACTGGGCGCCCAGCTCGCCAAGCGCATGCTCTTCACCGGCGACCTCATCGACGGCGTCGAGGCCGCCCGCATCGGCCTCGCCCTGCAGGCCGTGCCCGCCGCCGACCTGGACGACGCCGTCGCCGCCCTGGCGGACCGCATGGTCGGCGTGCCGCGCAACCAGCTGATGATGCAGAAGCTGATGGTCAACCAGGCCTACGACGCGATGGGGCTCGCCAACACCCAGATGGTCGCGACGCTGTTCGACGGCATCACCCGCCATTCCCCCGAGGGGATGTGGTTCAAGCGGCGGGCCGAGGAGCACGGCTTCCACGACGCGGTCGCCTGGCGCGACTCCGGCCGGCCCATCCCCGGCAGCCGGCGCTCACCGGAGACCGACGGGAGCGACTGATCTCAGAAGCGGGCCGCGGGCGCCATCGCGAACCGCATGCCCCAGCGGACGCGCCGTCGCTCGCCCGCGGCGTAGCGACGCGCCGGGTCCCGGAGCACCGCCGCTTCGCGGGCGACGCGCAGGTGGCGCGCCCCCTGGACGATCAGCACGATCCCGAACGTGATGGCGGTCGCGGCCGCGACCCCGCCGATCACGCCGACCACCGCCACGAAGCCCCAGATGGCGTAGTAGAGGTCGTCGGTGCCCTCGAACGCGCCGTTCTCGGCCGCCAGCACGAAGAGGGCGACGGACCCCACCCCGAGCCCCACGCCGGCGGCGAGCAGGCCGGAGCCGGCGCCGATCTTGATCCCGCCCTTGATCCGCTCCTTGCGCGGGTTGACGGCTTCCGGCTGGTCTGACTCCTCGTCGAAGGTCGGGTCTTCGTCCAGCTCCAGCTTCGGCCCCTGGAGCGAGACGACGAAGTCGCCCGTCGCGGCCGCGGCCTGGGAGGGCCCGGCGAGCAGCGCGGCGGCGAAGGTGAGGGTCAGCAGGAGCAGGGTCTTGGGACGGCGCATCGGTCCTCCGCGCCGGAGGGTGCCTGAACCGGGTCGGTTCGTCAGCCGTCGGTGTGGGCTACCTGGATGCCGGGCCACGCCGACCTCAGCGCCTCCACCAGCCGCCGCCAGACGGGGTCGGTGCCGATCACGGTCACCTCGTGCACCCCCAGGGCCGCCGCGCGTCCGACCAGCCGGTCGATCGCCCGGGCGTCCGGGCGGCCCTGCGGGCGGAGCCCAAGGTGCACCCGCAGCCGGCCCTGGTCCGGTCGGTCCGCCTGGGTCGCCATCAGATCCGCGACGTCCGTCAGCGCCTCGGCCGCCGTCGGGTTCAGCTCCAGCGCGAGGTCCGTCACCGCGCTGTCGAGCAGCCCCGCAGGCACGCGATCGCTGCGCAGCCAGACCGTCGGCTCGACCGCCTCGTCCGCGATCTCCGTCCAGACCTCCTGCCGCTCGCCGCCCCCGAACCACGGCGCCGCCGACCTCGCCGGCGCCTCGATGCCCGACCCGCCGCGCTCGCTCCAGTAGGCGTGCCAGGCTCCCCCGCACCGCGTCCGCAGCGAGCAGGCGCGACACGGCTCCCCGTGCCGCTTGTCGCCGCGGTTGCTCACGCCCGGCCCCGGCCGCCAGCCCGCCTCCGCCTCGATCGCCTCGACGCTCCGGTCCGGCCGGTCCGCCCAGCCGACGCACAGCGGCAGCCCGCAGTACGGGTTGACCAGCTCCACGCCCCGCTCGGCCGCCACCGCGCGGGCCCGAGGCACCACGTCCCGCAGCACCGCGTAGTCGGGGAGCAGGTCGGGGTGGCGGGCGGCGCGGCCGTGGGGCTGCACCGCGGAGACGGAGATGGCGGTCACCCGGGGCAGCCGATCGGCGACGAACGTCACGTAGTCCGGCAGCAGCTCCTGCGTCTGTCGGGCGGTCACCGGGTTGAGCGTCACCGCGACCCCGGCGTCGAGCAGCGCGTCGATCCCCCGCAGGCAGGGGGCGAAGGCGTCGGCGAGCCCCGCCAGCTCGTCGTGCAGGGCCGGCACGTGGGACAGCAGCGACACGAACCCCGACGTCACCCCCGCCTCGGCCAGCGCCCGGGCGTAGCCGTCGTCGATGAGCACCGCGTTGGTCTGCAGCTCGACGAACTCCAGGCCTCGCGTCCGCGCCTCGCGCACCAGCGTCAGCAGCCGGTCCCGCAGCAGGGTCGGCTCGCCCCCCGAGATCGTCAGCGTCCGCTCGCCCTCGAACGACGTCAGCTCCGCCAGCACCTCGTCCATCGGCGGCGTGCGCTCCGGGTAGTCCTCCATCGGCACGTTGCAGAAGGGGCAGCGCTCGTTGCAGGCCATCGTCAGCCGGAGCAGCCCCTTGGTCCGGTGCGCCGAGCCGTCGCGCTCCATCAGCCGAGCCTGGCCTGCAGAGCCCGCGCCCGCGCCAGCTCGTCGGCTCGCCCCATGGCCGACCAGCCGGCGACCGCCAGCTCGATCAGCGCCGCCGCGACGTCGTCCCGCCCGGCCTCGGCGGCCGCCTCGGCGGCGACGTGCACCGGGAACGCGAAGTCCTCGTCCGCCCCCCCGGGGGAGGCGCTGAGCAGGTCGAGCAGCTCGTCGACGTCCGCCCGCCAGCCCGCGTAGTCGCCCCGCCCCACGCGTCCGGCCAGGTCGACGGCGATGAAGTACCTGCGGAACGCCGCGTCCGGCCCGTCCTGGAACGCCGCCCGGTAGGGCTCGATCCGCTCCCCCGCCTCGGCCAGCCGACCCCGCCTCAGCTCGGCCATGCCGAGGTTGAGGGCGAACATCGTGGCCAGCCCGGTGCCGATCCGGAGGTCGATCGCCAGCCCCTCCTCGTAGCGGTCGACCGCCTCCTCGACCCGCCCCTCGGTGGCCAGCGCCGTGCCCAGGGTGTTCAGGCAGCGCACGGCCCCCATGCGGAAGCCGACCGCTTCGTACAGCCGCCGCGCCTCGTCGGTCAGCCGGATGCCGGCCGCGGTGTCCCCGGCCGCGATCCGGACCATCGCGAGGTCCCGCAGCGCGCCCGCCAGCTTCGCCGGCCGGCCGTTGTCCCGGAGCCACGCCACGACCTCCTCCAGCAAGGCCGACGCCCGGTCCAGGTCGCCGCGGATCCGGGCGATCGACGCGTGCACCCGCTGAGCCTCGATCCGGTGGGCCGGCTCGCCGTCGTCCGCCTCCACCCGGCGCTGCTCCTCCAGGAGGGTCTCGGCCTCTTCCAGCCGACCCGTGCGGTGCGTGATGTCGGCGAGGTCGGCCAGGAATCGGCCCTCCAGCCGGCGCCAGCCGAACTGGCGCGCCCGGGCCCGCCAGGCGCGGGCGACCTCCTCCGCTTCGTCCAGCCGCACCTGGTGGCGCAGCCAGGTGATCCGCGTGGACGCCACGTCGCCACGTCGCTCGTCCGACGGGGGGAGCGCCGCCGCGTCGGCCGCTTCGTCGGCCCGCCCGAGGGCGTCCCCGCAGCGCGCGTACTCGGCCGCCTCCAGGTCCTCCGTCGCCGCTTCGTGCCAGGCCGTCAGCGCCAACCCGGGCCGCCCGGCGGCCGCCAGGTGCCCACCGAGCCGGGCCGCCCGGCCCCGGCGTCCGTGGGGCACCAGCGCCTCGATCGCTCCGACGCAGGCGACGTGGCAGGCGGCCTCCCGCCCCTCGCGCCGCGCCTCGTCGACGAGGGTCTCGCGGAACAGCGCCTGGGCGAACGACCAGGAGGCGGCCGTGGTGTCGCCCAGCCCCTGCCGCTGGGCGAGCCCCGCCTCCACCAGCCGGTCGACCACCGCCGAGCGCGCCGAGGTCCCGGCTCGCCCGCACGCCTCGGTCCACTCCTGGACGTCCACCTGCCCCCCCAGGGCAGCGGCGACGTACAGCGACGATCGGGCGTCGGAGGCGGCCCCCTGGAGGGCCGTCGCGAGGCGCTGCGCCCAGACCTCGCGCACGCTGTCCGGCAGCGCCGGCTCGGCCCCGCCGGCCAGCTCGAAGCCCCGGCGGGTCGCCACCAGCACGCCCCGCTCCACCCAGTCGCCGACGACCTGCACCGCGAACAGCGGGTTGCCGGCGGTGCGCGTCGCGACCTGGTCGCCGAGGTCGGAGGAGAGGCCCAGCAGGGAGTCGACCAGCCTGCGCTGCTCGTCGCGGTGCAGCGGGCCGAGCGTGAGCTCGCGCACCTCCGGTCGACGGCACAGACCGGCCACGAGATCCGCCTCGTCGCCGCTCAGCTCTTCGTCCCGGAGGGTCGCCACGAGGAGCATCGGGACCGGCTCGTCCGTCGCTGCGTCCAGCGCGCTCCGGACGAACCGCAGCGCGTCCCCGCCGTGCTGCACGTCGTCCAGCCGCAGGACCAGCGGCCGGCCCGCCGCCATCCGGCCCAGCACCCGCCGCATCAGCCGGTGTCGCTCCGCCGGGTTGCCGAACGCGAAGCCGGCGTCGCCGCCCTCCGACGACGGCGCCATCACCTCGCTCAGCCCGTCGATCTCGTACGGGTCGGGCTCGCCGAGGGACTCCAGCAGTCGGGAGGCGCGCGCCCGAACGTCGTCCTCGGACAGGCCCCGGCACTGCAGCAGACGGGAAAGCATCGGCCCCAGCCCGGACCCGGGATCGACCTCCCGGGTGTGTCGGGCGTGCAGCACGACGGCCGACCCGACCTCGTCCGCCCGCTGCGCGAAGGACTCCGCGAGCCGGCTCTTGCCGACGCCCGGCCCCCCGCGGAGCACCGCCACCCGGGCTTCTCCCGTGCGCCTCACCTCCGCGAGGGCGGCCCACAGCAGGCTCAGCTCCCGCGCCCGCCCGACCAGGGGCAGCCGCCGCAGGCCGAACAGCCCCAGCCCCGCGCCGGGCAGGCCCCCCGCCGTCCGTCGGCTCCCCCGGGGTCGTTTCCAGTGCCCGGGCAGCGGCGGATAGGCGGTGAAGCGCTCGTCGGGGCGCGCCGGCGGAGGGGGCCCCGAAGGCAGCGTCGGCTCCTGCACGAGGGTCCGGGCGGACAGCATGCGGGTGTCCGACGCGAGCCTCAGCGAGGGGATGGTCGGCGCCTCCTCCGCCTCGACCGACGGCTCTCCCTCGGGCCAGCCGACCCGGTCTTCGAGCCCACCGTCCATCTGCTCCAGCGCCCACGCCGCGTCGGCGGCTCGCTGGAACCGCTCCCCGGGCGCTCGCCGCAGCAGGCGGTCGATCCAGCCCTCCAGCCCCACCGGGACCGGCGTGCGCGGCTCCCAGGCCTGGCGGGCGCCGGTGAGGTGGGCGAAGGCGACGGTGTACAGGCTCTCCCCCACGAAGGGGAGGGCGCCCGTCGCCATGCGGAACGCCACGCAGCCCAGGGCGTACAGGTCGGTCCAGGGGCCGTAGTCGCGCCAGTGCCCCTCGAACTGCTCGGGCGCCATGAAGTGCGGCGTGCCGGTCGCCTGCTCGGTCTGGCCGCTCAGCTCCCGCTCCTCGCCGGCCTGGGCGAGCCCGAAGTCGGCCAGGGCGAGGGTTTCGCCCGGTCGGCCCGGGTCGCCGAGGAGCACGTTGCCGGGCTTCAGGTCCCGGTGCACGAGGCCCCGGGCGTGGGCGTGGGCGAGCGCCTCCAGCAAGCCGAGGAGGACGCCGCGCTGCTGGCCCCAGCTCATCCAGCCCCGGGCGAGGTGGTCGGACAGGCTGCCGCCGGGGACCAGCTCCATCGCCAGCCAGGGGCTGCCCTGCACGAGCTGGCCTTCCGTCGCCTCGTCGGCCCCTGCGGGGATCCGGCCGTAGTCGTGCACCCGGACGACGCGGGGGTGGTCCAGCGCGGCGACGGCCCGCACCTCGCCCGCGAAGGCGTCGATGAAGTCGGGATCCCGGGCCCGGTTCGACGTGAGCACCTTGACCGCGACGGGCTCACCCAGCTCGCGGTGGACTCCGGACCAGACCTCCCCCATGCCGCCCCGACCGAGCACGCCGGTCAGCTCGAACGGTCCGACGGGGACGGGTGGGGTCACCGGCTGCGTCGACCGCCTACTCGGGTTCCATCGAGCACTGGAGCGGGTACTCGTGCCGCTTGGCGGTGGCGAGCACCTTCTGCACCTTCGTCTCCGCCACCTGGTAGCTGTAGACGCCGGCGACCCCCACGCCGTTGTTGTGCACGTGGAGCATGATCTCCGTGGAGTCGACCTCCCCCCGGCCGAAGATGTGCTGGAGGATCGCGACGACGAACTCCATCGGCGTGTAGTCGTCGTTGTGGAGCAGCACCTTGTACATCCGCGGCTTCTTGGTCTGAGCCTTCTTCCGCGTCAGTACCTGGCCATCTTCCTTCGGATCCTTCTTCGCCATGGGCCGCGGACTATAGGATGCGTAGATGCGCCTTTCCATCCTCGATGGAGCGACCGAGGTCGATGCCGACGCCTGGGACCGCCTGCAGACCGGCCCGTCGCCGTTCTGCGAGCACGCGTTCCTCGCCGCGCTCGAGCGATCCGGCTCGGTCGGGCGGGGCACCGGGTGGCAGCCGCTGTTCCTGTGCGCGTGGGAGGGGGACGAGCTGGTCGGCGCCGTGCCCGCCTACCTCAAGGGGCACAGCTACGGCGAGTACATCTTCGACTGGTCCTGGGCGGAGGCGGCCCAGCGGGCGGGGCTGCCGTACTACCCCAAGCTGGTGGTGGCGGTGCCGTTCACCCCGGCGACCGGGCGGCGGATCCTGCTCGCCCCCGGGGCGGGGGAGGACGTCGCCCGCGCGCTCGCGGCCGCGACGATGGACGCGGCGAGCCAGCTGGGCGCCTCGTCCGTGCACTGGCTCTTCGTGACGCAGCAGGAGCGGGACCTGCTCGCCGACGTCGGCTACCACCCGCGGTTGACCCTGCAGTACCACTTCCGCAACCAGGGCTGGGAGACGTTCGACGACTACCTCGGGGCGATGCGCTCCAAGCGGCGGCGGGAGATCCGACGGGAGCGTCGCAAGGTCGCCGAGCAGGGGCTGACCGTCCGCATGCTCGGGGGCGAGGAGCTGGACGACGAACACTGGCGCGCCATCGAGCGCTTCTACCGCGACACGTCCTCCCGCAAGTGGGGCCAGGCGTACCTGTCGTCCGACTTCTTCGTGCAGATTCGGGAGACCTTCAGCCACCGCGTGCGCTTCGCCGCCGGCTACGCCGGGGACGACCTGGTCGCCGGCGCGCTCTGCTTCGAGCGGGACGAGGGGCTGTACGGCCGCTACTGGGGGTGCGACGCCCGCTTCGAGCAGCTGCACTTCGAGACCTGCTTCTACGCCCCCATCGAGGACTGCATCGAGCGCGGCGTGCAGCTGTACGAGGCCGGCGCCCAGGGCCAGCACAAGATCCCCCGCGGGTTCCTGCCGACCGGCATCCACTCCGCCCACTGGGTCGCCCACCCGGGGCTGCACGACGCGGTCGGGGACTTCGTGGAGGCGGAGGCGCGGCAGAACCGGCGGGTCATCGAGGCCCTGGCCCAACACAGCCCGTTCCGTTGACGGGGTCGATGTAACCGGTCCGCGCGGGTGCCCGTACGTACCCGCGTGGCCAGCAGCGTCCAAGCTCCCCCGAAGCCCTCGCGGCGCCCCTCCGTCCGCGGCCCGTTGCCGCCGGACGACGAGCTGGTGCCGGCGCTCCTGGAGGGCGACGACCGCGCCTTCGCCCTGATCCTGGACTCCTGGTCTCCCGGCCTGCGGCGCCTGGCGCGTCGGTTCTGTCGCAGCGACGACGTCGCCGACGAGGTGGTCCAGGAGACCTGGAAGGCGGTCATCACCGGCCTGCCCCGGTTCGAGGGGCGCTCGTCGCTCAAGACCTGGGTGTTTACCATCGTCGCCAACCGGGCTCGGACCCGCGCCACCCGCGAGGGACGGACGGTGCCGCTGAGCTCCATCGGCTCGGCCGACGAGGACGGCGGCCTGGACGCCGACCGGTTCGCGAGCGGGGGCGGGTGGCTGCGACCGCCGTCGGGCTGGGCGGTGGACTCGCCCGAGTCGCTGACCCTGGCCCTCGAGGGTTCCGGCCTGGTGAGCCGCGTGCTGGAGGGCATCCCTCCGATGCAGGCGACCGTGGTCACCCTGCGCGACGTCGACGGGTTGGGCAGCAAGGAAGTTTGTAACCTTCTCGAGATCACCGAGTCCAACCAGCGGGTGCTGCTCCACCGCGGTCGCGCGAGGCTTCGCGCAGCCATCGAGGAGTGGCTCGCCGGGGAGGCCAACCAGGCCGAGGACTGATGCGACCGCTCACGTACTTCATGCCGACCTGCCACGACATCTACGAGGAGGCTTCGGCCTTCCTCGGCGATGAGATGTCCTGGTGGCGCCGGGCGATGTTCCGCATGCACCTGAGCATGTGCGACGTCTGCCAGGAGGTGGTGCGCCAGTTCGACCTGGTGATCCGCTCGGCGGCCGAAGCGGTCGACTCGACCGTCGATGAGCTCGACGCCGACGTCCGGGCGAGCCTGCTCGACGAGTTTCGCGCCTCCCGCGTCGACTAGATGCCATCGGCACAAGTCCCGCACCGGTTTCCGCCGGCCCTCGCCGCC
>CAYQEG010000226.1:0-12710 GCA_964416435.1 uncultured Rickettsiales bacterium
TGAACAGCACGTCGAACAGCGTCTGGTCCGGCGTGTAGCCCATCTCCTTGGCGGCGGCCATCACGTCCGGCAGCTTGCCGTCCTCGAAGCCCTCGGCCTTCAGCCCCTTCAGCGGCTGCTCCTTCCAGCACTCGCCGATGGTGAAGCGCTTGCTGAACTCGACGAGGTGCCACAGGTCGCCCTTCGCCTCGCCGGGGGGCATCACCTGCTGTCGCCAGTGCTGGGTGCGGCGCTCGGCGTTGCCGTAGGCGCCCCACTTCTCGTAGATCATCGCCGCGGGCAGGACCAGGTCGGCGACCTTGCAGCTGACCGTCGGGTAGCAGTCGGAGACGACGATGAAGTTGTCGCCGGTGCGCGCCGCGTTGATCCACTCGTTGGCGTTGGCGAAGTCCTGGAAGGGGTTGGTGACCATCGCCCAGTAGAACTTCACGTCGCCCGCGCGCAGCGCCCGCATCATCTTCACCGCGTGGGTGCCGACCTTCGGGTTGAGGGTCTTGGCGGGGATCTTCCACAGCTCCTCGCTCTTGGCCCGGTGGCCGCCGTTCTTGACGACCATGTCGGCGGGCAGCCGATGCGCGAAGACGCCGACCTCGCGGGCGGTGCCGCAGGCCGAAGGCTGGCCGGTGAGGGAGAAGGCGCCGTTGCCCGGCAGGGACATCTTCCCCATGAGCAGGTGCACCATGTACATCTGCTCGTTCACCCAGGTGCCCCGGGTGTGCTGGTTGAAGCCCATGGTCCAGAAGCTGACGATCTTCTTGTCCGGGTCGCAGTACAGGTCCGCCAGCGCCTTCAGCTTGTCGACCGGCACGCCGGACAGCTCGCTGGTGTACTCGGCGGTGTAGGGCTCCAGGCCCTTCGTGAACTCGTCCCAGGTGATCGACCAGTGAGCGCCGGCCTTGCCGCGCATCTTCTGTCCCTGCTCCGCGGGGTGGTCGGCCATCAGGCCGTAGCCGATGTCCGTCGGGCCGGTGGCGAAGATGCAGTGCTTGTCGATGAACTCCTGGTTCTGCACGCCCCGGGTGACGATCTCGCGCCCGATGTAGTTGAGGATCGCGAGGTCCGTCTGGGGCTTGAAGATCAGCTCCAGGTCGGCCAGGTCGGACGTGCGGTTGGTGTACGTCGACAGGTTGATGACGTCGGTGTCCGGCTTCGTCAGCTTCACGTCGGTCACCCGGCTCCAGAGGATCGGGTGGCACTCGGCCATGTTGGCGCCCCACGTCACGACGGCGTCCGTGTGCTCGATGTCGTCGTAGCAGCCGGCCGGCTCGTCGATGCCGAAGGTCTGGATGAAGCCGGCCACCGCCGACGCCATGCAGTGCCGCGCGTTGGGGTCGATGTTGTTCGACCGGAAGCCCGCCTTCATCAGCTTGGCGGCCGCGTAGCCCTCGTCGATCGTGTACTGGCCGGAGCCGAAGATCGCGACCGAGCCCGGCCCCTCCGCGGCGTAGTACTCCTTGAACTTGGTGGCCATGACGTCGAACGCCTCGTCCCACGAGACGGGCTCGAACCGACCGTCCTTGTGGTACGCGCCGTCCCGCTTCCGCAGCAGCGGCTGCGTCAGCCGGTCCTCGCCGTACATGATCTTGGCGTTGAAGTACCCCTTGACGCAGTTGATGCCCCGGTTGACGGGGCTCTCGGGGTCGCCCTTGATGGCTCGGATCTTCCCGTCCTTGGTCGCGACCATGACGCCGCAGCCGACGCCGCAGAAGCGACAGACGGACTTGTCCCATTTCCAGCCGGACTCGGACTCCGTCAGCGCGGCCTTCGCTTCGTCGGAGGTCGCGATGCCCATGCTGCCGGCCACCGATGCGGCGACCGCGGTCTTGACGAAATCACGTCGGGTGAGGTCGATGCTCATACTGCTACTCCTGTGGGGTCTCGACCCGGTACTCGACCATCTCGGCCGAGAGAATCCGGGGCAGCCCCTTGACGGTCTTGAGACGATCCATGGACTGGTGGTGATCGGTCGCTTCGATGGTCACGACCATGCGACCGACCGGTTCGGTGAAGTGGACGTCGGCCCAGGGAAGGTCCGACAGCGAAGTGATGACCTGGGGCATGTGCTCTGGCTTGCAGGCGACCAGGATCCCGGAGACTTCCATCAGCGCTCCTCCCTCGCGGGCAAGTCGGCGTGGCCGGTGGTGGCTCGGGAAAGGGGCACGCTGGCCCGCGGTCTGCAAACCGCGGGCCAGCCTCACAATTGTGACGACGGACCTCGATTCAGAGGACCTTCACATCTAGTGACATGGGGTTTTTCCCACAACCGCCGCTGCCGGAGTGGCCCTCTCGCACATGACGGAGGCCACCGACTCAGCGATCGAGATCAGCGCCGGCGGCGCACCGCGTACTTGAGCCGACCTTCCATGTCGATGCTCAGCGTCTCGAGCCGGGGCCTCAGCGTGCCGGCGAGCTCCCCGTCGTGTCCCGAGGCCCGGCGCAGGCTGGCGAGCAGCACGGGGTCGGCGATGGGCGACTGCGCCTGGAGGATCTCTGCGTCCTGCAGCGACGCCGCCGCGCCGGCGGGGTCCTCGCGCCGCACCGCGAGCTCCATCTTCAGGATGGCCCGGGCGGTGCGCAGCTCGTGGGAGTAGGGGCTCGCCTGGCCGGGCGCCTCCCCCGACTCCTCGAGCGCCTCGGCCGAGCCGGGCAGGTCCCCCGCCTCCAGGTTCATCGACGCCAGGTTGAGCAGGATGCTGGCGTTGGCGAGGCCTCGCTGGCGGCCCAGCGCCAGGGCCGTCTGGTAGGCCTGTCGGGCGGCGTCGTCGCGCCCGGCGATGCGCTCCACCTCGCCTCGGTACATCCACAGGTTCTGCAGGTCCTGCCAGGACGCGCGCGTGCGCAGGTGACCCCGGAGCTTGTCGAGTTGCAGCTTGCTGCGCTCCAGGTCCGCCATCGCGATGGCGATCGGGAGCCGCGCGACGATCACGGACTGGAGCAGCGCTTCGTCGTGGAGCTGCTGTCCGAGCGCCCACGCCTGCTCCCCGAACTCCTCGGCCTGGGCCAGGTCGCCCTCCAGCCGGCTCGAGTCCGCCAGCAGCGTCAGCGCGCGGCACTCCCACAACGTCGAGCCGACCGCCCGGGAGCCCTCCAGCCCGCGCTGCAGCGACTCCCTCGCGTCGGCCGGTCGACCGGCGCGACGCAGCGCGTCGGCGTGCACGAGGTCCGCCCGGCACCGCTCGATCGACGGAGGCAGCGCGACCCACAGGGGCTGCAGCATGTCGAGCGAGCCGGCCAGCTCCGACGGGCTGCCCGGCGGTTCCCGCACCTCGTGCTCCAGCACCGCGGCGAGGACCTGCAGGTCGGCCTCCTCCTTGGGCTTGAGCAGCTCCGACTTCGTAGCCACGCGCGCGCAGGCCGCCTCGGCGGCGCGCCATGCGGCCTTGACCTCCCAGCGGTCCCGCAGCAGGTGGGCGGCCTCGAGCTCGTCGCGGGCGGCGAGGTCCTCCTGTCCGCACTGGGACCGGTTCCACGCCGCCTCCATCAGCCGCTCTGCGCGGCCGTGCCCCTGACCGCTCGCTTCGAGCACCACGGCCCACGCCTTGTGCAGCTCGGTGCGACGCTTCAGCTCGATCCCGTCTCGGATCGACAGCGCCAGCGCGGTGTGGGCGAGGCGCGGCCCTTCGTCCCGCACGTCCACCAGCGCCCCGATGACGAGCGGCCCCAGGGCCGCCTCGACGCGGCGGGAGTCGATGCCGATGCGCCGCGCGGCGTCGACGAGGAACACGCGCCGCGCGCGCTCACGCACGAGGGACAGCAGGTCGAGCACCGCCTGCGTCGCCTCGACGTCGTCGGCCGACTCGACGGCGTCGCGCGCGCGGGCGCGCAGGATCGAGTCCAACTTCAGGTGACCGGCCGTGGACGGCGTGTCGCCGCGCAGCTCGTAGCCGTCGGGCTTCCAGCGCAGGCGGCCGGTCTCGTGCAGGTGGCGGGCGATCTGCTGCGCGGCGCGGGGGTCGCCCTTGCTCCAGCGCGCGATCTCCAGCCCGAGGTCCGGCGAGGTGCCCGACGTGAAGGCCAGGACCGAGCCGATCGCGTCGTCGGTCAGGGGCTCCATCGGGAGCACCTCGGTGCACTCGTTGGCGCGGAGCATCACCCAGCCGGGCTCGCCCTGCGGCGTCGCCTTGCCCTCGGAGACGCGGGAGGTCGCGACGACGGCGACGGGCAGCTCCCCTTCGGCGCGGAAGAGCTGGCTCATCCAGGTGAGCAGCGCTCGGTCGGACGCCCGGTCGATGTCCTCCAGCCACAGCAGCAGCGGCCGGCGACGACAGAGCACCCGGAACAGCTCGATGGCGGTGGTCGCCTCCTCGAGCTCCGGGCCCCGACGGTGCTGACGGGGGGTCAGCATCGCGATCAGGCGCGGCACGAGGTCCGCTTCGGAGGGGTAGCCGGCCTCGGACAGGACCCGGCGGACCCGGTCCTCGCGCAGGTGCTCGGGCAGCTCGGCGACGCGCAGGATGCGGTGCAACAGGCGACGCAGCGCGCCAGCCCCCGAGCCGTCCCCGCGGAAGCGGACGTGGTGGGAGCGAGCGACGCCGACCTCTTCGGCGACCGCCGCCAGCTCGCGGGCGAAGCGGGTCTTGCCCCGGCCGCCGGGCCCCTCGACGAGCAGCAGGGCGGGGCGGCGGGTGGTCGCGACCTGGGCGAGGTGCTTCCAGGCCTTCTTCCAGGCCTTCTTGCGGCCGTGCAGGGGGGCGTCGCGCATCGACAGCAGGGCGTACGAGACGGCCGGCACCGCGGCGGTGGCGCGCACCTCGCTGCGGCCCAGGCCCTCGTCCCACGCGCGCGGGTCGGGCTTGTCGACGGCCCACGACGGCGGCAGCTGCACCTCTTCGTCCCCCGCGGGGGCGAGCTCGAGGGTGATGGAGCCGCCTTCGACGATCGGCTCGTGGAGGATCGCCTGCCGGTCCAGGTCGGGGTCGGTGTCCCGCTCTTCGTCGCGGGGGACCACCTGCAGCATGACGTCGGTCGACTCGGGCGACAGCGCGGGCTCGGGGGCCGGCGTCGTCAGGTCGTGGATCATCGAGCTGGGGAGCACCCGCTTGGCGTCGGCGGCCCAGCCGAAGCGCTGGGCCGGATCGGGGGCGAGCATGCGCAGCAGGAAGCGGCGCAGCGGGATGCCGAGGTCGGACAGCGCCTGCGCGGGCGGGCTGAAGCGGGTCTGGAGGCGGCCCTTCCAGACCGCGTCGTCGCTCCCGCCCGGGAACGGCAGCTTGCCGAGCAGCAACTCGGCGACGACGACGCCCAGCGAGTAGATGTCCGACCAGGGGCCGATGTCGCCCAGCTCGCCCTCGACCTGCTCGGGGGCCATGTAGGCGCGGGTCCCCGGCGCCGTGCCGGTGCCCATGGGCGACAGGTTGCTGCGCGACGGCAGGTCGTCGCCGGTGCGGCCGGGGTTGGACCAGGCGGCGATGCCGAAGTCCAGGATGTGGACCGTCGGCTCCAGGGGGTCGCCGGAGAGCACGATGTTGGACGGCTTGAGGTCGCGATGCACGACGCCGCGCCCGTGGGCGTAGGCCAGGGCGTTGAGGACCTGCTGGGCGATCCCGCGGATCCAGCGCCAGGGGCGGGGCCGATCGGCCCACATCGACAGGGGGCGACCGGCGACGAACTCGAACACGAGGGCGGGCGACGGCTCGTCCGCGCCGTCGACGGCGGGTAGCAGCGTCCGGTCGAGCAGGGCGACGAGGTTGGGGTGGTTGAGGCGCGCGACGGTGTGCGCTTCGGCGGCGAGCCAGGTGGCCGGGTCGAACGCGCCGTCCAGGCGCGGCACCTTGATGGCGACCTCGCGGCTGACCGCGGTGTCCTCGGCCTGCCAGACCTCGCCCATGCCGCCGGCGCCGACGAGCCGCGTGAGCTTGTAGCGGCCGTCGACCGACCGGGAGCCGGCGCGGTCAGAGGAGCCGCGCGTGGAGTCGCCGGGGCCGGTCACGCTGGTATTCTGCCAGCCCGATGCCCGACCCGTCCCGAGGTGGCCGCCACCAGACCGTCGTCGTCCCCCCGGATGACCCCCGTGATCCCAACCAGGCGTTGGTCCGAGCGACGGCCAGCGTCATCGAAGGACCGGACCTCGGTCTGGCGTTTCCGCTCAGCAAACGCACCATCGTGGTGGGCAAAGCGAAGGATGCTGACATCGTCCTGACGGATCGCGCGGTCAGCAAACAACATCTCGAGATCGCCCTGGAGGGCAGCTCGGTCCGGCTGAAGGACCTGGGCAGCACCAACGGCACGTTCATCGGAAAAACCCGGGTGATCGAGAGCCTGGTGCCGGCCGGCACGGTGGTTCAGCTCGGTCGCACGCGGATGCACCTGCGGACGGACGAAGCGCCGCTGATGCTGACGCCGAGCACGGCGGACCACTTCGGCGAGCTGTTCGGCACCTCGGTAGCCATGCGCCAGGTGTTCGCGGTGCTGGAGCGGGTGGCCGGCAAGGACGTCAACGTGCTCGTCGACGGCGAGACGGGCACCGGCAAGGAGCTGGCCGCGCGCGCGCTGCACGAGCACTCGGGCCGCAGCTCGGGGCCGATGGTGGTGCTGGACTGCTCGGCGGTGGCGCCGGAGCTGGTGGAGTCGCAGCTGTTCGGCCATCGACGCGGGGCGTTCACCGGCGCGATGCAGGATCGGCCGGGCGTGTTCGAGAGCGCGCGGGGCGGCACGCTGTTCCTGGACGAGCTCGACTCCTTGCCGCTGGACCTGCAGCCGAAGCTGCTCCGGGTGATCGAGACGCGCCAGGTGGTGCGGCTGGGCGAGTTCGACACGCGCCCGGTGGACGTGCGGCTGGTGGCCGCGTGCGGCAAGTCCCCCGAGGACGCGGTCGCGCGAGGCGAGCTGCGGCGGGACCTGTACTTCCGGCTGGCGGTGGTCCGCGTGACGATGCCGCGGCTGCGGGACCGGCTCGACGACCTGGGCCTGCTGACGAAGCGCCTGCTCGCCCGGATCGGCGGGGAGCACATCGAAGTCGAAGACGGCCCCGCCCTCGGTCGCCTCCGCCAGCACCCCTGGCAGGGCAACATCCGCGAGCTCCGCAACGTCCTCGAGCGGGCGCTGCTGCTCGCCCCCCCGGGCGTGGTGACGCTGGACGACCTGCCGCTGCGTCTCTCCCCGGTCATGGCCGGCGACGACGTTCGCGGCGCGATCGTGCCGGAGATGAACCTCCGCCTCCCCTACAAGGAAGCGAAGGAGGCGGCCCTCTCGGCGTTCGAGCGCGAGTACCTGTCCGCCGCCCTGTCCCGCAACGGCGCCAACCTGTCCCGGACCGCCCGGGACGTGGGGTTGACGCGACATCACCTGAGGAAGCTGCTGAGGCAGCACCGGTTGATCGCGGGCAAGGGGGAGTAGCTCCCCGTCCGGGAAGCGGCGGGCGCTACCGGCCCTGGCCCTCGGCCTGCCGCTCGAACATCTGCAGGTAGAACTGGATGTCGTTGCGGTCCCCCCGCAGCCGGCGCATCTCCTCGACCAGGTCGGCCAGCTCGTCCCAGCGCTGGTGGCGGACGTACAGGTTGCCGAGGGACTCGTAGAACTGGGGGGCGCCGCCGCTGACGTCGAACGCGGTGCGGAACGCCGCCTGGGCTCGCTCGAAGTCGTCCAGCTCCATCGCGACGTGGCCCAGGGTCTCCCAGCTGTACTCGTCGGCGCTCTCCAGCTGGCAGGCGGCCTCGACCTCCGTGTAGAGCGACTCCAGGTAGTCCCGGTCCTTGAAGGCGTCGATCGGGTCCGGCGGGACCGCCAACGCCAGGCCCAGCCGATCCTGGCGCAGCCGGAGCGCCTCGTAGATGTTCCAGGCGACGACCCGGTAGCCGGTCGCGTTGGGGTGCCCGCGGTCGGCGCTGAACAGGTCCAGGTCCCGGCGAACGCTCGCGTACCGCTGGAACAGCGCGAGGTTGTCGACCGGGATCACCTCCCGGGACGCCGCGAACCGACGCGTGATCCCGTAGTGGTCCTGGTAGGGAGGCCGGAACGGGTAGGTCATCAGCACGACCTCGACGCCTCGCGCCTTGGCCGCCTGGGCGATCAGCTCCAGGTCGTACATCAGCAGCTTGTCCAGCGCCTCGGCGTCCTGCATCACCTGCCGCTGTCGCTCCAGCGTGCGCGCCGTGCCGTCCACCGCGGGGCTGACCGACGCGCTGATCTGCATCGTCCCCCGCAGCACCGGCTCCGGCTCCTGGTCCACCGAGATCCCGAAGCCCGTCTTCTGACGCTTCAGGGCCACCCGCAGGAACCGGTAGGTGCGCGACTTGTCGAGCAGCCGCTGCCACGCCGTGCGCTGCGCGAGGTCCAGCGGCGGCAGGTCGCCCAGCTGATCGATGTGGCTGTTGCGGTAGTTCCAGGCGTTGTTGCAGCCCGTCATCACCACGATCGCGTTCGGCTGGAACTCGTCCAGCCAGCCCGGCAGCAGGTCCGCCAACCGGGAGCTGTTCAGCGCGTACACCCCGTTGTTGATCACCTCGAACCGGCCGTCGGGGTTGGTGTCGACCAGCAGCTGCTCCAGCTGCCGCGGGTAGCTGTACTGCGGCGCCGTGCCCTGCCCCGCCGTCACCGAGTCGCCGAACGTCACGATCCGGTAGACGCCCTCCTCGGGCGCCCCCGTCGGGTTCAGCTTGCCGACCCGCTGGTGATAGACGATCACCGACACGCCCCAGAGCACCAGCTCCAGGGCGATGAAGAAGAGCACCAGCGCCACCAGCGAGTACAACGCCCGCTTCGGCAGCGACAGGGGCCGACGTTCGGCTCGCTCGCGCAAGGTCGCCAGTGTAGCCGCGCCGCCGCCGCCGCCGCCGCCCCGTAACCCCGTGTAACGGGATGGGGGACCCGCCGGGACCAGACTCGGGGTGCACCGCCGGCCCGGCTTGGACGTTCCTCGCGCGGGTGTAAGCTCGCACCTCGAATCTCCTCAGGGTGGTGGGGAGCGCCGAATCCGGCGACGGAGGGAAACTGCCCGTGAACGTCCGAACCAAACGCGTCCTGCCCATCGTGGGTCTCGCCCTGCTCGTGGGCGTCGGCCTCATGCTGACCCGACCCGACACCCTCAAGGGCGAAGCCGGCGGCGGGTGCGCCGTCGACGACATCACCGACAACGAGCTCGCCCGCAACGAGGCCCGCTACCTGCCGATGCAGGTGATGGTCACCCTCGGTGTCGGCCTGCAGCTCGCCGAGGAGTTCGCCCGGACGGCCGACGCCGTGCTCGCGGAGGTCGACATCAGCGCGAGCGAGTGCTTCACCGGAGAGCTGGTGGCGCAGGACGAGAACGGCGGCGGCACGGTGCGGTTCGACTTCGCCGGCTGCCCCGATCGATCGGGGGTGATCATCGCCCAGAAGTACGGCGCCCCGCCGGCCGAGGGCGATCCGCCGGCCGAGGGCGATCCGCCGGCCGAGCCCCCCCCGTCCGCGATGTTCGCCAGCGGCCCCGTCGACGTCACCTTCGAGGAGTACGTCGCCCAGGGCATGCACATCGACGGGACCCTCGAGGTCGACTCGGAGAACGGCTCCGGCCAGGTCGCGAGCAACCTCGCCACCGAGTTCCTCGACTACGCCGGCACCCTGAACGCGTCGGGCCCCTGGGCGAGCCTCGACGAGACCGACATCTCGCTCGATCTCGAAGGCACCTACGCGTCCGTGACCGGCCTGGACTGGGACGTCACCGTGGCCAGCCTGGTGCTCAACCAGGACTGCGCGGGCGCCAAGGCGGGCGAGATGACCAGCGCGCACAGCAACGAGGTCGGCTCGGTCACCGCGGTCGCCAGCTTCGACGGCGCGTGCGACGGCTGCGCCAACGCGACCGTCAACGACGTCGAGCAGCCGCGGATCTGCTTCCCCGAATCGTTGATGCCCTGACCCCGGTGCAGGAGTAGCCGTTGCCCCAGGGCCTGGTCGGCGGAGCGTTGCTGCTCCTCGTCGCCCTCGCGCCATGCGCCGCGCTGCTCGCCTGGTACCTGCACGCCGTTCGCCGAGCCCCCGAGCCCGCCTCGCGGGTCGTCGGCTCCGTGCTCGCCGGCGTCGCCATGTTCGGACTCGCGGCGGTGCTGCAACGCTGGCTGACCCCCGCCCTCGCCGACGCACCCGACGCCGTCCGCGCCTTCGGACTGGTCGCCACGAGCGAAGAGCTGCTCAAGCTCGGCGCCACGCTCGCGGTCGCGGGGTGGCCCGGTCGCTGGGAGCGGCTGGTCTCCGGGGTGGTCTACGCCGTCGCGGTCGCGGTCGGCTTCGCGGCGGCCGAGAACATCGCCTACGTGAGCCAGTACGGGGCGAGCACCGGGGCCATCCGGGCGATGACGGCGGTGCCCGGTCACGTGCTCCACAGCGCGCTGATCGGCGTCGCGCTGGGGCGCTGGTCCGCGCTGGGGCCGGCCGCCGCGAAGGCGACCGTCGCGGCCGCGGTCGCCGCGATCACGGCTCACGGCGCCTACGACCTGCTCCTCACCCTCGGCGGCCCGGCGCGCTTCGGCGTGTTGGCGGTGCTCACCGTGGAGACGGTCGCCGTCGGCTGGCTGTTCACCCGCGCCCGCGCGGAAGACCTGGCCCGGGACGTCGAGGCGCTGACCCGCGTCCCGCTGCTCGCGGGGGCGCCCGCTTCGTCGCTGCGGCTGCTCGCCGAGCGCTCGGTCCGACGGCGCCTGCCCTCGGATCGGTTCGTGGTGCGGGAGGGCGGCCCCGGAGGCCGGCTGTTCCTGCTCCTGGAGGGTCGGCTGCTCGTCGAGCGGGACATCGAAGACGGGCGGGAGGCGCTGGCCGAGCTGCTCGACGGGGCGGTCGTCGGCGAGCTGTCTGTCCTCACGGGCGAGCCCCGCAACGCGGACGTCACCACGGTGGAGCCCAGCCTGCTGCTCAGCGTGCCCCGCGTCGCGCTGCTGGAGGCGATCGAGGAGGCGCCCGAGCTGGCGGAAGGGCTGCTGCGGGCGGCCCGTCCTCGGGCCGACGATCCGGCGACGCTGCCGACGGTCGACGCGCTCCGCGCCGATGCTCGGCGGGCCTTCGACGCGGGTCGCATGCGGCTGGAGCGCGACGGCCTGGCCCACCGGCTCGCCCGCGTGCCCCTGCTCTCCCGGCTACCCGGGGAGCTCCTGGAGCGACTCGCAGACGACGCCGTGGTCGTGCAGCAGCGCTCCGGATCCCGGATCGTGAAGCAGGGGGCCGGCTCCCCCGGGCTGTGCCTGCTCCTCGACGGCGACGCCCAGGTGATCCGCGACGGCGAGGTGGTCGACACCCTCGTGGAGGGGGACTTCTTCGGGGAGGACGGGCTGCTCACCGGCTGGTCGGCGACCACCACGGTGCGGGCGACGACGCCCGTACGGCTCTGCGCCTTGAGATGGCAGGAGGTCGGACCGGCCGTCGGGCGAGCGCCCGAGCTGGGCGTCGCGCTGCTGGACGCGTTCGAGGAGCGGCTGCACGCCTTGCGTCGAGCGGGCCTGGGCGTCGAGCCCGGGGAGCCGACGCCCTGGCAGCGGGCAGCGCGTCGGCTGGCCGGAGGAGGCAGGTCCCTCGACGACGCCGAGAGCGCCCTGCTCGAGGCGTTCGCCGAGCTGCGCACGCTCCCCCCGAGCGCGGTGCGGGCCCTCGCGGGGGCGACCGAGGAGCTCGCCCTCCCCGGGACCCTGCCGGCGACCGGGGGCTTCTGGCTGGGGGCCGAGCAGCGGTTCTTCCTGTCGGACGAGCACCTCGAGGAGACCCTGGCGCGCAGCCCCGAGGTGCTCCGGTTCCTGGCGCGGTGCCGGCTGACGTCGACCGCGTCCCTGGTCGGCCGCGAGCTGTCGCCCCGGACGAAGGGGTTCCTGGAGGCGCGGCCGCGGCTGCGGAAGAGCTGATGGCGGCGAATCCGCCGCGAGGGCCCGGGTGTAAGCTCGACGCCGGCCCTTGCGGGGAGAGCTGATGGCCCGGATCCGACCCCTCTCCATCGTCGCCGGCGCGCTGGCGGCGGTGCTCTGCCTGGCGCTCGCCGGGTGCGGGCCGGCCTACCGGTTCCGTTCGCCGGAGATCCTCGCCAAGGGGGACGTCGAGGTCGGCGTCGGCCTGGGCGCCGCGGGGCGCACCAACCCGTCGGAGTTCGGCGGGATGGAGATCCAGGCGGGGCTGCGGGGAGGGCTGGGCGGCCACGTGGAGATGGGGGGGACGTTCTGGACCTACTCCCTGGCGACCTACGGCGGCGCGTTCGACATCCGCATCCAGCCGGTCAAGCGTCCGGTCGCGGTCTCGATCGACCTGGGGCTGCTCGCGGCGCTGTGCTGCGGGATCGGCCAGGAGCACCGCAACCTGGCGTTCGGGGGTGGCTTCGACGTCGGCCTGACGATCGGCGGACGCATCGGCGGTGACTACGGCCCGGCCCCCTACTTCTCGCCCCACTTCGAGATGACGTGGACCTTCCCCGCGGAGAACGACTGGCCCAAGCAGCTGTACTTCCCCGTCGGCGTCGACATCCCGCTGGGCAAGTCGCCGTTCCGGCTGAGGCCGGAGTTCCTGGCCGCGGTGGTCATCTACAAGGAGGTCGACCCCGAGGTCCGGATCGGCGGCGGCATCGCCTTCGCCATCCAGGGGCCGGGCCTGAAGAAGGTGATCGACGCCCGCAAGGAGAAGGAGGCGGGCGAGGACGCTCCCGACGATTGACGGCAGGCCCGGGGGGCGGCGGAGCGCCAGGCAGGGCCGAGATGGGTCGTCTTGACGCTAGATGGCGGGGTGGGCCGTCAGGCAGGGCCGAGATGGGTCGTCTCGACGCCAGGTGGCGG
>CAYQEG010000227.1:0-12606 GCA_964416435.1 uncultured Rickettsiales bacterium
GACCTGGGACGCCGACACCGACGAGTGGGTGGTCTGCCGGTTCGACTGCGACGACAACGCACCGCCGGTCCACCCCGGCGCAGTCGAGGTCTGCGAGAACGGCATCGACGAGGACTGCGACGGCGACGCCGACGAGACGTGCCCCGACCCGGTGCAGGTCCGCATCCCGCCCGGCATCTCCTGCGCCGGCTGCGCCTCGTCACAGGGCGGGGGCTCGACCCGGAGCATGCTGGCGTTCTTGATGTTCGCCCTCCTCCTGGGGGGGGCGGGGAGGCGCCGATGATCACCCTCGCAGCGGCTGCCGCGGCCGCCACCTTCTGCGGCACACCGGACCTGCTGGACCGCTGGCACGACCCGGCCCTCACCGACGACGAGCGGCACGAGCTGCAATGGCAGGTCTCGCCTCTGTATCGCGCGAACCCCGGGGGCCGCGACGTCTGCCACCCCGGCGAGGCGGTCAGCCTCGACGGGCAGCCCTACGACCACCAGATGGTCACCGAGCACTTCGCGCTGCACTGGAACGACTCGGTGTTCCTGTCGCAGTCCCAGGCCGACGACGTCGCTGACCTGCTCGAGGACTCGCTGGAGCGGCTCACCGTCGACCTGGGCTTCCAGCTGCCGATGGGGATGGACGAGTACGAGATGGTGGTGGCGGTGGAGCGGCTCAGCGGCCTGGGGGGGTACGCCTGGCTGCAGCCCTGCGGCGACGACTGGATCCCGTTCTTCGTCCTGAACAAGGAGCTGCTCCAGTCCGACGCGGACCGGTCGTTCATCGCCGAAGTGGTCGCCCACGAGCTGTTCCACACGGTGCAGCTGACGTACGGGCTCGACGAGTACTTCCTCGCCTGGGACACCACCCCGAACCGCTGGTTCATGGAGGCTGGCGCCGCCTACCAGCAGGGCGTGGTCTGGCCCGACAGCCAGCAGTACCTGCAGTGGTTCTCCGCCCTCTGGGCGACCGAACCCTGGCTGTCCGTCGAGACCCACAACCCCCAGGGCCACCAGTACGGGATGTTCGTGCTGCCGCTGAGCATCGAGGGCTCGCTCGGGGACGCCGACTGGCACCGGGAGCTGTGGGAGCAGCTGGACGGCCGGACCGGGTACACGGTGCCGGACGAGCTGGACGTGGTGCTCGCGGGCCGCGACACGTCGTTCCTCGCCGAGTACGGCACGTTCCTCGCCCGGGCGGCGGAGGGCGACTACCCGCGGTACGACTTCCTGTACGGGGTCCGGGACCTGCAGCTGTTCGCCTACCTGCCCAACTCGACGGCCGATGAGTACAACGCGCTCGACCTGCCGATCGACGGGGGTCTGGAGGCTGGCTCGCTCGAGTCGCCGGAGTTCCTGGGCAGCAGCTTCGTCTGGTTCGGGCTGACCCAGGCGGAGGACAACCGCCGGTTCGTGGCCCACTTCGAGGGGGACGCCGACTTCGACGGCCAGCCGGTCGAGTGGACCGTGCAGTTCGCCGCGGTCCGCTCCAACGAGGTGCTCGCCCAGCTGCAAGTCGAGCCGGAGCTCGTCGACGGCGTGTGGGAGGCCCACGTCCGCCTCGACGGGCTGAAGGAGGAGGGCTACGAGGGCGCCTGGATGGTCGCGTCGCCGATCACGCGCTTCGAGAGCGACCAGGGAGGACCCGGCTGGCGCTGGGCCGCCGAGCTCCGCCAGGGCACCGACGGCGTCGGCTTCTCCGATGCGCCCCCCGGGCGAGGGTGCAGCGGCTGCGGCAAGGACTCCACCGTTCGCAACTACCTGCTGCCGCTGCTGTTGGTCGGCGGCCTCGCGCGCCGGCGGCGCCTGGACTGACGGGGCGCCGGCGCGACAGGCCCGGGCGGACCCCCGCCGACGGCATTTCCCTTGCACGGGATCCCGGGCACCATGCCCACCATGACCCGCGTCCCCCTCCTGTCCGCCGGCGTCGCCTTCGCGACGCTGCTCGCAGCTCCCACCGCGGCCCTCGCCTGCGGTGGCTTCTTCTGCAGCTCGGTCAACCTCGTCCCCGTGCAGCAGAACGCGGAGCGCATCCTGTTCGAGGTGCACGACGACGGCACGGTCACCGCCGTCGTCGAGATCAGCTACGCCGGCGACCCCGACGACTTCTCGTGGGTGGTGCCGGTGACCGACACGCCCGACCTGGAGGTCGAGGTCGACGCCTGGGCGCTGACGATGCTGGACGACGCGACCGCCCCGTCGATCGTCCCGCCCCCGACCAAGTGCACCTCGACCCCGAGTCCGTTCCCGCAGAACCGGGCGATGGCCGGAGGCGATGACGATGACTCCTCGTTCGACGAGGACGGCGTGGTCGTCGAGGACCTGGAGCAGGTCGGCCCGTTCGACCCGACCGTGGTCAGCTCCGACGACCCCGACGCCCTCATCGCGTGGCTCAACGACAACGACTACCTGATCACCCCGGAGATGGAGCCGTTCGTCGCCGAGTACGTCGCCGCCGGCATGAAGTTCCTCGCGCTGAAGCTCGCCCCGGACGCCGAGTCGGATGACGTCGCCCCGATCTCCATGACCTACCCGGCCACCGAGCCGATGATCCCGATCCAGCTGACGGCCGTCGCGGCCGAGCCGGAGATGGGCGTCATCGCCCTCATCGCGGCCGAGGACCGGTACGAGTCGTCCAACTGGGAGACGTTCGAGATCGCGACCGAGGACGTGATGGCCAACCCGCGCACCGGCCAGTCCAACTACTACCCGCTGGTCAGCTGGCGGCTCGACCAGGCGGGCGGGCAGGGCACCATCGCCCAGTTCAGCGGCGACCTCGGCGGCGTGGCGGACACCGCGATCAACAACTGGTCCTGGGACCCCACGTTCGACCCGGCGCTCGAGTACATCAGCGACCTGTCCGATCAGCACGGCACGATCACGCGCCTCTACACGCGGGCGTCGGCCTGGGAGATGGCGTCCGACCCCTTCTTCACGGCGACCGACGCCGGCGACCTGTCCAACACGATCGACCTGTCCGACCGCGACGCGGTCGAGGTCTGCCGGGGCAACGCCGCCGACCAGCGGGTCGCCTGCGGCAACACCTACTGCGGTCAGGACGCGCTGTGCGCCGAGACCGAGCAGGGCATCGACGGCTGCATCTGCCCCGACGGCTTCGCCGCCCGGCTGATCACCGCCCCCCGGGCCCTCGCCCGGGACCTGCAGCCGACGGTCACCTGCGAGTCGCTCGACTTCGAGCTGATGGCGTCGGTGGCGGAGATGAGCGACGTGGCGTTCGGGGATGATCCCTGCGCGAGCGACACCTGCGGTGAGAACGGCGCCTGCGTCGCCGTCAACGGCTTCGGCACCTGCAGCTGTGACGACGGCTACGCCGCCATCGATCTCGACGGCCGCGACGTGACCTGCGTCAAGGCCGGCCGGACGTACGACGCCGACCAGCTCCTGTGGGCCGGCTGCGCCTGCTCCACCGGCGACGCGGACCAGCCCGCCGCGCTCGCCCTCCTCCTCCTGCTCGGCGCCGCCGGCGCCCTCAGGAGACGAACCGCCCGGCCCGAGAGGGCCGAGCCGCGTCAGCATGTCCCGCAGGGACGTGCGGGAGCGACCCCGTGAACAGGACCCTCCCCGCCCTCCTCACCGCCTGCGCCCTGGCGCTGGCGCTCGCGCCGACCGCCGCCCAGGCGTGCGGCGGCTTCTTCTGCAGCTCGGTCAACCTGCTGCCGGTGCAGCAGAACGCCGAACGCATCCTGTTCGAGGTCAACGACGACGACACGATCACGACGACGGTGGAGATCCGCTACGCGGGCGACCCCGACGCGTTCTCGTGGGTGGTGCCGGTCACCGACGTGCCGATCGACACCGGTGACGGCGCCATGGTGCTCGCCCCGGCGCAGACGCTGCTCCTCCTCGACTCGGCGACCATGCCGACGATCATCACCCCGCCGACCAAGTGCAACGGACAGGCCGGCGGCAGCTTCAACAACCGGGCGACCCTCGGCGGCGCCGCCCCGATGGCGGAGGACTCCGGCGCCGGCGGCCAGGGCTTCGACAACCCCGTCGACCACGTCGACCTGCCCCACGTCGGCCCCTTCGACCCGGAGGTCGTCAGCTCCGACGACCCCGACGCCCTCATCGCCTGGCTCAACGACAACGACTACCTGATCACCCCCGAGATGGAGCCGATGGTCGCGGAGTACGTCGCCCAGGGGCTCAAGTTCCTGTGCATGAAGCTCCTGCCGGAGTCCAACGTCAGCGACATCGCCCCCGTCGCGTTCACCACCCCGGGGAGCGAGCCGATGGTGCCCCTGACGCTGACCGGCGTCGCCGCGGAGCCGGAGATGGGCGTGATGGCGTTCATCGCGGCGGAGGAGCGGTGGCAGGCGTCGACCTGGTCCAACCTGGAGATCGACGTCGCCGACGTGCAGGCGGACCCCCGCAACGGCATGTCCAACTACGACGCGCTCATCGCCTGGCAGATCGACCAGGCGGGCGGCAAGGCGTTCGTGCCCCAGTTCGCCGACGACCTGCTGGGCGTCAACAACCAGCTCGAGGGCAGCTGGTCCTGGGACCCGCAGTACGACGACGCCCGCGCCTACCTGACCGCGGTGGAGGCGGAGCACCCCTACATCACCCGCGTCTACGCCCGCGCCTCGGCCTGGGACATGGACATCGACCCGACCTTCGAGGCGACCGACCTGCCGGACCTGGACCCGACGCTGGACCTGTCCGACCGCCCCGCGGTGGAGGTCTGCGCCCTCGCCCCCGACGAGGACACGCGCACCCCCTGCGGCGACAGCTACTGCGGCGAAGGGGCCTCCTGCGCCGTGACGGCGTCCGGGTTCGACGGCTGCGTCTGCCCCGCGGGCGAGGTCGCCCGGCGAGTCCAGGGCCCCCGCACGATGCAGCGGGACACGATCGACACCATCGTCTGCGAGCGGGTGGAGTTCGACATGATGGCGTCGCTGGGCGAGCTCGATCTCGGGGTCGAGATGGGCGACGTCTGCGCCGGCACCGACTGCGGTGAGCACGGCGCCTGCGTGGCGACCAACGGTTTCCCCACCTGCACGTGCGACGACGGCTACGCGGCGGTGCCCAACTTCGAGGCGACCGACAACAGCCCCACCTGCAGCAAGGCGACCCGGGTCTACGGCCCGGACGCGCTCCTCTGGGCGGGCGCGTGCGCCGGCTGCAGCAGCACCGGCGGGGCCCCCGCGGCGGGGCTGCTCGCGCTGCTCCTCGGCCCCCTGGCGATCCGCCTCCGCCGACGCTGATCAACGCGAAGTCCCCGGCCCGTCGCGGAACCGGGCGCAAACTGGTCATAGCCACGACGACAGAACCCGCGTAGCTTCCCGGCGCCGTCGCCCCGCGGGGCGGCCGACCCGGGAGGACCATGCTTCTACGAACGACCTGCGTCTCCGCGCTCCTGCTCCTCGTTCCGACGATGGGCTGCACCCCCGATGAGCTGCCTGCGGACGACTACCCGCCCCTGGCGGGGGCGACGACGCTGGAGGACCTGGACCCGCAGTACGACGTCGCCGAGTACGCGCTGACCGTCGACGTCACGAGCGCCGAGCTGGTCGAGGACGCGTCCACCGAGGTGTGGGCCTACAACGGCATGAGCCCCGGCCCCGTGCTCCAGGCCCGGGTGGGAGACCTCGTGCGCGTGCACGTCACCAACAACCTGCCCCAGCCGACGACCGTGCACTGGCAGGGGATGCGGGTCACGGACGACATGGACGGCAGCACCGTGATGGGGGTCTACGGCATCGCCAGCGGCGAGACGTTCACCTACGAGTTCGTTGCCCGGGACGCCGGGACCTTCTGGTACCACCCCGGCGTGCTCCCCGAGCTGCAGGTCGAGGCCGGGCTGTACGGGGCGTTCGTGGTGCACGAGGCGGAGGAGCTCCGGCCCGACGTCGACGCCGACCGCGTCCTGATCTTCGACGACGTGCTGCTCGACGAGGACGACCAGGTCGCCCCGCAGGACATGGAGCACCACGTCCAGATGCACGGCCGGGCCGGCAACGTGCTGCTCGTCAACGGCCGCACGGAGGAGCGCACCATCGACCTCGCCCCTGGCGCCGTCGAGCGCTGGCGGATCGTCAACACGGCCAACGCCCGGAGCATGACGTTCCGCTTCGAGGGGCTCGAGGTCCGGGAGATCGGTTCGGACGCCGGCCTGTGGCGACAGTCCTGGAGCCGCGACATCGACGAGCTGTTCCTGCCCGTCGGCGCCCGCGCGGAGCTGGAGGTCCGGCTGGACGACGACGAGGACAGCGGCGCCATGCAGAACGTCGTGCTGGTCCTGAACAACTTCGGCAACGTCGTCGAGGAGGAGGTCGGCATGGTCCCGGTCCGGCTGGACGAGGACGCCGAGCCGAGCTCGCGGGCGGGCCACACCTCCGACCCGAGCTACGCGCTGCCGGACGCCGACGAGGACAGCGACATCGACCACTCCATGACGCTGGGGCCGGCCCAGGACGAGTACGGCCAGGCGACGTGGGAGATCGACGGCAACACCTGGCCGGACTACGACGAGTGGCGGGTCGACGCGGGTGAGCTCGAGGTCATCGAGCTGCGCAACCTGTTCGGGATGGGCTACCCGGTGCACTTCCACGGCCAGCTGTTCACGATCATCTCGCGCGACGGCGAGGAGGTGGACGAGCCGGGGCTGCGGGACACCGTCTGGCTCAACGGCGGGGAGGACGTCGTCATCGCGACCGACTTCGACAACCCGGGGTTCTGGCTCTACCGCGGGTCCATCTTCGAGTACGCCGCGCTCGGCATGGTCGGCCTGGTCGAGGTGCGCGAGTAGGCGGCCGACGAGGAGCGGCTCAGCGGGCGGCGATCAGCTCGTCGGCGAGGGCGGCGGAGCGGGCGGCGTCGTCCGTCTCGCCCAGCTCGGTCTGCACCGAAGCGAGCGCCAGCCAGTACTCCGGCGCCTCCGGGGCGCGGATGACCGAACGCACCAGCATCTCACGGGCGGTCTCCAGGCGACCCTGGGCGCGGGCCCGCTGGCTCGCCTCGAACCACGTGCGGCCGGCCGCGGCCTGGCTCGACTCGGGCTCCTCGGCGGGCGCGGCCTCGGCCACCGGCTCGGCTTCGGCGGCGACCACCGGCATCGTCAGCGCGGACAGCGGCGGGCTGCTGGGGATCATGTCTGCGGGCACGGCGGCGAGCGGACGGGGCGACGGCTTCGCGACCGGCGCGGCGGCGACCGCGACCGCTTCGGGCTTCGCCTCGACGGCGGGGGACGGCGACGGCGACGGCGCGGGGGCGGGGGCGGCCGGCGCAGCGACCACGGGGGCCGGGGCGGCCGACGCGGCGACGGCGGGGGCGGCGGCGGGAGCGGAGTCCTGCGCGACCACCGCGTCGGGGGCGGCGGGGGCCTGGGGGGCGGGCTTCAGCGCGAAGATCGCCAGCGCGGCGCCGACGGCGGTCGCGAGCAGCGCGGACAAGCGGCGCGCCCGGCGCAGCTGCTTGACCGATCCCATCGGCTCCACGTCGTGGATCTCCCAGACGACCGACTCCAGCGCGTCGGTCTGCTCCGGGTCCACGAAGAAGCCCAGCCGCTCGAACGTGTCGAGCGCCGCCTGGGCGCCGTCGGCGAAGTCCGGCATCCGCGACAGCGGCACCGGCGGCCCCTCGTCGATGCGCAGCGTGTCCTCGACCGCGAGGCGACCGGCGGCCAGGTAGCGCAGCAGCGTGTAGGCGTCGTCGAACGTGTACCGGAGGCCGGCGTGGGTCAGGACCTCCCACCGATCGCCCGAGTCGTCGAAGTCCAGCTCCGTCCACAGGTTGGACGCGGACTGGCTCGCGGCCGCCGACTTCGGGTCGTCGTCACACGGCACGCCGAAGGTGCATCGGCAGCGCGCGCACTCGACGAGCGCCCAGCCCGCCGACGCGAGGGCGCCGAGCGGGTAGGGGGCCTCGCATCGCGGACAGTCCACCCGGGCGACGGAGACGCCCATCGGCGACGGCGGGTTGAGGAGCGCCGAGGTGAGGGCGTCGGGCGGGTCGAGGACGGCTGAGGTGAGAGCGTCGGGCATGGCTGGTCTCCGTGCGGGTGTCCTCCCTCGTTACAAGCCCCGTGCCAACCATCGGATCGATGGACGTCGGCGCTGGGCCCTGTCCGGAAGAGGCCCTCGGGGTGTCCGGTCGGTGTCCGCGGACGTCCGGTGGACACCCGGCCCACCGCTCGTCGATCCGGTACCTGTGACCTCAAGTCGCTCCGCATGCCTCCGATGAAGCCGTGCGAAGGGAGGCTGTGTGGGGTTCGATCCCAAGCCCGTGCTCACGCTGGACGACGCGAAGTGCCTGGGCGACCTGGTCTATTCGGCGTATGGCCTGACCTACCACCGGTCGTTCATGTACGACCCCCATCGCCTCCTCGAGCTCAACCGGAACGGCTCGCTCACGTCGATGGTCGCCGTCGACCGGGAGACCGGCCGCACGGTCGGCCACCAGGCGACCATCCGCCCCTGGTTCGAGACCGCCGACCCGCTCCCCCCCGGCCGCGGCGCCCCCGTGAACGAGGTCGGGCTGTCGATCGTCGACCCCGACTTCCGCAGTCAGGGCATCCAGAACACGCTCGCGATGGCGCTGCTGGTCCACTCCCAGCAGACCAACCCCGACGCCCGCGGCTTCTACATCAAGTGCCTCACCGGCCCGCTGCAGTCCCAGCGCTCGGCCCGCCGCTTCGGCGGCCACACCACCGCGCTGTTCCTCGCCGGCGTGCCGGCCTGGGTGGTGGTCGACGGTGACGAGCGGGGGCCCCGCCAGCCGCTGTCGACGGTGCTGCTGTACTTGACCTGCGTGCCGGAGGAGCCGACGCAGGTGGTGCACGTGCCGGCCGCCCACGCCGAGTTCGTCCGCGGGATGTACGGGGCGACGACCCTCCCCCGCGAGATCAGCGTGGTCCGCAGGGCCCCGCGGGCCGAAGGCGACACCGACCTCCGACACTGGTTCGACCCGGCCCGTCGCCACGGCATGGTTCGCCTGCACCGGCCCGGCCGCGACGTCGCCCAGGCCGTGATCGACCGCGTGATGTGGATGGTGGGAGGCCACATCGAGCACGTCTCGGCGCTGCTCCCGATGGACGACCCGGCGACCGCGGCCGCCGTGCCGGCGCTGGAGGAGGCGGGCATGTTCTTCGGCGGCGTGATCCCCAACTTCGAAGGCCGCGACACGCTGCTCATGGAGTGGGTGCTCGCGCCGGCGCTGGACACGTCCCGCATCCAGGTGATCGGCGACGAGTCGGAGCGGCTCAAGAACTACGTCGTGACCCGCTGGGGCGAAGCGTCCGAAGCGGCCAAGAAGCAGGCGTCGTAGGTCGCTACTCGGTCGGCGCGAGGCCGAGGTCCCCCGTCTGGGACGTCAGCGTGGTCGTGTCCGAGGCGTCCGAGTCCATCGGTCCGGCCAGCTCCCCCTCGATCCCCGCCAGCCCCGCGATCCAGGTCCCGGACTGGGTCGCGTCCGCCTCCGGATCCAGCGACCACACCTGGGTCTCTGCGGCGCGGCCGCGGAGGGTGATCGTCGACTCCCGGGTCGCCCCCGCGAGCCCGTCGCCCCCCACCGCCGCGACCGCCTCGCCGGTCAGCCAGATGCAGCCGGCGGGGGTGATCTCCTCCAGCCGAGCGCAGGTGTTCACGGCGTCGCCGATGACCGTGTACTCCATGCGGTCCTCGCTGCCCATGTTCCCGACGATCGCCGAGCCGTAGTGGATCGCGTACCGCACGTCGATGGCGGCGAACCCCGGGGCGACCTCCGCGATGTGGGCCCGCTGCTCTTCCAGGGACGCCTGCATGCCGACCGCCGCGGCGGCGGCCCGCTCCACCGGGTGGCGCCCGAACCGGTCGCCGTCCTCGGGGAGGAAGACGATCAGCATGCCGTCGCCCATGCGCTTGTCGACGATGCCGTTGCAGCTGGCGATCACCGGGTCGGTCAGGGCGAACCAGGCGTTGAGCCCCCGCACCACCTCCTCGGGGCTCATCGCCGCGCTCGCGGCGGTGAAGCCGGCAATGTCCGTGAACAGGATCGCGAGCTCGCGGTTGCGCCCGCCGAGCCGCAGGCGCGCGCCCGGATCGGCGAGGATCTCTTCGGCCGCCTTCGCCGGCAGGTACTGGCGGAACTTCTGGATGATCAGCAGCTCTTCCTGCACCCGACGCAGGTGCCGGGTGTTGCTGATCGCCGTGCCGAGGGTGCCCGCGACGCTGCTCACGAGGTCCCGGTCGCGGAGCGTCAGCGGCCGCTCCGCCGAGGTCCGGTCGACCACGAGCAGCCCCAGGGGGCCGACGTCAGCGTCCGACGCGGGAGCGGTCACCGGCGCCGCGACGAAGCTGCTGCTGCCCAGCGCGGTCAGCAGCTTGCTGTTGTGGGGCAGCAGGGTCTCCAGGTAGGTGGCGTCGACCTGGACGAGCAGGGGGCCGCCGCTGTCCAGGATGTTGCCGAACAGCCGCTGGTCGTCCCCGTCGGGGTGCATCGACACGTCCAGCGTCTTGAGCAGCGCCGCCTGGGGCCCGAAGCCGGACGACAGCGGACGACCCAGCCGATCCCCGTCGTCGTAGACCCGGAGCATCAGCGCCCGGTCGTACTGCAGCTGGCTGCGCAGCTCGTCGAGCGCCGAGATGATCAGCGCCCCCTCGTCCCGCTGCCGGGTCGCCACCGAGGTGACGCGCTGGATCGCCGACAGCTCGGTGATCCGCCGGTCATTGCGCTCCAGCAGCTGCTGCAGCTCGTCGATCGTGCCGGCGTTCATCGCGATCGTGTCCTGCTCGACCTGCCGGTAGCTGAACGCGCTGGCGACGCCGACCACCAGGGCGCTCGTCGCCGTCACCGCCGCCAGCAACCGGGAGAGCTCCGGCGCCACGAACCAGCAGACCAGGGTCGCCGCGGCGATCAGGCCGGTGGCGATCCAGCCCCGCTGCAGCCAGGGGTTCCGCTCGACCCAGAACACCTCGTAGACGCACTGGGCGTCGCCCCGGTGCACGCAGGTCGGGTGGTCCACCCGCGCCGGCGGCAGCCCGAACCCCTCGGGGATCGCCTCCAGCGAGGCTTGCCGGTTGCGGCAGAACTCGATCGAGTCGAGCGCGTCGTCCTTGAGGTGCACCGTCGCCGTCGCCCGGCCCCGTCGGTGGAGCACGACGTCCCAGCTGGTGATCTTCGACAGGCGGCTGCTGAGCCGCTCCATCTGGGAGATCGCGAGGGTGGGGTTGGCGAGGCCGCGGATCAGCAGCCGCTCCGGCCCCATCATCCCCGGCCGAGCGAGCGCGCGGCCAGCCTTGTAGGTGATGTCGTGGTCGCCGGTGTCCCGGACCATGCGCTGGATGAGGTCGAGGAACAGCTCCGCGCTGAACCAGCGGTCGGGGTCGCTGAGCACCTCCAGGGACGTGCCGAGCTCGGTCGCGAGCTTCTCGAGCGCGGCCTGGCCGTACTCCCGCTCGTACTGCTTGAGCAGCGGCTCCAGGAGCCTCGAGTTGAGGTGGGGCTCGCAGGACTGCCAGGGATCCAGCGCGGTGGTGCCGGGCGACGTCGCTTCGTTCACGCGGCCGGCACCCTGCCCCACGCCCCGTAGCCGAGGGCGTGGCCGAAGAAGTCGGGGGCCGCGGCGACCTCCTCGATGCACGCCTGGATGTCCCGCGCGCGCTCCCGGGTCATGTGCGGCGGGCCGAGCACCCCGGCCTTGAAGCCGATGGTGATGGCGACGAACTGCCGGGGGCTCAGGTCCGCGGTGGTCAGCGGCCTCACCTCGACGTCCGGGTCCTCCAGCCCCGCCGCGGCGATCATCGCGCGGAGCTTGCGGCCGACGTGGCGGTCCCCGCCGCGGTCCCGCTGTGCAGCGAAGGAGGCGGCGAGCAGCTCGGCGAAGCCGTCCGGCTCGGGGTGCACCACGAGGCCCCCGTCGTCGGTGTCGACCACCGCCACGACGCCCCCGGGCCGGGTGACGCGGACCATCTCGGCGAGCACCCCGGCGGGGTCCTCCAGGTGCTGGAACAGGAACCGGGCGTAGGCGAAGTCGACGGAGTCGTCGTCCAGGGGGATGCGGACCGCGGTGCCGAGCCGCAGCTCGATCGGCAGTCCGCTGTCCGCCAGCCGCTCGCTCCCGAGCCGGACCAGCTCGCCGTCGACGTCGACCCCGATGATTCGCCCCTCGGGTCCCAGGCGCTCCCGAGCGACGCGCTCGGCGAAGAAGCCGGGGCCGCAGCCGAGGTCCAGCATGGTGACGTCCGGGGCCAGCCCGGCGCTGTCCAGGAACCCGTCCTCGATGGGCCTCACGAGCTCGACCTGGGCCTTCAGACGGCCCAGCTCGTGCTGGGCGTCGAGGGCCTCCATGCGGTAGCTGGCGCTGCGGCCCTCGTCGATGGCGCGGGGTGAAGTCAGGGTCGGCTCCTGGGAACGCACCGAATCGCGCCTGGGTGCCCTAAGATGCGTCGATGTCGGCCCGCCGAATGCTAACACGCTGGCTCCTCCTCCTCGGCCTGAGCGGCCTGCTGACAGGCTGTCCGCCCGTCGAACGCGGCGGCGGGGACGACGACGACTCGGCGGCGGGCGACGACGACGACTCGACGGTCGATGACGACGACGTCACCGACGACGACGACGTCACCGACGACGACGACAGCGCGGACGACGACGACGCCGCCGCCGACGACGACGCCGACC
>CAYQEG010000228.1:0-12545 GCA_964416435.1 uncultured Rickettsiales bacterium
GACAGCGTCACCCAGGCGCCGTCCTCGTCCTCGTACAGGTCCGCCCAGGTCAGCGCGCAGACCTCTCCGATCCGCCCGCCGGTCTTCCAGGCGATGAACAGCGCCAGCCTCAGCCCGCACCGCCGCAGCGCCCCGTACAGCTCCGAGACCTCCCCATGCGTCGGCGTCCGGTGCCGGTTCGTGTACTCCCGCGGCTTGATCCGCAGGCTCCGCCAGTTCAGCGGCGGGATCTCCACCTTGCGCTCGATCCCCCACAGCGCCGCCTGCCGCAGGCACTTCGTCGCCAAGTTCACCGTCCGCACCGCGTAGGTCTCGGCCAGCTTGTCCCGCAGCGCCGTCAGCTCCGCCGTGCCCATCGCTCGCAGCTTGATCCGCCCGCCCGCCTGGATCAGCTGCCGCGACGCCGTCCGGTACATCGACAGCGTGCGCTCGGCGATCTGGTGCTCGGCGCGCATCTCGCCGTCCGGACCGCGCTGCTCCTGCGCCCAGAACCACGCCCGGACCAGGTCCTCCACCGTCTTGACGTGGCTGCCGTCCTCCGCGATCGCAGCGGGGTCGATGCCGCGGTACGCCATGACCAGCGCGTCGGAGACGTCCTCAACCGCCAGCCGCCCCAGCGAGCGGAACCGCCAATCCCCGGTCGTCGGGTCCTTGAACCGCATCCGCCACGACCAGACATCGTGCCGCTTCCCGGGCTCCTTCTTCGGATACGCGATCGCGAGGGCCTTGCGGCCGACCTTCAGCTGAACGGGATCCGGGGTCTTCGCGGGCATCGGCACCTCCACCAAAGTGGACACAAATCCTGCCTCAAACGGGGCGAATCTGGGCCGAGATTTGTGCCCACTGGGGCAAAAATGTTCTAGTCAGCCTTGAGCGGCGAAGTAGGGCAAATCACTCCGGTTCCACCCAACCCGCAATACCCTCCCGGATTCTTCGCCAGGTACTGCTGGTGGTACGCCTCGGCGAAGTAGAACGGCCCCGCGTCGACGACCTCGGTGGTGATCCCGCCGTACCCCGCCTCCGCCAGCTTCGCGGCGTAGGCCTTCCGCGACGCTTCCGCGGAAGCGCGCTGGGCCTCGTCGTAGACGTAGATCCCCGAGCGGTACTGGGTGCCGACGTCGTTGCCCTGGCGCATCCCCTGCGTCGGGTCGTGGGACTCCCAGAAGACCCGGAGCAGCGCGTCGAACGAGATCTCGTCCGGGTCGAAGATCACGCGGACCACCTCGTTGTGACCCGTCTGGCCCGTGCAGACCTCGCGGTACGTGGGGTTCTTCGTGTGGCCGGCGGCGTAGCCGACCTGGGTCGAGTAGACGCCCTCGGTCTTCCAGAACGCCTTCTCGGCGCCCCAGAAGCAGCCCAGGCCGAACATCGCCTCCTGCAGGCCGTCGGGCCAGGGAGCGTCCATGCGGGCGCCCGTCACGAAGTGCGCCGTCGGCGCCGGGATCGCCTGGTCGCGCCCCGGCAAGGCCTCGCCCGCGTCCACCATGCGGCTCTTGCCGCCGCCGAAGAGTCCAAACATGTCGTCACCTCCAGGGGGTGGTACGGCGGGAGGCGGCTCCCGGTTCCACGGTTCGCTCGTGAGCTCACGCCGGACCCAGGCCTGAAGCGTCCGCTCACGCCACTCGTCCCACCGGTGCTCGTATAGCCCCGCCTCCGTCCGCTGGCGCGCCACTTCGGACAGCAGCACCGCCGCCGCCACCGACACGTTGAAGCTGCGGGCGAAGCCGAGCATCGGGATCGTGACGACCGCGTCGGCGGCCCGGAACACCGCCGGGTCGCTCCCCTCCTTCTCGTTGCCGAACACCACCGCGGTCGGCTGCGTCCAGTCGTACTCCGTGTGGGCCACGCAGCCCTCGACGTCCCCGTCGGCGGTCACCACCAGCCGCAGCCCCCGGGCCCGCCGATCCGCGTCGAACGCCTCGAACGACCGGAACCGCTGGATCACCGTCCAGCGCTTCGTGCCCCGCGCCACGTCGACGGACACCTTCGGCACCGTCGTCTTCCAGAACACGTAGTCGACCACCCCGACCCCGAACCCGTCCGCCGTGCGCACGATGGCCGACGCGTTGTGGGGGTCGATCAGGTTCTCGACCACGACGTGCAGGTCCAGCTGCCGCCGGCCGAGCACCGAGCGCAGCGTCGCCATCCGTCGCTCGGTCAGCCCGTCACGCGCCATCGTCGCCCTCCGCGACGCGACCGTACCGTCGCGCCGCCTCCCCCGTCTCGTCGGCGAAGTAGTGACGCGCCAGCGGCATCAGGGCGACCCGGAGCGCCCGCATCGCCTCGTCCCGGGGCACGCCCATGCGCTCGGCGACCTCCGGCCAGCGGCGACGCTGCACCACCCGCAGCAGCAGCAGTCGACGCTGCTCGTCCGTCAGCCCGGCGCGCGCCGACCGGTCGGCCAGCCCGGCCCGAACCAGGTCGAACACCGGCCGGATCGTGGCGTCCGCCACCCGGGGGCCGAAGATCGACGCGAACAGCTCCGCCCGGTCCTGGGCGTCGAGCGCAGGACCCGTCGTCGCCCCGTCGAGCAGCCGCAGCGCGAGCTCCGGGTCGAGCCCGCGCAGCGGATCCCCCAGCAGGTCCGGGAGCTGGTCCACGAACCGGGCGTGAGTCGCCGCGGTCAACTCACGCCCCGCCGGGTCCAGCCCCTGGAGCATCACGATCGAACGCACCCCGCTCGCCGCGCCCGGCAGCAGCCCCAGCCTCACCGGCGCCAGCCCTGCGCGGCGCCAGAAGCGGACCAGCCGCTCGGTCACCCCGAAGCCCGTGCCGAGCAGCGACGCCCCGTCCGCCCGCGCCTGGGCGGCGACCGCCCCGAGCAGGCAGCTCCCCAGCCCCCGCCCCCACAGCGCCGGGTGCACCGCGATGCGCACGACCCGCGCGCTGGTCAATGTCGCCCCGGCCCGCCGGCCGAGCTGGGTCGCGAGCACCTCCGGCAGCATGTGCCCGCGCGGTCGCTCACGCCCGACGCACAGCACCTCGGCCCCCGCCTCGTCGAAGCCGCCCTCCCGCGCGACCAGCGCCGCCGCGACGACGTGGCCCCCGTGCTTCAACGCGAAGACCTCCAGGTTGGGGGCGTCGAGCAGCCGGCGCAGGTCGGTCGGGGTCGTCCGGTAGTGGGCCAGGACGAGCAGCCCGAAGAGCTCGCGGAGCTGGTGCTCGTCCGCCGCCAGGTGCGCCCGCTCGAGCCGGACCGCGCTGACCGACCCGACCGCCGCGTCCCGGACGTCCCGCGCCGGCGCCGCCTCCGCCGCGAGCAGCAGCGCGTCGAACGCCCAGGCCTCGACCGGGTCGCCGGACGCCCAGCGGATCGGCTCCTGAAGCTGCACCTCCCGCCAGCCGGGGCGCTCCCGGTCGAGGACCCCCCGGAACCGCAGCGCGAAGCCGCGGCCCGTGCCCTCGTAGCCGTGCACGGTGGTCGCGAAGGCGACGCGGGGGTGGGTCGCGAGCAGCCGCTCCAACGCCGGGACCGGCAGCGCCGCCGCCTCGTCCACGAGGAGCAGATCGCCCGCCCGGGGCTCGGTCAGCAGCACGTCCGGCCGGGCGAACCGCAGCCGCTCGGCCGCCGCCCCCCGCTCGGCCGCCCGCTCGAACACGGGCTGGACGGCCAGCGCTCCGGGCCCCGTCACGGTGACCTGCAGGGTCGGCTCGGCCGCGAGCAGCGCCGCGGCGGCCAACCCCAGCGCGCTGGACTTGCCGCGTCCCCGGTCGGAGACCAGGACCACCGGCTCCGGCGACGACGTCAGGGCGGTCACCGCGGTCGACTGGTCGGACGTCCAGCAGCCATCCTCGGCGGGGACGAGCGGCGGCGCCTCCGGCCCCGCCTGCGGCAGCCCCGTCGTCCGGCCCTGGGACAGCCAGCAGACCGACGGAGAGCGCGACAGCGCCGTGAGGAAGCGGTCGACGAAGGCGCGGCCGACGTCCGACCGGACGAACGGCTGAACGACCAGCCGCGTGGCCAGGGGGTCCTTCGCGAGCTCCTCGCCGCGCGGCAGCAGCAGCACCAGCAGCCCGCCGGCCCGCACCGCCCCGACCGCGGCGCCGACCGCCTCGGGGTCGAGGCCGTCGTGCAGGTCGACGACGACGGTGTCCAGCCCCCGGCCGAGCGCTCCGCGCGACGCCCGACCGAAGAGCGCCTCGGCGTCGCCCGGCGCCGACCGCGCCAGCCACAGCGTCGCGCCCGCCGACGCCTCGACCGCCCCCTCCCGGGCCCAGCCCCGGTCCCCCTGGAGCACCAGCAGCCGCCGATGGCGGCTGGCCGCCCCCTGGGCCCGGAGCGCGTCGGCGAGGGTTCTCACGTCCTGCACGGCCGCAGTATGCCGCCGTCGGTGCAATGAAGACGGGCGCTCTACAGTAGGATGCAGCGATGGGATTCTTCGACCGACTGAGCAACCTGGGCAAGGGCTGGGTGTCCCTCAAGCGCAAGGGACCGGACGCCGAGGCGGAGGCCGCGTTCGCGGCCGAGGTCGCTTCGGACGCCGACCGCGCCGGCGCGACGGTGCGACCGCAAGCGGCGGCCACCCCGACGGAGACCGCCCCGCCCACGCCGGCGCCGGTGGAGGAGGAGATCCCGATGGACGAGCCTCGCCCCCGGCCCAAGAAGACGCTCTAGGGGTCTACCGAAGCAGCTTCATCAGCCGCTTGCCCCGCGACTCACGCTCGACCTGCGCCGCCTGCTCGTCGCGGGACGCTGCGCGCTCGGACTCCGTGCCGAGCAGCACCTGCAGCGTCGGCCGCAGGTCCTCCAGCGACTCGGGCACCTGGCCGGGCGCGGGCGGCGGCCCGAACGCCTCGACGAGCCGGGAGCGGACGGACACCTCGCCACGCATCCAGACCTCGGCGAAGGTCTTGGGGAGCAGCGTCGTGGTGCGGGCGTCGGCCTCCAGCAGGAACTCGTCCCGCATCGCCCCGGTGACCAGGACCTTGCGGTCGCCGTAGGAGAGCCACGCGGGCACGTGCGCGTGCCCCAGGAGCACCATCCGGGGGCCGTCGGGGTCGCGCACCAGGTCCAGGTACTGGTCGGGCGCGGTGTGCACGTCGGTGTCGCTCGTGCCGAAGCGGTACAGGACCTCTCGGAACAGCGTCCAGTTGCCGCTCTGGAGCGGGTCTCCACCGACCCAGTCCCGGGGGAACTGCCGGGTCCAGTAGCGCCACATCAGCTTGAGCAGGAACTCCCGCGCCTCGGGGAGGATCTCGAAGATCCGGTCCCGCGGCTTGATGCGGTCGAGGTGGCCCAGCGCCTCCTTCAAGGGCACCACGGTGGCGAGCAGGGCGACGGTCCCCCACGGCACGCCGAGCAGCGTGCGCCCCCCCATCGAGACGAACAGGTCGTCGGTGTCGACCTGGAACATCGGGTCCCGCTGGCAGCCGTGCTCGATGTAGACGTCGCCGATCTTGAGCGAGTGGCCGGGGAAGCGGACCTGGGGACAATGGGCGTCGAGCCCGCAGAGCTCCCGGAAGCGCTCCTGGACCGCGTCGAAGGCGAACTCCAGGTCGTGGTTGCCCAGGGTCAGGTGCAGACGGCGGTCCGGGTCGGCGCGGAGGAGGTTGCCCAGCGCGCGCAGGAAGCGGGTGTGGGAGGCCGCGATCCGTTCCAGCTTGCGCAGCGCCACCGACTCCGTGATGTGGTGGGGGTGGGCCACCAGCCCCGGCGTCTTGAGGAAGTCGAGGGTGTCCCCGTTGAGCACGATCTCGACGGGCAGTCCGTCGGCCCGCTCCACCCGCCGCACGAGCAGCTCGGCGATCCACTCGGACGGATCCAGCCCGTTGGGCTCGCGCGCGGCGAGTTCCAGGTCGCTCAGGACGACGAGGAGACGATCGGCGTGCAGGGGACCGGGGGTCACGTCCCTAGCAACGCGCGAGGACGCGGGCCTGTCAACCCGATGGTGGGGGCATCCCTGACGGTGATCGAGCGTCAAACACCCGGGCCATGATCGGTCCAACAGAGTATCGTCGCCGGCCATGGCACGGACTCTCTTGACGCTGTTGGCCCTGTTCACGCTCGTCGCCTGCCCCGATCCCCGGGGCGGCCCGCCCGACGACGACGACGGCGCCGGGGACGACGACGACGCATCCGACGACGATGACAGCGCGGCGGATGACGACGACGCGTCCGACGACGACGACGCGTCCGACGACGACGACGCATCCGACGACGACGACGCGTCCGACGACGACGACAGCGCGGTCGACCCGTGCGACGCCGCCCTGAGCCGGCTGACCAACATCGGGTGCGAGTTCTGGGCCGTCGACCTCGACAACGCCGAGAACTTCGTCGACAACGCCGCCGGCGCGCAGTTCGCCGTCGCCGTCGCCAACGTGCACGACACGCTCACGGCCAACGTGCAGGTCTGGATCAACGAGGCGGACGTCGGCGATCCCCTCGCCCTGTCGGTCGCCGCGACGGCCACCATCGCCCCCGGGGACCTGGAGATCATCGACCTCCCCCGGCGGGACGTGGACGGCATCAACGTCGCCACCAACACCGACGACGGACCGCAGACGTGGTGGTCGTCCCGCGCGTTCCGGATCAACGCCGACGCCCCGATCGTCGCCTACCAGTTCAACACCATCGACCAGCAGTTCAGCAACGACGCCTCGCTGCTCCTGCCGACCCACGCGCTCGGCGTGCAGCACCACGTGCTGACCTACAGCCCGTCCGGGCCGTTCGGGGACATGGGGGACTTCGGCTTCGGACCGGCCAACCGCGGCTACGTGACGGTGGTCGGCGTGCACCCCGGGACCACGGTGTCGGTGACCCCCACGTTCGACATCGTCGCCGGCGAGGGGGTGCCCCCGGTCGAGGGCGAGGTCGGCATCCTCGCGGGCACCACCGCCAACTTCAACATCGGCGAGTTCGACGTCGTCAACCTCGAGACGATGCTGCTCGAGTTCGACATCTTCGACCCGCCGACCACGCTGCCCGACCTGACCGGCACGGTGGTCAGCAGCAACCAGCCGGTCGCCGTCTTCACCGGGACCGACCTGTCGGTGGTGAGCGACGGCTTCAACACCGAGGACGGCTGCTGCGCCGAGCACCTCGAGGAGCAGGTGCTCCCGACGCGGGCGATGCGCAACACGTTCGTGGTCAGCCGGTCCGCCGTGCGCAGCACGTCGACGCCCGAGAACGACGTCTACCGGATCATGGCGGGCGGGGATCCGGCCACCGTCAACACCTCGCTGCCGGGCGGGGACGCCAACTTCTCCCTCGCCCCGGGCGAGTACCGCGAGGTGATCACCGACGCCGGCTTCACGGTCGAAGCGGACGTGCCGGTGATGATCGCCCAGTACCTGGTCCAGGGCGGGGACGTGCCCTCGGGCCAGTACGGGGACAGCTCGCTGCTCGTGGTGCCCCCCGTCGAGCAGCGCCGGGACGACTACATCTTCACCACCGGCGAGGGCTTCGCCAGCAACCACGTCGTCGTGTCGATGGTCAGCGGCACCACCGCCTGGCTCGACGGCACCGAGCTGAGCGCCCATGGCTGCAGCGGCCCGGCCAGCGAGGGCACGCTCGGCGGCGACCCGTACGTCGCCTGGGAGTGCGACATCGCCGACGGCGTGCACGACATCACCGCCGACGCGGACGTCGGCATCTACGTCTACGGCTACTACAACGCCGGCTCCTACGCCTACCCCGGCGGCGCCGGCCTGGAATAGATCGTCCCCCTCCGGAACTTCTCCGCCGCGCCGTGAGTACCCCCTGGTGAGACCCACCGGGAGCGTGCGATGCGACAAGCTGTGGCGATGGCTTCACCCGACGACGGACGCGACCTGATCGCGGCCCACCTGCAGGGAGACCCCGGCGCGTTCGGCGCCCTCGTCGACCGGCACGGGCCGATGGTCTACGCGGTCGTCGGCCGATACGGGCTCGGTCCGGCCGAGCGGGACGACGTCTTCCAGGAGGTGTTCGTCCGGGTGCATCGGTCGGCCGCGCTGTACCGGCCGGAGCGGCCGCTCAAGCCGTGGCTCGTCTCCATCGCGGTCAACGCCGCGCGCACGTTCCTGACCCGACGACGGGGGCGCGAGCTGTCCGAAGACCGCCCCGCCGCTGAGCGTCTCGTCGACCCCGCGCCCGACGGCGCCCGGGTGGCCGAGGCGCGCCAGGCGACCCGCCTGCTGGCCCAGGCGCTGGACGCACTCCCCGACGAGCAGCGCGAAGCTGTGCTGCTCGTCGAGGTCCAGCAGCTGGCCTACGACGAGGCCGCCGCGATCCTGGAGATCCCGCTGAACACGCTCAAGAGCCGCGTACGCCGCGGCCGGCTCGCGCTGGCCCGCGCCCTCGACGACGCGGAGGTGGTGCGATGACCGACCTCACCAAGACGACCCCTGATCACGACCTGATGGACGAGCTGCGGGAGGTCGACCGGCTGCTCCCCGGCCTGGCCGAAGAGCCGCCGCCGCCCGAGCTGGTGGCGAAGGTGCTGGATCGGGTGACCGCCGAGACGGCCCGGGACGCGGCCTCCCCTGCCCCGCCGCGCCGACGGACCCCCCGTCCGCCGGTCTGGCTGGCCGCGGCGGCGCTGTTGCTCGGCGCCGGCGTCACGTTCGCCATGATGAGCCTGGGGCGCCAGGAGGGGCCGTTCACCCCGGCAGCCAGCCGGATCGACTCCGTGGACTCCACGACCGCGAAGGCGCCGGCGACGGACTACGACCAGCAAGCCGAGCAGCAGATCATCCGGGAGCGGATCCGCAGCCAGCTCGAGGAGCAGCGCGCCGAGGCGATGGCCGAGGCGATGCCCGCCGAGGCCGCGACCGAGCGGTACCGCTACAACCCCGTCGGCAAGCGTGACCCCTACCGCGGCCCGCCGGCGCAGATGGCCGTCAACAACGCTCCCGGCTACCACGAGCAGCCCCTCCGCGACCCCAACCTGGTGCCGACCGCCGCCGAGGCGACCCCGGTGCCCCGGTCACGCGATGGCAGAGACGTCGGCGCGAGGGTCGCCTTCGGCGAGACCGACGCCCCCGAGGAGATCCCCGGCTGGAACCGCGAGCAGTACGCCCACGTCGCCGACAACCCCTGGATGCGCACCGACGACGACCCCCTGTCGACCTTCTCCATCGACGTCGACACCGCGTCCTACTCCAACGTTCGCCGCATCCTGCGCGACGGCGGCGCCCCGCCGGCGTCCGCCGTCCGCATCGAGGAGCTGCTCAACTACTTCGACTACGACTACCCCGTCCCCGACCTGGACGCCGACCCGCCGTTCACGGTCACCGCCCAGGTCGGCCCGGCGCCGTGGGCCCCCGAGCACCGGCTGGTGCACGTGGGGCTGCAGGCGGCGGAGATGCCGGCGGACGAGATCCCGGCCCGCAACCTCGTCTTCCTGATCGACGTGAGCGGTTCGATGAGCTCGGCGGACAAGCTGCCGCTGCTCAAGACCGGGCTGAGCATGCTCGCGCGGTCGCTGCGGCCCGAGGACACGGTCGCCATCGTGGTGTACGCCGGCGCCGCGGGCGTCGTGCTGCCGCCGACCTCCGGCGTCGAAGCCGACCGGATCGACGACGCGCTGTCCCGCCTGAAGGCGGGCGGGTCGACGCACGGGGCCGCCGGCATCCGGCTCGCCTACGACCTGGCCCGTGAGCACTTCGTCGAGGACGGCGTCAACCGCGTGCTGCTCGCGACGGACGGCGACTTCAACGTCGGCACGTCCTCCCAGGGAGAGCTCGTCGAGCTCATCGAGCAGGAGCGGCAGACCGGCGTGTTCCTGACCGTGCTCGGCTTCGGCCGCGGCAACCTCGCGGACGACCGGATGGAGGCGCTCGCCGATCACGGCAACGGCAACTACGCCTACATCGACTCGGTCGCGGAGGCCCACCGGGTGCTCGTCGACGACGCCAGCGCAACGCTGGTGACCGTCGCCAAGGACGTGAAGATCCAGGTGGAGTTCAACCCCGCCGAGGTCGCCGGCTACCGGCTGATCGGCTACGCCAACCGCCAGCTGGAGCACCGCGACTTCAAGGACGACAGCAAGGACGCCGGCGAGGTCGGCGCCGGCCACAGCGTCACCGCCACCCCCCCCCCCCCCCGCGCCCCCCCCCCCACCCCCCGCCCCCCCCCGCCCGCCGGCGGGGCCCGCCCCGGCCACAGCGTCACCGCCCTGTACGAGGTGATCCCGGCGGGCGGCACGGTGCCGGTCCCCGAGGGCACCGAGCTGCGCTACCAGCAGCCCACCGAGCCGAGCCCCGCGGCCGACAGCGGCGAGCTGCTGACCGTGCGGCTGCGCTGGAAGGACCCCCAGGGCAGCAAGTCCCGGCAGGCCGGCTTCCCGGTCACCGACGGCGGTAGCGACCTCGAAACGACCTCCGACGACTTCCGGTTCAGCGCGGCGGTCGCGGGCTGGGGGATGCTGCTGCGCGGCTCGTCCCACGTCGGCGTCTGGAGCACGCGCGACGCCTCCCGCCTGGCCGACGGAGCCCGCGGCGACGACCGGGGAGGTTGGCGTCGGGAGCTGGTCGAGCTGATCGAGCTCAGCGGCCGCTGACCCCGCTTGTCGGGGTGACGGGCGACCGGCCCCTCCTATGATGGCGGTGAGGGGAACCCATGCCGCTCCGCAACGCGCTTCGGCCGCTCGCCGTCCTGTTCCTGCTCGTCGGCCTCCCATCGGCCGGGTGTGACCCGGTCGAGCAGGTGTTCGACTTCGACAGCGACGGCGTCGACGACGCCGACGACTGCAGCCCCGAGGACCCGTCGATCCATGCCGGCGCGGACGACCCCTACGGCGACGGCATCGACCAGGACTGCGACGGCTTCGACGGCGTCGACCGCGACCAGGACGGCTACCCCGCGAACGTGCCGACCACCGACCCCGCCTGGGACTGCAACGACGCAGACGGCGCGATCCACCCGGGCGCGGCGGAGATCGCCGACGACAACCTCGACCAGGACTGCGACGGCGCCGACCTCGTCTGCGACGCCGACGGCGACCTGGTGCTCAACACCGCCTGTGGCGGGGATGACTGCGACGACGACAACGGCCTCTGCTTCACCGAGGCCGACTGCACCGACGCCGACGGCGACACGTTCCGCGTCTGCGACTCCGACTGCGACGACGGCGAGGCGGCCCGGTTCCCCGCCAACCCCGAGGTCTGCGACGGGCTGGACAACGACTGCAACGCAGAGGTCCCCGCGGACGAGGCCGACGACGACGGCGATGGCTTCCGGATCTGCGACGGCGACTGCGACGACGACGACGACACCATCCACCCCGACGCCGCCGAGCGCTGCGACGGGCTGGACACCGACTGCGACGGCGAGCTGTCCGCAGACGACGAGGACGCCGACGGTGACGGCGACCCCGCCTGCAGCGACTGCGACGAGGACGACCCGACGCTGACCACCCTGGACCTGGACGGGGACGGCCACCTCTCCTGCGGCTACGACTGCGACGACTCGGACGCGACGATCCACCCCCTCGCCTTCGACGCGCTGGACGACGGGATCGACAGCAACTGCGACGAGGTCGACGGCATCGACGGCGACGGCGACGGCGAGCCCCAGGGCGTGGACTGCGACGACAGCGACGACACGATGAACCACGCCGACCTCGACGGGGACGGCACGGGCACGTGCGACGGTGACTGCGACGACAGCGACCCCCTGCTGCAGGCCGACGACGCCGACTTCGACGGCTTCTCCACCTGCGCCGGCGACTGCGACGACGCCGTCTACGCCATCAACCCGGCCGCGACGGAGGAGTGCGACCTGGTCGACAACGACTGCGACGGAGTGCAGGACGCCGACGAGGCGGACGGTGACGGCGACGGCGACCCCGCCTGCAGCGACTGCGACGACGGCGACCCGCTGGTCGACGGGCTGGACGTCGACGGCGACGGCGCCTCCCGGTGCGACGGGGACTGCGACGACCTGGACGCGACGATCCACCCCCTCGCCTTCGACGCGCTGGACGACGGGATCGACAGCAACTGCGACGAGGTCGACGGCATGGACGGCGACGGCGACGGCGAGCCCCAGGGAGTCGACTGCGACGACAGCGACGACGCGATGAACCACGCCGACCTCGACGGCGACGGCGCGGGCACGTGCGACGGGGACTGCGACGACAGCGACCCCCTGCTCCAGGCCGACGACGCCGACTTCGACGGCTTCTCCACCTGCACCGGCGACTGCGACGACACCGTCTACGCCATCAACCCGGCCGCGGCGGAGGTCTGCGACCTGGTCGACAACGACTGTGACGGGGTCCAGGTCGAGGAGGTGGACGGCGACGGCGACGGCGACCCGCTGTGTAACGACTGCGACGACGACGACGACGAGATGAACGGGTTCGACGTCGACGGCGACGGCTTCTCGCTGTGCGACGGCGACTGCGACGACGACTCGATCGTCTGGAACCCGGTGGCGCTCGACCCGCTGGGCGACGGCGTCGACACCAACTGCGACGGCGACGACGGCGTCGACTCCGACGGCGACGGCGTGCCCTCGATCGCGAGCGGCGGCACCGACTGCGACGACACCGACCCCTCCATCTTCCCCGACGCCGAGGAGATCAACTTCGACGGCATCGACCAGGCCTGCGACGGCC
>CAYQEG010000229.1:0-12542 GCA_964416435.1 uncultured Rickettsiales bacterium
GTGCAGATGTCGGGATCCAGCGGCTCGCAGTCGGTGTCGTCCGGGTCGAAGTCCCCGTCGTCGTCGGCATCGGTGCAGTCGGGGTCGCCGTCGGAGTCGGTGTCGTCGAACTCGTCGACCAGGTCGCCGTCGCAGTCCGAGTCCTGGAAGTCGCACGACTCCGGCGCGCCCGGGTAGACGAACGGGTCGAAGTCGTCGCAGTCCAGGTCGGGCCCTTCCTCGCACTCGGCGCTGCCGGGGTCGCCGTACCCGTCGCCGTCGTCGTCCGCGCAGACCGCTCCGTCGGCCCAGAAGCCCAGCTCGAAGGCGGTCAGCGCCTCGTCCCAGATCCGGACGTTGTCCATCATCCCGCTGACGTACTGGGTCGACTCGTTGAACCGCGCCCCGATCACCAGCCCCTCGACGAAGCTGCTGCTGTGGGTCAGCGACCCGCTCGACGGGGTGGTGACGACCTCCACGCCGTCGTGGAAGAAGCGCTGGGTGGAGCCGTCGAAGGTGAACGCGAGGTGGTGCCAGGCGTTGGTGCCGAGGCCCGGCTCGGTCGAGTCCGCGTCGACCGGGCTGAGCCCGTCGGCCCAGGAGCTGATCGGCCCCGACGACCAGTCGCCGAGCACCAGGTACACGTTGTCCTGGAGGCTGATGTAGTGGACGTTGCCGTCGTAGGTCGAGACGTTGACCCAGCACTCCAGCGTCCACGTCGAGAAGCTGTAGTCCCCGATCGGCACCGACACGTAGTCCCCCGAGCCGTCCAGGAGGAGAGCCTGGCCGAACATGCCGGCGGCGAACGTCGCGTTGCCGTTCAACACGCCGTGCTCTCCGTTGCCGGAGGAGTCGTCGGCGGTGGCGTCGAACAGGTACTCGACCACCTTCCCGGCGTGGGCCGGGGCGGGGGCCGCGAGCAGCAGGGCCAGCGGCAGCATCAAGGGGGGCAGTCTCATCAACTCACCAGCTCCGACAGGAAGGCCTTCGTCGGCTCCCACACGTTGCCGGGCGCCCTCAGCCCGGCCACCACGCCCATGTGTCCCCCGGGCACCTCGCGGAAGCGAACGTCGGGGCTTCCCAGCACCCCCAACGCGGCCCGCGCCGACTGGACCGGTACGACCTTGTCCCCCAGCCCCGCGAAGGCGAGCACCGGGCACGAGATCGAGCGGAGGTCTGCCCTGCGCTCGCCGAAGGTCATGGTGCCGTCGACGAGCTTGTTCTCCGCCATGAAGTCCTGCACGAACTGCCGGAAGGCGTCGGCCGGGTAGTCGACGAAGCCGCCCACCCAGGCCTCCAGGCTCTCGTAGCCCCGGACCCACTCGTCGTCCCACAGGTTCATGAACAGGTCCGCCTTCTGGGTGACCGTGCGCAGCGGCATCATCAGCTTGAAGCTGGCGCTGCTCAGGGCGCCGGGCACGTTGCCCATCCTCCGGGTCACCATGTCCACCTGGCTGCGGGTGACCCGGGCGAGCAGGCTGAGCATGCCCATCTTGGTCGAGTCGATGGGGGCCCCGATGGTGACGATGGCCGACGGCGACGGCCCCTCGTCGGCGTGGGCCGCGGCGTACATCAGCGCGAACAGGCCCCCCATGCAGTAGCCGACCATCGAGAAGTCGGTCCGTCCGCTGTCCTTCGCCATCGCGTCGACGACCGCGGGGAGCCAGTCGAGCACGTAGGTGTCGAGCTTGACGTTGCGGTCGTCCGGGTCGGGGTTGCCGAAGTCGACGACGTACGGGTGGAAGCCGGCCCGGCGGAGCGTCCCGACGAAGCTGTGCCCTTCCCGCAGGTCGTAGACCAGGGGCTGGATCATCAGCGGGGGGATGAACAGGACCGGCATGCCGCCGCCGGAGCGCGCGCGGCTCGAGCGACCCAGGCCGATGTCCTCCGGTTCGGTGGGCGCGTAGCTGCGCAGCTTGAGCTTGTCCCGGTGCAGGACCGTGTCGAACGGCTCGGGCTGGGTGACGTCCAGCGGATCCCGCATGAAGTGATCGAGCCCGTTGACGAACCGCATCACGGCGCGCTCACCCGCGATCCGGGCGCGCCGTTTCCCGCGCTTGAGGAGTCCGCGAGGCATCGGCGGAGTGTAGCCTGGGGCGGCCATGATGCCCCCCCATGTCACCGAGATGAGCTACGACGGGACGATCCGGATCCGTGGCTATTCCCTGGGCTACTGCGACCTCGACGCAGAGCTGAGCCTGGTCGACGCGCAGACCGGCGAAGCGGTCCCCCTCGCCTACGACCTGAAGACGGAGATGGTCGGCAAGCGGGGCGGTCCCCCCGGCTCCGTGCAGGCCCGATCGGACCTGGTCGTGACCCCGACGGAGCCTCTCACCTCCGGTCGGGCCTATCGCCTGGAGCTCCTGGGGGATGTCCTGGATCTGACGGGCTGAGGAACTCGGCCGTCGCGGCCAGCACCTCCTCCAGCGGCCGCGTGACCGGGCTGACGCCGGGCGGCAGCGACTCCAGGAACCGCCGCCCGTAGCGCTTGCGCAGCGCGCGCACGTCGAGCAGCAGCACGACGCCGCGGTCGTCCCGGTGGCGGACGAGACGCCCGAACCCCTGCCGGAACTTGAGCACCGCCTGGGGCACCGACAGGTCGCCGAAGGCGTCCCCTCCCGCGGCCTCGATCCGCTCCGCCCTCGCCTGTTGGATGGGCTCGCTCGGCACCCGGAACGGCAGCTTCGGCATGATCACGCAGGACAGCGCCTCGCCCCGGACGTCGACGCCCTCCCAGAAGCTGTCGGTGCCGAACAGGGCCGCCTGCCTCGACGTGCGGAACAGCTGCAGGAGCCGGTCCCGGGGGAGCTCCCCCTGGCGCAGCAAGGTGTAGTCGCGCCCCAGGCGACGGCCGACTCCACGGGCGGTCTTGTGCAGCGCCTTGTAGGACGTGAAGAGCACGAACGTCCGACCGCCGGCGATGCGGATGACCTCCGCGACGGCCTCCTCCACGGCGGCGTCGTACCGGGGATCCCGCGGCTCGGGCAGGTCGGACGGCACCGCGAAGAGCACCTGGCGGGCGTAGTCGAAGGGCGACGGGATCCGCTCGGTGTGCAGGCGGTCCTGCAGGTCCTCGCCGTCGAACCCGGTGCGCTTCAGCAGGTGGTCGAAGCTCCCAGCGACGGACAGCGTCGCCGACGTGACGACCAGGGAGCGCGTCATGTCGATCACGGTCTTGCGGATGACCCCGGCCGCGTCGACGGGGCGCATCTTGAGCCGGGGCTGCAGTTGGCCGTCCCGGGCCCGCGTCACCTCGACCCAGCGCACGGTGTCCGGGTCCGGCTCCAGCAGCGTGCCCAGGGTCGCGGCGGCGTCGGTCAGGCGGCGCCGGACCGTGCCGAGGTCCATGCCGACCTGGCCGAACCGGTTGCGGAACGTGTCCGGCATCTCCCGAAGCTGCTCCATCACCGCGTGCACGCGCTTGGCGACCTGGGCGACGCCGCTCGCCATCGCCGTGAGCCGGTCCGACAGGAGCGCGTGCAGGCCCGGCCGCTGCTCCTCGATGTCGTCCCGGAGCCGGACGTTGGCGCCGCGTCGGTCCTCGTCGTTGGCGCGCCGCCCCGCCGCCTCCCAGACCGCCTCGGCGACGTCCTCCAGCTGCAGCCGCAGCTGGATCCGGATCGTCTCCACCTCGTCCAGCAACGCGTCCGTCAGCTCGAGCAGCTTCGTCGCGTCGTCGTCCAGGTCGAGCTTGTCGGCCAGGGCGCCTCGGATCTTGATCGCCAGCCCCTTGCGCCGCCCCCGCGTCGGCCGGACCCGCCCGAGCTGCTGCATCAGGCCCCGCCCCGTGACGTCCCGACCGGCGAAGTCCGTCGCGACCTCCTCCAGGTGGTGCCCCTCGTCGAGCACGACGTGGTCGTACTTGGGGAGCAGCCCGCCGGGCACCCCGTCGCGTCGGAGCGCGAGGTCGGCGAGCAGCAGGTGGTGGTTGACGAGGAGCAGGTGGGCCCGCGCCGCCTTGCGCCGAGACGCGTAGTAGAAGCACTCCTCGTAGTGGGGGCACCGCACCCGCAGGGTGTGCTCCGTCGAGCTCTCGACCAGCTCCCACAGGTCGCGCCGCGGCACGAACGGCAGGTCGTCCAGGTCGCCGTCGCGGGTCGCCCGGGACCAGTCGCGCACCTCGCGCAGGAACCCCTCCTCCTCGCCGTCGGTGTCCTGGCCGATGTCGTCCAGCCGCTCCCCCAGCTTGCGGCGGCACAGGTAGTTGCCGCGCCCCTTGAGGATCGCCACCTGCAGGCCCGGGTAGAGCTTGCGCAGCAGCGGCACCTCCCCCGTCAGCAGCTGTTGCTGCAGGTGGCGGGTGCGCGTGGCGACGGCGACGCGCTCCCCGTTGGCGAGGGCGCGCATCGCCGAGGGGAGCAGGTAGGCGAGGGACTTGCCGGTGCCGGTGCCCGCCTCGACGACCGCGATGCTGCCGTCGTTCCAGGCGTCGGCGACGCGCTTGGCCATCTCGACCTGGCCGTCGCGGGGCTCGTAGCCCTCCACCAGGTCGGGGAGCGCCCCCCGGGCCGTGAAGGCGGCATCGACCGCCGCCGCGTCGACCGGCCGCACCCGGTCCCGGGCCGGCTCGACGACGACGTAGACCGCGGACGCGGCGTTGTCGACGATGAAGAACCCGACCCCCTCCTGGCCGTAGTGGGACGCGAGGGCCAGGTCGGGCTCGCTCGGGATCAGGCGACCGGACGGGTGGTTGTGGATCACCACCTCCCCGGACTGGCCGATCTGCTTGAGCGCGGGGACCGCGGTGCGGTGCCCGCGGCAATGGACCTCGATGTCGTCGACCGGGCCGGCCGGACCGGGCCGGCCCAGGAAGAACACCTCGTTGCCGCCAGCCTCCTCGATCGCCTCCGCCAGCGCGACTCGCGCGCGCCCGGTCAGGTACCGGTCGATCGGGCGTGGCCCGCCGGACACCGAGCCGCGATCAGGACGCTTCGGCCCGGCGGCCGTCGTCGTTGCAGGTGTTCAGGGCGCGGTTCATCTTCTCGAGGAAGGAGTCGGCCGGCTCGAACCCCTTGAGCGTCAGCTCGGGCACGACGTCCCCCTCCGGGCAGAGGAAGTAGACCGCGGGCAGCCCCTTGATGCCGTACTGCTCCTTGAGGGCGACGAACTCGGGGGTGTCCGTCGTGCCGTCGACCATCACGCGTTCGAACTCGTCGGAGCACTGGAGGACCGCCGGGTCGGTGTAGGTCTTGTGCTCCAGCTCCTTGCAGGCGGCGCACCAGTCGGCGGTGAAGTCGAGGATGATCGGGCGACCCTGGTCGGCCGCCGCGGCGAGGGTGGTCTCGTACTGGTCGCTCCAGACGATGCCCTCGTGCTCCGGCTCCGGGGCGAGCACGAAGTACAGGCCGAGGAGCAGCACGACGAAGCCCGCCACCGCGCGGCCCACGTGACGGTCTTCGCCGAATACGTCGCGCTCACCGGCGATGACCCACGCGGCGAGGCCCGCGGTGATCACCCAGCCGATGGTCACCAGGACGTGGCCCGTGCCGACGACGCCGCCCGACGAGCCGCCGGCCTCCATCACCGAGACCATCTGACCGCCGTAGAAGGCGGCCGCACCGACCAGGATGACGCCGAACACGTGCTTGACGGTGTCCATCCAGGCGCCCGACCGGGGGAGCGAGCCGGCGAAGGTGCCGACCCCGAGGAAGAGCATGCCGAGGCCCAGCGAGTAGATGAACATCACCAGCGCGCTGGGAGCCATGGCCCAGCCGTTGGTGCCGATGACCGTCAGGAGCATCAGCACGATCGGGCCGGTGCACGGCGCCGCGACCACGCCGGCCACGGTGCCGACCAGGAAGGCGCCGACGTAGCCACCGCCGCCGCCGATCATCGACGCCTTGTTGGTCATGCCGGAGGGGAGCGCGAACTCCCACATCCCGAACATCGACAGGGCGAGGATCAGCATCACGACGCCGACGACCGCCAGCACCCAGGGGTTCTGCAGGGCCGAGCCGAACATCTCGCCGCTACCCGCGGCGGCGACGCCGAGCACGGTGTAGGTGGCGCAGATCCCGAGGACGTAGACGCACGCGAGGCTGAAGGACTTCATCCGGCCCTGGTCCGCCGAGGCGCCGATGACGGAGATCGTGATCGGGATCATCGGGTAGACGCAGGGCGTCAGGGAGGACGCCATGCCTCCGGCGAACACCAGCAAGAGGAACAGCAGTCCCGGACCGGCGGCTCCACCCGCGGTCGAGCCGGCGAGCTTGCCCTCCAGCCACGCGGTGATCTTGGCGACGACGCCGGTCGTGCCGACGGCGGTGCCCGCGCAGGCGTCGGACGCCGGGGTGGCGGCGCCCAGGACCCGCGCCTGGGGAGGCGCGTCGGACCCAGCGGCGACGACCGCGTCACCCGATTCAGGCTCGTCGCCCTCGGCGGTCGGCTCGTCGCCCTCGGCGGTCGGCTCGTCGCCCTCGGCGGTCGGCTCGTCGCCCTCGGCGGCCGGCTCGTCCCCCTCGGCGACGGGATCGTCTCCCTCGGCCACGGGCTCGTCGCCCTCGGCGACGGGATCGTCTCCCTCGGCGACGGGATCGTCTCCCTCGGAATCACCGACAGAAGTGCTCGTAGATTCGGGAGAATCGCCCGATACCTTCACTACGCACTCGAGGTCGACATTGGCCGGGAAGAGGCAGTAGTTCTCGGGCTTGTTGCAGCCCTGCCACTTCGCGTTGAACTTGACGGTTCGGTCTCCACCCGCGGCGTCGGCGGGCACCGTCACGGGGACGGCGACCCTGAAGTCATGCTCGAAGATCTCTCGCTCGGACTCGCTGATCTTGTCGAACTTGACCTTGCCCTTGGGGAAGGCGATGTCACCGGCGCTGAGGTCACCCGCCTCGTCCACCCGGACGTCCGACATGTCCCGGTAGATGTAGTAGTCCTTGCTGAAGACCTCGTAGTCGACGCCGAGCTCGGCGGTGCCGCCGGGGTCGACTTCGCCGGTGGGGCAGACCGCCTTTGCCGCGAACGGGTTGTCCTTGTCGACCGCCCCGGCGGGACCGGCGACGAACAGCAGGGCGAGGGCAGCGAGCAGAGCGCGAGCACGATCCATGACCCGAAGTCTCCCAGCGGCGCGAACCGCGACAAGCAGTATCCCTAGACCAAGGCCTGCCGACGTTCAAGCATGGCGCTATCCTCCCGCGCCGTGCACACCGCCATCGTCATTCCAGCACTCGACGAGCAGGACAACGTCCCTCCGTTGATCGAGTCCATCCGAAGACACCTCCCCGACGCCGAGATCGTGATCGTCGACAATGGCTCGACCGACGCCACTTCGGCCCGCGCCGAGGCCGCCGGAGCGACGGTCGTCTCCGAGCCCCAGCGGGGCTACGGCGCGGCCTGCCAGGCCGGGATCGCCACCCTCGCCCAGCGCGACGAGCCGCCCGACATCCTGTGCATCCTGGACGCCGATCGGGCGGACGATCCCGGCTTCCTGACCGGTTTCGTGTGGCGGATCGAGAACGATCGGGCCGACCTGGTGCTCAGCAGCCGCACGGTCGGCGCGACCCCCGGCGCGATGTCCATCGTGCAGCGCTACGGCAACTCCCTGCAGACCGCCCTGCTCAAGGCCCGCTACGGCCTGGAGCTGACCGACATGGGGCCGATGCGCGCCATTCGGTTCAGCTCCCTGCTCGACCTGCAGATGGAGGACCGGACCTGGGGCTGGAACGTCGAGATGGCCTGCAAGGCCGCCGCCGCGGGACTGCGGATCGACGAGGTGCCCGTCACCTACCGGACCCGGCAGGCCGGACGGAGCAAGATCAGCGGCTCGCTCGTCGGCGCCGCCCGCGCGTCCGGTCGGATCCTCTGGGCGATGTGGCGGTACGCCCGATAGCGGGTGCCCTGAGCCCCCCGCCGCTGCTACCCTCCGGCGCCATGCCGCGAGGGATTCCAGACCAGGTCGATACCATCCACCTCATGGCCATCTGTGGCACGGGCATGGGCGCCTTCGCCGGCCTGCTCCAAGAGGCCGGCTACCGCGTACGCGGGAGCGACGCGGGGGTCTACCCGCCGATGTCGACGCAGCTGGAGGAGCAGGGCATCGAGCTGATGGAAGGCTTCGGGGCGGGCAACCTCGAGCCTGCGCCGGACCTCGTCGTCGTGGGCAACGCCATCCGCAAGGTGAACCCCGAGAACGAGGCGATGCTGGCGGCGGATCTGCCCTACGCGTCGTTCCCGGAGACCCTCAGCGACCTGTTCCTGCAGCACCGCCACCCTGTCGTCGTCGCGGGGACCCACGGCAAGACCACCACCTGCTCGATCCTCGCGTGGCTGTTTCACGCCCTGGGTGACGAGCCCGGCTTCCTCGTCGGCGGGGTGCTCGAGAACTTCGGCCGCAACTTCCGGGTGGGGCGCGTCGGCGGACCCTTCGTCGTCGAGGGGGACGAGTACGACACCGCCTGGTTCGACAAGGTCCCCAAGTTCGTCCACTACAGGCCGCGCAGCGCGGTCCTGACGTCGGTCGAGTTCGACCACGCCGACATCTACCGGGACCTGGCCCACGTCCAGGAGGCGTTCCGCGCGTTCGTCGACCTGTTGCCGCCCGATGGCGTCCTGCTCGCATGCGTCGACGGGGAGCATGTGCCACCCATCGCCGACCTGGCGGGGTGCCCGGTCGAGTTCTACTCGACCCGCTCCGATCCCCGAGCCACCTGGCAGGGGGAGGTGATCGACGCCGACGCCTCCGGCATGACCTTCGCCGTCACTCGGGGCGGCGAGGCGATCGGACGGTTCCGGTGCAGCCTCGTGGGCGAGCACAACCTGGCCAACCTCGTCGCCGTCGTGGCGATGTTGATCCACCACGGGCACGCCCCGGCTGCGATCGCCGAGGCGCTCGCCGGGTACGAGGGCGTGCGACGCCGCCAGACGGTGTTCGCGGAGCCCCGCGGCATCACCCTGATCGACGACTTCGCCCACCACCCCACCGCGGTCCAGGCGACCATCGCGGCGACGCGCCTGCGGTTCGGTGACCGGCCGATGTGGACGGTGTTCGAGCCCCGGACGAACACGACCCGACGCAACATCTTCCAGGATCGGTACGGGGAGTCGTTCGACGAGACCGACCACCTGCTCGTGGCCCCGGTGCACCGCGCCGACTCGATCCCCTCCGAGGAGCGGTTCGATCCCGGCGCCGTCGTCTCCAGCGCGCGGGACCGCGGCGTGGACGCCCGGCTCACCGTGGGGGTGGCCGAGATCGTGGAGATCATCGCCGCGGAGGCGAACCCCGGCGATCTCGTGCTCGTGCTCTCCAACGGCGGCTTCGACGGCATCTACGACAGGCTGCCGGCCGCCCTGGAGTCGGGCCCGGCGTGATCGGAGGTCTCCCCGACCCCCGCCGCCTCCGGCGCGCCGCCGACCTGGCGCTGTCGCTGCCCCGCCGCAAGCTGGCCGACCTGCTCGCCCGCCGCCGCGCCCTGCCGGTGCGGCGCCAGGCGATCTGGCTGACCAACGCCTCGGGCTACCGAATCCACGCGGGCGTGCACGGACCGGACGACGACCAGCCCCGCCCCGGCGTGGTCCTGGTGCCTGGCCGCAAGCAGTCGGGCAAGGGCTTCTGCACCGGCGGCGCAGTGGTGTCGGCGGACGAGATCGCGGGGCGCGGCTTCCGAGTGATGCACTTCGACCCGGTCGGACGAGGCCGCTCCTGGGGACACGACGACTTCTGCGGCGCCGAAGGCCAGGACGCCCTGCGAGCGGCGCTGGACCACTTCGTGTCCCGCCGGGACGTCGCCCGCGACCGGGTCGGCGTGCTGTCGCTGTCGCTGGGGTTGGCGCTCGCCGCGCCGGTGCTCGCCCGGGACGGCCGCCGCCTCGGCGTGCGGTTCCTGATCGACTGGGAGGGGCCTCCGGACCGCGACGCCATCGTCCGGACCGGCTCGCTGCCGCCGGCGGCCCGGACCGCCCTCGCGGCCAACCCGGCGCGCTTCTGGGAGCTGCGCGAACCGATCGGCTGGATCGATCAGGTGCCCTGCGCGTATGTCCGAATCCAGGGCCGCACCGACCACGCGCTGGGGGACCGCGGGCTGACCGGCGCGCTGGACGTGGTCCGCCGCGCCTGCACCGGGATGAGCAGCGGGGTGCGGCTCAACCGCAACGCCGCGGATGTCGCCTGGCGTCCCGAGCAGGTGGCCCAGATGGACTGGGCTCCCGAGGCCGCGGGGCCGCTCAACCGGGTGCTCCTGGAGGAGCTCGCGGTGCTGCTGGGCGATTGAAGCGCAGGGATTGTGACCGCCCCCCATGGGTGGTACTCAGTCGCCCCACATGGCTGCACCTCCCTCCGCTCCCGCGCTCGCCGTCAGCGGCCTGACCCGCGCCTACGGCTCTCACACCGTCGTGCGGCAGCTCGAGTTGGAGGTCGCCCCGGGCGACATCTACGGGTTCCTGGGGCCCAACGGGGCCGGCAAGACGACCACCATGCGGATGATCCTGGGGCTGATCCGCAAGGACGCCGGCTCGGTCAGCATCTTCGGGATCGAGGATCCGGTGGCCGCCCGGGCGCAGCTCGGCGGCATCGTCGAGGGGCCTCGCTTCTATCCCTACCTGTCGGGGGTCGAGAACCTGCGGATCTTCGCCGCCTACAGCGGGGGTGTCAGCGACTCACGCATCCAGCAGCTGCTCCAGATGGTCCGCCTCAAGGACCGCCAGGACGACCCGGTCCGCACCTACTCGCTGGGCATGAAGCAGCGGCTCGGCGTCGCCCAGGCGCTGCTCACCGAGCCGAAGCTCCTCCTGCTCGACGAGCCGATGAACGGCCTGGACCCGGCCGGGGTGCGCGAGCTGCGCGACCTGATCATGCGACTTCGAGACGACCAGGGGCTGACCGTCTTCGTCAGCTCCCACATCCTCAAGGAGGTCGAGGGGCTCTGCACCCGGGTCGGGATCATCGCGGACGGCAGCAAGGTGGCCGAGGGATCCGCGTCCGACCTGCTCCAGGAGGGCGAGGACCTCGAGGACTGCTTCCTGCGGCTGACCGGGGCCCTCGAGTCGGGGCAGATCCGATGAGCGGCCGGCCCGACGTCCCGCTCAAGGGGCTGTGCGTCGCCGAGTGGCGCAAGATCCGGGGACGCGGCCTCGCGTACGCGGTGCTGCTGTTCGGCCTGCTCCACGGGCTCGCCGGCGCCGGCGCCATCAAGGGGGGCCTCGCCCTGGGCGCCAAGCTCGGCGGCGGCGGCGACATCGACCCGGTCGACTGGTTGATCGGCGGCGACCTGTCGCTCTACTTCGCGGCGTTTCCCGTCAACGGCCTCGCCATCCTGTTGGCGGCCTGCATCCTGTGGGCGGAGGACCACTCCCTGGGCACGATGGCGATGATCTTCGTGCGGCCCGTGTCCCGGGCGAAGGTGTTCGCCAGCAAGCTGGTGGTCTCCTGGGGGATCGGCGCCCTGAGCCTCGCCCTGGCGACGGGGACGGGGCTGCTCCTCGGCATCCTGCTCCTCGGCTTCGGCGGCGACGTCGGTTACCTCGCGGGCACCCCGGTGGTCGGCTGGGCCGCGGCGCCGGCCGAGGTCCCGGCCACGGGGCTGTCGGCCGTCACCCCGGTCGCGGGCGAGGCGATGGGCGTCGGCGCCCGGATGGGCTGGCTGGCGGTGCGGGTGCTCGTCGCGACGCTGGTGCTGGGCCCCTGGATCGCGCTGGCGGCGTTGGTCGCCCAGGTGACCCGATCACCGATCCTGACGCTGTTCGGGTCGATGTTCCTGCTGCTGATGGACGGCATGGTGTGGGCCGGCGCGTCGGCCTGGGGGGCGAGCAACCTGGACGGCAACGTGCTCGCCGGGCGCATCGCCGAGTGGACGATCTTCGGCGCCCGCCGGGCGCTCTACCGCGCCAACATGGACGGCGCGATCGGTGACCTGTGGCCCGGGGGCGTGCTGACGCTGCTGTACACGGCGATCCTCGCGGGCTTCGCCCTGCACCTCTTCGTCAAGCGCGACGTCACCTGACCGCGCTCAGCGGGACGACCGGATCTCCGGGCCGCCGGTGACCAGGCGGTCGCCCAGCGCCGCCCACGCCCCCCGCAGCGACGTCGCCTGGGCCTGGCCGACCTGGCTATAGCCGCCCTGGCCCCGCGAGTAGACGCGGACTTCGCGGTTGCCGCCGGCCACGAGCCGCCCCGAGGCGACTCCGATCTGCTCGACGGCGTACTGGTCATCGCGCTCCTCGATCAGCTCGACGGTCCACCCGCCGGCGCCGTCGGGCCGCGCGACGCTCGGGCGGAACCGGGCCTCCGTGCCGTACCGCTTGTGCCAGCCGTCGCCGAACAGCAGGTCGGGGACTCCGTCACCGTCGACGTCTCCGGCGCCGACCGCGCGCACGCCTCTCAGCGTCGGCACCACCTCGTGGCTGCCGTCGGCGCGGAGCACGCGGAGGTCGCCGTCGCTGTCCTTCGTCTCTCCGTACAGCCGACCGATCGCGACCTCGACGGACCCGTCGCCGTCGAAGTCCGCCGCCGCGCGGGCCATCCCCATGCGCAGCGCGTGGCCGGGGAGCCAGTCCGGCTGCCCCCCGCGGCGGGGGGGGGGGGGGGCGGGGGGGGGGGGGGGGGGGGGGGGCGGGGGGGGGGGGGG
>CAYQEG010000230.1:0-12517 GCA_964416435.1 uncultured Rickettsiales bacterium
CGGCGTGGACGACGACGGCGACGGCGACGTGGATTGCGACGACGACGTCAACTGCGGCCAGTACCTCGACTGCCTCGACGAGGACTGCGGCGACGGGATCGACAACGACGGCGACGGCACCGTCGACTGCGCCGACCTGGAGTGCACCGGCGAGCCGGAGTGCGTGCCGGAGGACTGCACCGACGGCACCGACGACGACGGCGACGGGCTGGTCGACTGCGACGACCCCGAGTGCGCCGCCGAGACCGAGTGCATCGACGAGGTGTGCACCGGCGGCGTCGACGACGACGGCGACGGCCTGGTCGACTGCTTCGACCCGGAGTGCGCGGCGGACGCGGCCTGCGTGGTCGAGCTCTGCAGCAACGGCGCCGATGACGACGGCGACGGCTACGTCGACTGCGCGGACAGTGAGTGCGTCGCCGACGCGTCGTGCGCCACCTCCGAGGACTGCGCGGTCGCGGGCGACGAGGACGGCAACGGCCTGTCCGACTGCGACGACGCGGCCTGCGCGGGCGATCCGGCCTGCATCTTCGGCGGCGACGAGGTGTGCGACTCCGGCGCCGACGACGACGGCGACGGCCTGGTCGACTGCGCCGACCCCGACTGCCTCGGCGAGCCGGTCTGCACGCCCGAGGTGTGCGACGACGGCTTCGACAACGACGGCGACGGCGACCTCGACTGCGGCGACTCCGACTGCGTCGCCGACGCGGCCTGCACCCCCGAGCTGTGCGAGGACGGGGCGGACAACGACGGCGACGGCGACGTCGACTGCGACGACCTGGACTGCCTGCCCGCGCCGGCCTGCCAGGTCGAGGACTGCAGCGACTTCCTGGACGACGACGGCGACGGCCTGATCGACTGCGTCGACCCGGACTGCGCGGCCGAGCCCTTCTGCCTGCCCGAAGACTGCAGCGACGGCATCGACAACGACGGCGACGGCCAGGCCGACTGCTTCGACCTCGAGTGCCTGTTCGAGGCGGGCTGCAACCCCGAGGACTGCGACGACGGCTCGGACAACGACGGCGACGGCGCGCTCGACTGCGACGACTCCGACTGCGAGCTCGCCCCCGTCTGCTTGTCCGAGGAGGACTGCGGCGACGCCATCGACGACGATCTCGACGGCTACGTCGACTGCGCGGACTCCGAGTGCGCGGCCGACCCCTACTGCACTGGCTGCAGCCCGCTGGAGGGGCTCGACGCCTGCGACGGCCTGGTCTCCGAGGACACCACGGAGGACGACGCGACCGACGCGACCGACGCCTACAGCTGCGGCGGCTGGGACGCGACCGGCCCCGAGGTGGTCTACGAGGTGGAGATCGCCGAGACAGGCACCCACGTCTTCGCCCTCACGGGGCTGTCCAGCGAGCTGGACCTGTACGTGCTCGACCCGTCGGCGGCCGAGTGCGACGCCGACGACTGCATCGCGTTCGGTGACCAGACGGTCAGCGTCGAGGCGACGACGGGCGAGACCCTGTACGTGGTGGTCGATGGCCGCTTCGGCGCCGACGGCACCTTCAACCTGCTCGCCTTCTGCCCCAGCGACCTGGTGGAGGACTGCAGCAACGGCCTGGACGACGACCTGGACCTGGCCGTCGACTGCGCCGACTCGGACTGCGACTGCCCGATCTCCTGCGACACCGACGACGAGGTGGCGTGCGGCGACTCGGTCGTCGACACGACCGACGGCGGCTCCGCCGACATCGACCTGTGGGGCTGCGGCTCGCCGGTGACCGGCCCCGAGACGCTGTTCCTGTTCGACGCGCCCGCGGGCGGCGGCGACGTCACCCTCTCGCTGGCGATCACCGACGTGGCGGACCTCGACCTGTTCGTGGTCGAGCTGCCCGGCGACGAGTGCGATCCGCTGGACTGCATCGCGTCGTCGACGGGCGCGTCGTCGTCGGTCGAGGCGCTCAGCTTCGCGACCGATCCGGGCGCGCAGTACGTCATCGCGGTGGACGGCTTCGCGGGCGACTCGGGCGACTTCGTGCTCGACATCACGTGCCCCGCCGACCCGGTGGAGATCTGCGGCAACTTCGTGGACGACGACGGCGACGGCGACGTCGACTGCGACGACAGCAACTGCCTGGGCGACCCCTTCTGCTTCGTCGAGGACTGCGACAACGGCTTCGACGACGACGGCGACGGCGCGATCGACTGCGACGACGGTGACTGCGCCTCCGCGCTCACCTGCCAGGCGGAGATCTGCGACAACTCGGTGGACGACGACGGCGACGGCGCGACCGACTGCGACGACGACGAGTGCCTGCTCTCGGCCTCCTGCGTCCAGGAGATCTGCGACAACTTCGCGGACGACGACGGCGACGGACTGGTCGACTGCACCGACCCCGACTGCACGCTCGCTCCGTCCTGTCCGCCGGTCTTCTGTCCGCCGATCCTGGACACGCTCGACTGCTTCGCGGCCAACGAGATCACCGGCGACACCTTCTCCGCCGGGCCCGACCTCGACACCTACGGGTGCGTCGACGAGCTGTACGGCCCCGAGGTGATCTTCGAGCTGATGCCCGGCGCCAGCGAGCCGGTCAGCCTGACGCTGCTCACAGACGGCTCGGTCGACCTCGACATGGTCGTGCTGGCCGACGCCGGCTTCGGCTGCGACCCGACGATCTGCGTCGCTTCCGCGACGGACCCGGTCGCGGTGGAGGAGACGCTGACGTTCGTGGCGATGGAGGCGGCGACGTACTACGTGGTCGTCGACGCCAAGGATCCGGGCGACGCCGGCGCGTTCGAGCTGTCGGTCGAGTGCGGCGCGGTGCTCGCGGAGATCTGCGGCAACGGCGTGGACGACGACCTGGACGGTGACGCGGACTGCGCCGACGCGGACTGCACCGCCTCGGCCGAGTGCGCGCTGCCGCCGGAGGACTGCTCCGACGGCATCGACAACGACTTCGACGGGGACATCGACTGCGACGACGGTGCGTGCGAGTTCGACCCGGTCTGCGTCGTGGCCGAGAACTGCAGCAACGGCATCGACGACGACGGCGACGACGCGGTCGACTGCCAGGACGACGAGTGCAACACCGACGCCAACTGCCTGCTCGTCGAGGACTGCGACAACGGCGCCGACGACGACGGTGACGGGCTGGCGGACTGCCTCGACGGCGACTGCTTCGCGACGGACGAGTGCACCGAGGAGGTCGACTGCTCCAACCTGTTCGACGACGACGGCGACGGCGCGGTCGACTGCGCGGACGAGGACTGCGCGGAGCAGCCCGGCTGCGTCGACGAGGTCTGCGACAACGGCGTGGACGACGACGGCGACACCGCGACGGACTGCCTCGACTCGGAGTGCTCCTCCGACCCCGAGTGCATCGTCGAGGCCTGCGCCAACGGGATCGACGACGACGGCGACGGCTACGTCGACTGCCTGGACGACGAGTGCTCCCCCGAGCCGGAGTGCATCGACGAGGTGTGCACCGGCGGGGTGGACGACGACGGGGACGGGGACGTCGACTGTGACGACTCGGAGTGCGCCACGGAGTCCGTCTGCGTCGCGGAGGTGTGCACCGGCGGGGTGGACGACGACGGCGACGGCGCCATCGACTGCGCCGACCCCGAGTGCGCCGCCGACGCGGCCTGCGTGACGGCCGAGGAGTGCGACGTGGTCGGCGACGAGGACGGCAACGGCCTCTCCGACTGCGACGACCCGGCCTGCCTGGGCGACCCGGCCTGCGTGGTCGGCGGCGCCGAGGACTGCGCCGCGGTCGGCGACGAGGACGGCGACGGCCTCACCGACTGCGCCGACCCCGACTGCTTCGCCGACCCGGTCTGCCAGCCGGAGATCTGCGACGACGGCCTGGACAACGACGGCGACGGCTTCGCCGACTGCAGCGACGACGACTGCGTGGTCGACGCCGCGTGCATCGCGGAGGTCTGCGACAACGACGCCGACGACGACGGCGACGGGCTGGTCGACTGCGCCGACGACGAGTGCGAGGTGGCCGCGGTCTGCGCCGACGAGGACTGCGACAACGGCGTGGACGACGACGCCGACCTGCTCGTCGACTGCTTCGACGACGACTGCCCGCTGGAGCCGGCCTGCATCATCGAGGTCTGCGTCAACGGCGCCGACGACGACGGCAACGGCCTGGTCGACTGCGACGACCCCGACTGCGAGACCGACGAGGCGTGCACCGGCGAGGACTGCGCCGACGGCGTCGACGGGGACGGCGACGGGCTGGTCGACTGTGACGACGAGGACTGCGCCACGTTCCCCGACTGCGCGGACGAGGACTGCACCGACGGCGCGGACAACGACTTCGACCTGCTGGTCGACTGCGACGACGACGAGTGCGCGGGCGACGACTACTGCGCGGAGTGCGTCCCGAGCGAGATCGGCGGCTGCGGCGACGTCGTGTCCGCGGCCAACGACGACATCGGCTCGACCGACGCCAACGACAGCTACGCCTGCGGCGGCTGGGACGCCACGGGGCCGGAGCTGGTCGTCGAGTACACGGCCGAGGAGGACGGTGAGCACACCTTCCTGCTCAGCGGCCTGAGCGAGGAGCTCGACCTGTACGTGCTCGACGGCGCGGTCGGCTGCGACCCGGACGCCTGCCTCGCGTACGGCGACCAGTCGGTGACGGTCGACCTGGTGACCGGGGCGGTGGTGCTGCTCGCGGTCGACGGGCGCTTCGGCGCGGTCGGCTCGTTCAACCTCAACGTGCTCTGCCCGGCGGACCTGGTGGAGATCTGCGACAACGGCGTCGACGACGACCTGGACGGGGACGTCGACTGCTCCGACGACGAGTGCGCATGCCCGGTGGAGTGCGAGACGATCACGACGATCGGCTGCGGCGAGACCGTCTCCGGGGACACCACGGGCGCCGACGCGCTCCTGGACGTCTACGACTGCGGCGCGGTGGCGGCCGGTCCCGAGGAGTACTTCGACCTCGTGGTGCCCTCCGGCGGAGGTGACGTCGAGGTGCAGCTGTCGATCCTCGATGCGGTCGACCTGGACCTGTACGTCATCGACCAGGCCACCGGCGACTGCGTCGCGGGGAACTGCGTCGACGCGTCCGTAGGCAGCGGCGGGACCGAGACCCTGTCGTTCGTCGCGTCGGGCTCCGAGGTGTACGCGATCGGCGTCGAGGGCTACGGCGCCGCCGACGCGGGCGAGTACACCCTGGACGTCATCTGCCCCGCGGCGGTGACGCCAGAGGACTGCACCAACGGCGCGGACGACGACCTCGACGGCGACGTGGACTGCGACGACAGCGAGTGCTTCGGTGACCCGTCCTGCCTGGTCGAGGACTGCGACAACGGGTTCGACGACGACGGCGACACCGTCATCGACTGCCTGGACCCCGACTGCGACTCCGCCGTCGTCTGCGAGCCGGAGGTCTGCTTCAACGGGGTGGATGACGACGCGGACGGCGACGTGGACTGCGACGACGAGGAGTGCGACGGCTCGCCGGTGTGCAGCCCAGAGGACTGCTTCGACGGCATCGACAACGACGGCGACGGCCTGGCCGACTGCGACGACCCCGACTGCGTCGCGTCCGCCAACTGCTTCGCGTCGTGCAACGCCACGGCCGACACGCTCGAGTGCGCCGACACGATGACCGGCACCACGATCGGCGAGCCGGGCTCCATCGCGAACTGGGGCTGCGGCAACCAGGCGCTCGGGGCCGAGGTCGTCTACTCCTACATCCCCGGCTCGGAGGCCGCGGTCAGCATGACGCTGACCACGCTGACCGCCGGCGTCGACCTCGACCTGATGCTCGTCGTGGGCAACCCGGGCTGCGAGGCGAGCGGCTGCTCGGACGCCGCCACCTCGACGGCTGCGTCGGGCGAGACCCTGGCGTTCGTGGGCGAGCCGCTGGAGGCGTACTACATCGTCATCGACGGCAAGGACGTGGCCGACGAGGGTGACTTCGAGCTGCTCTTCGAGTGCGGCAGCAGCCCGTCGGTCGAGTTCTGCACCAACGCCATCGACGACGACGGCGACGGCGACATCGACTGCGACGACGACAACTGCACCGGCTCCCCCTTCTGCGCCGACGTGGCCGAGGAGTGCACCAACGGCGAGGACGACGACGGCGACGGCTTCGTCGACTGCGACGACCTGGATTGCGACGGCGAGCCCCAGTGCGTGCTCGAGGAGGTGTGCGACAACGGCCTGGACGACGACGAGGACGGGGACGTCGACTGCCAGGACGGCGAGTGCGTCGGCGACCCCAACTGCTTCGGCCTGGAGCTGTGCGACAACGGCATCGACGACACCGGCAACGGGTTGGTGGACTGCGCCGATCCGTCGTGCCTCGGGGATCCGGGCTGCGACATCGAGCTGTCGTGCGGCAACGGCTTCGACGACGACGGTGACGGCTTCGTCGACTGTGACGACGACGATTGCGCGGCCGTCGCCGAGTGCCTGGTGGAGGTCTGCGACAACGGCCTGGACGACGACGGCGACGGCTCGATCGACTGCTTCGACCTGGACTGCGTGCCGTTCCCGAGCTGCCCGGAGATCTGCGACGACGGGTTCGACAACGACGACGACGGCCTCGCGGACTGCTCCGACGGCGACTGCGCCGGTGACCCGGGCTGCGCCGAGGTGTGCGACGACGGCGTGGACAACGACGACGACGGGCTGGTCGACTGCGCCGACCCGGACTGCGCCGGTCCGGACTGCGCGGCCGCCGAGATCTGCACGGGCGGCGTCGACGAGGACGGCGACGGGGACATCGACTGCGCCGACTCCGACTGCGCGTCCGACGCGGCGTGCCTCGGCGAGAGCTGCGCCGAGGACACCATCATCTCCTGCGACGAGACGCTGGCCGACACGACGTCGGGGAGCTCCGACGTCACCTCCTGGGGCTGCGGCAACGTCGCCACGGGGGCCGAGCGGGTGTACCGGTTCTCGAGCTCGATCGACCGCGGGGTCTCCGTCGAGCTGAGCCCCGACAACGCGGCGGACGACATGGTGCTGGCCCGGGTCGCCGACGACGGGCTCGGCTGCGACCCGCTGCTGTGCGCCGAGTACGCGGACACCACCTCGTCCGACGAGACGCTCTACTTCGAGGCGGGGGCCGGCGAGACCTGGTACCTGGTCGTCGACGGCGTCGACTCGGGCGACGACGGGGGCTTTGCGCTGACGGTCAGCTGCGGCTCGCCGGCGTCGGTGGAGGTGTGCGGCAACGGCACCGACGACGACGGCGACGGCCAGGTCGACTGCGACGACGCCCAGTGCGCGACCGCCTCGGTCTGTGACCCGGTCGAGGACTGCGACAACACGCTGGACGACGACAGCGACGGCGACGTCGACTGCGCCGATCCCGACTGCGCGTTCAACTCGGACTGCATCCAGGAGCTGGACTGCTCCAACGGGGTGGACGACGACGGCGACGGCGACACCGACTGTGACGACACGGAGTGCGCCGGTGAGCCCAACTGCGTGGGCGAGGAGGACTGCACCAACGGGGTGGACGACGACGGCGACAGCCTCGCCGACTGCCAGGACCTGGACTGCGCCGAGACGGTCGCCTGCCCCGCGACGTGCGGCGTCGCGACGGTGCTGTCGTGCGACACCCCCGTGGCCGGCACGACCGTCGGGGAGCCGTCGACGGTCGGCCAGTGGTCTTGCTTCGACTGGCCGCAGGCGGGCGGCGACGCGCTGTTCGAGTTCATCCCGCCGTCGCCGGGGGTGGTCAGCGTCGCGATGATCACCGACAACGGTGGGGACCTGAACCTCTTCATCATGGAGGGCTTCGGCCCCGGCGACTGCAGCCCCGCCCAGTGCGGCGAGGCGAACATCCTGGACCTCGACCCCGTCAACGTGTCGCTGTACGCGAGCACGTTCCAGCCGATCTTCATCGGCGTGGACAGCGTCTCCGGCGAGGAGGACAGCTTCCAGATCATGGTCGACTGCGCCGGCACGTTCGTGGAGGACTGCATCACGTTCGGCGACGAGGACGGGGACGGGCTCGAGAACTGCGACGACCCGGACTGCGCCACCGCCTCCATCTGCGTCGACGAGGAGATCTGCGACAACGGCGCGGACGAGGACCTCGACCTGGCCATCGACTGCGACGACTCGGACTGCTTCGGCGACGCCGATTGCCTGGTCGAGGGCGACTGCGACGACGGCGTGGACTTCGACGGCGACGGGCTGGTCGACTGCGACGATCCCGACTGCGCGGCCGAGCTGGTCTGCATCGGTGAGACGGCTTGCGGCGACGGCTTCGACAACGACGACGACGGCGACGTCGACTGCGCGGACAGCGACTGCGCGGCCTACGCCAGCTGCGGCGGGCCGGGGGTCGAGGACTGCGACAACGGCCTGGACGACGACGGCGATGGGCTGGTCGACTGCTCCGACGGGAACTGCGCCGACTCCGTGCTCTGCACGGTGGAGACGTGCGTCGGCGGTCAGGACGAGGACGGGGACGGCGACATCGACTGCGCGGACTCCGACTGCTTCGACTCGGCCAGCTGCGTGGTCGGCTCGTGCCCCGCGGCGACGGTACTGTCGTGCGGCGGCCAGGTGTCCGACGCGATCTCGGGGGCCGGGTCGACCGACTACTACGGGTGCGGGTTCACGGCCTACGGCGGCGAGCTGGTCTACGAGATCACGTCGCCGAGCAGCGGGTCGGTCTCCCTGGCGCTGACCCACGACGCCAACGCCGACCTCGACCTGGTGGTGGTGGACGACTTCGGCGGCTGTGCCCTCGATGACTGCCTGGGGTACGCGGCGACGAGCAGCCTGACCGAGACGCTGGCGGTGCCGGTGCTCGCCGGCGAGACGGTCTACGCCTTCGTCGAGGGGGCGTCGATCTACGACGGCGGCTCGTTCGACCTGGCGGTGGAGTGCGGTCTGCTGTTCGTCGAGCAATGCGACGACGGGCAGGACAACGACGGCGACGGGCTGGACGACTGCGACGATCCCAACTGCGCGAGCGACGTGGCGTGCGAGCCGGCGGAGGACTGCGGCAACGGCACGGACGACGACGGGGACGGCGCCATCGACTGCGGCGACTCCGACTGCGACTCCGAGCCCAGCTGCCAGCCGTGACCGGAGCGGCGGCGGGCTCGATCGAGCAGATCGAGATCCCGACCCCGTCGCTGCGGTTCGCGGCGCGGGCGTCGGGCTCGGGGCCGCTGGTGCTCTGCCTGCACGGCTTTCCGGACGTCGCCCAGAGCTACGACCACCTGCACGCCCCCCTCGCGGAGGCGGGGTTCCGGGTCGTGGCGCCGTGGATGCGGGGCTACCACCCCAGCGCGGTCCCGGACGACGGCGACTACTCCATCGCGGCGCTCGGTCGGGACGTGCTGGAGCTGATGGACGCGCTGGAGGCGCCGAAGGCGACCCTGGTGGCCTACGACTGGGGGGCGGTGGCGGCCTACATGGCGTCGGGCCTGGCGCCGGAGCGGATCGAGCGGATCGTGCTGAGCGCGATCCCCCACCCCCGGTCGATGAACAAGCGGCCGCTGCTGCTGCTCAAGGCGTGGCACTTCTTCTACTTCCAGCTGCCGTGGGCGGCCGGCTCGGTGCGCAAGCGTGACTTCGCGCTGCTGGACCGGATCTACCGGCAATGGTCGCCCCACTGGGACTACCCGGACGACGAGCTGGCGCCGGTCAAGGAGTGCTTCTCCCACCCCGAGGCGTTGGCTGCGGCGCTGGGCTACTACCGCGCGCTCAAGCGGCCGCTCATCGGCACCCGGGCGTTCCGCGAGCAGCAGAAGACCTTCGGTCGACGGATCGCCGCCCCGGGGCTGATGTTCGCCGGCACCGCCGACCTGATCCCGCCGGAGGTCTACGAGGACTCCGCCCAGTACTTCGACGCCGGCTGCGAGGTGGTCCGGGTCGAGGACGCCGGCCACTTCGTGCACCGCGAGGCGCCCGACCTGTTCGCGCAGCGCACGCTGCAGTTCCTGACCGCGGAGGGCTGAGGATGAGGGTCGCCGCCCCGCTGCTCGCGACCCTCCTGGTGACGGCCGCCTGCACCGCCCAGGGCACCCCCGACTTCGACGGCGACGGCATCGCCGACAGCGTCGACTGCGGGGTCTCCGACCCCGAGGTGTACGACGGCGCGCCGGATCCGTGGGGGGACGGCGTCGACCAGAACTGCGACGGGGTCGACGGCATGGACGGCGACGGGGACGGCTGGCCCCGGCAGGACGCCGGCATGGGCGCCGAGGACGCCTACGACTGCGACGACAGCAACGCCGCCTTTCATCCCGGCCAGACCGAGATCCCGGACAACGAGTTCGACGAGGACTGCGACGGCGTGGCGCTGATCTGCGACGCCGACTCCGACGGCTGGGTGACCGACCTGGACCTCTGCGACAGCCAGCACGACGCGACCGACTGCGACGACTTCGCGGCCGGCTGCTCGCTCGCGTTCCAGTGCGAGGACAACGACGGCGACGGCCTTCGGGTCTGCGCCGGCGACTGCGACGACGACGACCCCCTGACCAGCCCCGCCGAGCCGGAGTCGTGCGACGGGCTGGACAACGACTGCGACGCCGAGGTCCCGGACGCCGAGGCGGACGCCGACGGGGACGGCTTCCGGCCGTGCGACGGGGACTGCGACGACTCGGTGGCGACCGCCTGGCCGGGGGCCGAGGAGGTGTGCGACGGGCTCGGGGTCGACAGCGACTGCGGCGACGGCGTGCTCGCGCCGGGGGAGGACGTCGACGACGACGGCGACGGGGCGGCCGCGTGCGAGGACTGCGACGACGCGGACGCCGCGCTCAACGTGCAGGACGCGGACGGCGACGGGGAGTCGACCTGCGCCGGCGACTGCGACGACGACGACCCCCTGAGGGCGAGCGGCAACGCCGACCCCATCGACGGCGTCAACACCAACTGCGACGACGTCGACGGCGTGGACGCGGATGGGGACGGCCTCGCGGCGGGCATCGACGACTGCAACGACGCGTCGGCTGAGTGCGGCCCCGTCGCCGACTGCCTGGACGCGGACGGGGATGGCTTCCAGGTCTGCGAGGGCGACTGCGACGACGACAACGCCGCCGCCAACCCGGGCGCGGCCGAGGTCTGCGACGGCTTCGACACGGACTGCGACGGCGTCGCCCTCAACGGCGGCGACGAGGACGTCGACGGCGACGGGGACCCCTTCTGCACCGACTGCGACGACGACGACGACGCGCTGTCGACCCTGGACCTGGACGGTGACGGCGAGAGCAGCTGCGCCGGGGACTGCTTCGACGACCTGTCGTCGGTCAGCAGCGCCTCCGACCTGGACGGGGATGGCTGGCTGGCCTGCGACGGCGGGGACTGCAACGACTTCAACCCGTCGGTGAACCCCGACGCGGTCGAGCAATGCGACGGCCTGGACAACGACTGCGACGGACTCCTCGGCCCCGACGAGGGGGACGCCGATGGCGACACGTTCGTCTCCTGCATCGACTGCGACGACACGGACGCCGCGGTCTTCCCGTTCGCTCCCGAGCTGTGCAACGGCTACGACGACGACTGCGACGACGTGGTGCCGACAGACGAGCAGGACGTCGACCTCGACGGCTACGTCGCGTGCGCCGGCTGGGCGGGAGACGCCTCGTTGGCGTCGGGGGACTGCGAGCCGTTCGCGCCGCAGGCGAGCCCGGTCGGGGTCGAGCTGTGCGACGGGCTGGACAACGACTGCAACGGCCTGACCGACGAGCTGGGGGACGGCGACGGGGACGGCTGGTGCGTGACGGACTGCAGCACCGGCATCTGCCTGCCGGACTGCGACGACGCGGACTCGACGATCTACCTCGCCAGCTGGGAGGAGGTCGACGGCGACGGCGTCGACAGCTCGTGCGACGCGGAGGACTGGTTCTCCCTGGACGCCGCCGACGTGGTCGTGCCGGGCACGGCCCTGGCGTACTCGATCGGACACGTGTCGAGCGGGGCGAACTTCGGCGAGCAGGTGCTGCTCGGCGACTTCGACGGGGACGGCTTCGACGACGCGCTCGTCACCGCCCCGGGAGACGACGCGCCCGGTAACTCCGCCGGGTCGGCGTGGCTGTTCCTGGCGCCCACCCTGGCGTCGAGCGCGACCCTCGCGCCGGCTGACGCGGACGCGGTGATCCAGGGGGAGTTGTCCGGCTGGGACATGGGGGAGGCGGCGGCGCTCGGTGACTTCGACGGCGACGGGATGGTCGACGTCGCCCTGGGGGCGAGCGACGCGGCCGGTCAGAAGGGCCGGGTGGCGGTGTTCTCCGGCGCGAGCCTGCTCGGCACCCCGCCGGCGGGCCCGGGTCAGCCGTGGGACGCGAGCGAGGCGGACCTGCTGCTCCTGCCCGAGCCCGTCTCCGGCAGCCTGGGCGTCTCCCTGGCGGCCGGCGACTTCGACGGCGACGACCTCGACGACCTGATCATCGGCGCCAACACCTACTCGTCACTCGGGGCCAACCGCGGCCGGGTCTACCTGGTGCGCGGGGCGGACATGCCGCTGCTGAGCCCGGGACAGGAGGACGTGCTCGACCTCGCGTGGGCGACCATCGACGGGGCGATCGACGGCGACAGCTTCGGCACCGACGTCGCCTGGGTCGG
>CAYQEG010000231.1:0-12423 GCA_964416435.1 uncultured Rickettsiales bacterium
GGACCGCGGGCCCGTCGGATCCGTAGTCATATAACCCGGTTGGCACAGTCAGTCGGCGTCTAAGCGGCCCCTCACAATACTGAGGCCCTCCGCCCGGGTCCGGAGACCCGATCTCTGCGTCCCTCATCGGTCACGGGGGGCAAGCCCCGCTCCCTCTTCGGTCCTTGACCTCGGCCCTCCAGGCCTCCCCGCTCCCGGGTCCTCATAATCATGAGGGTCCGTTTAGCGGAAGCGGATGCCGTACCGGGGGCCGTCGTCGGCCGGGCCGGACGAGTCGCCTTCGTCGCCCGGCGCCGAGCGCTCCTCGTAGTAGTAGTACGAGTCCAGCTCGCCGCAGTTGGTCGCCCGGAAGCTCTCCGTCACGTCGCCGTAGGTGACCGATCCGCGCACCTGGTCGTCGCTCCAGCTGCTGATCACGAAGCTGTTGTCGTTCGTGTTGATCTGGACGCCCTCGGCGTCCGTCCCCCAGACGTTGCCGGTGCAGTTGGCGTCCGCCCACTGGTAGGTCTGGTAGGCCTCGCACTCGGGCGTATACAGCGACGGGTAGTCGCCGTCCCACTCGACGTTGGTGCCGCGGTACAGGTAGGCCGACAGGTACAGGTTGTCGTCGTCGTTCCAGCCGTAGCCCTGGCTGTTCTCGCAGCCGAAGTCGTCCTCCCGCGGGATCATGAAGTAGATGACGTAGGCGTCGGCGTACGGATAGAAGCGGTAGTTGAGGACGGCCTCGACGCCGTAGCCGCCGTCGATGGCGTCGGGGTGATTGTCCCGGACCGGCGGGCAGCCCAGGATCGTCGAGGCGAACACGACCGCGATCAAGACGAACGTCGTACGCATGGGCCGAGCCTACCAGGGACCGGATCCCACCCCCCGGTCACTGCGCGGCCCGGTCAGAACTCGGCGCGCATCCCGATCCACGGGCGGATCGGCAGCTGCCGGAAGACGAAGGGATCCGGGGCCACCGGGTCGCCCTCCTCCGTCTCCGTACCGGGACCGTAGATCCAGACGAACTCGCCCTGGGCGTAGGTGGCGTTGAGCACGTCGATGTAGACCGCCAGCTTCACCTTGTCCTTGATGATGCGGAAGTGCTCGAACCGCAGCGACAGCTCGGTCCAGGGGCCGTAGGTCCGGCTGTTGTAGTCGTGGGGCACGACGTGCCAGCCGTCACCCGTGGCGTTGCGCTCCGGGCTGACGGGGGTGCGCGGCCGGCCCGTGCGCAGCTCCCACATGCCCGCGATCAGCCAGTTGCGGTGGCGCCCCAGCTTGATCTCGCCCATCAGCCGGAAGCCGTGGCGCTGGTCCCAGGCGGGGGCGTAGGTCTGCGGCCCGGCCTCGTTGAGCGGGTTGGTGCGCTCGGTCACCAGCAGGCTGTAGGTCGCCGCCATGCCGACCCGCCCCTTGCGCATGGCGAAGAAGACGTCGAGCCCCGACGCGGTGCCGGTGCCGACGCTCGCGTACGACGGGCCGCGCTCCAGGGCGGCCGGCGTGTCGGGGTTGACGAGCAGCCGGTCCAGCACCTTGTGGTAGCCCTCGATCCGCAGGATCGCGCCGAACGGCAGCAGCTGCTGGATGCCGGTCGTCAGGTGCAGCGCCCGCTCGGCCTCGAGGTCGCCCGCGCCGACGCTCGGGTCGAACAGCATCGGATCCCGCAGCGGCTGGTGCATCAGCCCCCAGGACGCCTTGAACGTCGTGAAGGTCGCCGGGATGGTGACCGACACGGCCATCCGCGGGGAGACGAGCACCTCGCCGGTGGGGTGGGCCGGGGTGATGCGCAGCCCGGACCGCACGTTGATCGGGGTCCCGAACAGCTGCTGCCAGTCGTCCTCGATGTACAGGGCCGCCTCCGTCCAGGCCTGGCTGCTGTCGAAGCTCAGCTGCGGGGCGCCGAGGTTCGCCCAGGGCAGCGCGGCCCAGGTCGGCGTCGTGCGGGGGTCCTTGATCGTGCCGTCGCCGCCGAGGCTGAAGTAGGCGACGTCGACGCCGGCCCGGACGAAGTGGCTCGGGCCGACGAGGATCTCCAGGTCCGACCGGAACCCCGGCCTCCAGGTGCGGATCTCCCGTGACACCTCGAAGTCGGCGTCCTGGAGGCGGCGCTCGAAGTCGTGGGTGAAGTAGGCGAGGTTCCGCCACGAGACCCGGTCGTGCAGCCGCCAGCGGTGGTCCGCCGAGATCAGGGTGGTGTTGGCGCGCTGGTCGATGCCGTTCTCGAGCACGACGACGGCGTCGTCTTCGGTCTCCCCCTCCAGCGTCAGGTTGTCGTGGGCGTGCAGCACCGTGAACCGGAACCGGCTGCGGGGCGTCGTGTGGGTGACCCGACCGAGGTACTCGCCGAACGCCATGCCGACGAACTGGTCGCTGAACAGCCCCACCGCCCGGAGCAGCCCGAAGTAGGCCTCGAAGTAGCTGCGCCGCGCCGACACCAGGAAGGTCAGGGGCGACCCCTTGGGGCCCAACGGACCCGAGACGTGGGCCGAGCCCATCGCCATGTTGAAGTCGATGATCCCGTCGAAGTCCTCGGGATCTCCGTCGATGTAGGAGACGTCCAGCGCGCCGGCGAGGCTGTCGGTCCAGGGGGCCGGGGGGGACGACGCATACAGCGTCACCTTGTCCACCAGCTTGGGGTTGAACATCGTGAACGTGCCGCCCAGGTGGTTGGGGTTCAGCAGCTCGACGTCGTCCAGGTAGAAGGCCGTCTCGTCGGCCGCCCCCCCGCGCACGTGGAACAGCGCGAACATGTCGGTGTCGCTGACGACCCCGGGGAGCTGGCCGACGACCTTGGCGACGTCGCCCATGGCGCCGGGGGCGAGCTCGATGTCCCGCCGGGTGAGCTCCCAGTTGCCCACCACCGCCGACGTGTCGATCTCCAGCGGCGCCCGCTCGACCTCCCGCCAGGGCTTGCGACCGGTGACGATCGTCTCGTGCTGGTCCTCGTCGGCCCGGGCGAGGAACGACTCGACCGTCATCCGCTCGCCGGACACCAGGTCGATCGCCTGGACCTGGCGCTGGAAGTCGGGGTGGTAGAGCACCACCTTGACCGAGCCCGGGGTCAGCCCTTCGAGCAGGAAGTGGCCGGTGGCGTCGGTCCGGGTCTCGTGGTCGGTGCCCGAGATCGAGACGGTCACTTCGACGACCGGGTCGCCGGTCCTGCGATCGGCGACCGTGCCGGTCAGCGTCGCGGTCGGCGGCGGCAGGTCCGGGCGCTGGACGTCGGCGATCCGGAAGACGAAGCGATAGTCGATCGCGACCGTCGCGGGCTCCCCGTCGACCTCGGCCGGGATGAAGATCATCCGCCAGGCGGCCTCGATCGCCGAGGCGTCCAGCGCCGGGTGGAGCGACTCGACCAGCTCCACGGCGGTCGGCACCCCGTCTTCGTCGACCGTGATCCGCACGACGACGACGCCCTCGACGCCCTCGTCCTGCACTTCCTGGGGGTAGTCCGGCAGCACCTCGGCCGACAACTCGGGGGCGCGGGTCAGCTCCTGCGCCGCCGCCGGGCCGGCGAACAGGAGGGCGACCAACGTCGTGGTGAGCAGCCGGAGCATTCGTGAAGTGTAGGACCAGCACTTGCCCGACGTCGGCTCGTGCTCTATATACTCGCGGCCCGATTTTGGCCTCCGCCTCGGGCGGCATTGGGAGAGGGAAGACCATGGAGCCCAACCGGCTGGACTACTTCCGCAACCTGCTCAACGAGCGGCTGGACGCATTGCTTCGGGAAGCCGAACTCGGTGTCGGACAGCTGGTCTCCGAGAAGGAAAACCTGCCCGATTCCATCGATCTCGCGAGCAGCGAGTCGGATCGGGACTTCACCCTGCGCATGCGCGACCGCGAGCGGAAGCTGATCTACAAGATCCGCGAAGCGATCAAGCGGATCGACGAGGGCGAGTACGGCGAGTGCGTCGTCTGCGGCGAGGACATCTCCGAGGGGCGCCTGCTCGCCCGTCCGGTGACCACGCATTGCATCGACTGCAAGACCGAAGCCGAGCAGCAGGAGCGGGTGCGCGGCCTCTAGGCGTCGCGGTCGCCCCGACGGTTGACCGCCGCAGTCGCCGAAGTCGCCGTCCCGCTGCCAACTCCGGGCAGCTTTCACTACTCGATACCGTCCAGGCTCGCTGATCGCGTGCGGATCGGGCAGTCCGTCTCCGTGCCGTTCGGGGCGCGTCGACTGACCGGCTACGTGCTCGCGGTGCTCGACACTCCGCCCGACGATCGCAAGCTGAAGGCGATCTCGGGCGTCGCCCTGGACGCGCCGCTGTTCGGCCCCGAGCTGGTGCCGCTGTACCGCTGGCTCGCCCGCTACTACGCATGGCCCCTGGGCGACGTGGTGCGCACCGCGCTCCCGTCGTCGACCCGCACCGCGACCCGCACGATCGTCCGGCTGCTGCCGGCCGGAGCCCAGCCGGCGTTGCTCCTGGAGGAGCCGATCCAGCGGCTCCTGGAGCGGCTTCAGAACTCCCCGGTTCACGGGCTCACCCTCAAGGCGCTGCGCCGCGAGCGGGGCCTGGACGAGGCGGCGATCCGCCGGGCGGAGCGGCAGGGGCTGGTGGAGGTCGTGCAGGTCGAGGGCGCGGCGGTGGCCCAGGTCAAGACGGAGGAGCTGTACGCCCTGAAGGCGTCGGCGCGGGCGACCCGTGACCTGTTCCCGCGCGTGGGCCCGGTGCGCGACCGGATGATCGACTGGCTGGAGCGCTTCGGCCCGGTCTCCCGCGACGCGCTGTCCGAGGCGTTCCCGACGTTCGCCCGGCCGCTCGGTCAGCTGCGGGAGATGGAGGCGCTGATCGTCACCGAGCGCACCGTCGACGTGGCGGCGGCCGAGCGGGTCGAGATCCGCGACGAGGACCGCGTCGTGCCCGAGCCGATGCCGGCCCAGGCGGCGGCCATCGAGGCGTGCGCGCCGCTGCTGCGGGAGCGCCGCTTCGGCACGTTCCTGCTCCACGGGGTCACCGGCTCGGGCAAGACGGAGGTCTACCTGCAGCTGGCCGACCAGGTCATCCGGGACGGCGGCTCCGCGATCCTCCTGGTCCCCGAGATCGGCTTGACCCCCCAGTTCCTGAGCCGCTTTCGGGCGCGGTTCTCCGACGAGCTGGTCGGGGTGCTGCACTCGGCCTTGACCGAGCGGGAGCGGTTCGACGAGTGGATGCGCATCCGCAAGGGCGAGGCCCGCCTCGTCATCGGCCCCCGCTCGGCGGTCTTCGCGCCCGTCCACGACCTGCGCCTGCTCGTCGTCGACGAGGAGCACGACGGTTCCTACAAGCAGGAGGACGGGCTGCGGTACAGCGCCCGGGACGTCGCCCAGGTGCGGGCCAAGCAGGCCGACGCGGTCTGCGTCCTGGGCAGCGCGACGCCGTCGATGGAGTCGGTGCACGCGGCCCGGGAGGGGCGGCTGAGCCTGCTCGAGTTGCCCGCGCGGGTGGCCGGCAGGGACATGCCCGAGATCGAGCTGGTCGACCTGCGCGACTTCCCGGTCGACGACCCCGACTCCCCCGTGGCGGCGCTGTCCCCCCCGCTGCGGGCGGCCATCGAGGACAACGCCCACGCCGGCGGCCAGGCGATCCTGCTGCTGAACCGCCGGGGCTTCGCCTCGACCGTCCTGTGCACCGCCTGCGGGGTGCATTTCCGGTGCGACGAGTGCGACGTGTCGCTGACCTACCACGCCCGTCGGCACCAGCTGGTGTGCCACTGGTGCGGCGCCTTCCGCCGCCTGCCCGAGGCCTGCCCCAGCTGCAAGGACCCCCAGGGGCTCAAGGCGGTGGGTCGGGGCACGGAGCGGCTGGAGGAGGAGATGCTGGCGCTGTGGCCAGACCTGCGGATCGACCGCATGGACGCCGACACGACGCGCTCCCGCTCGGGCCATCGGCGGATCCTCGACCGCTTCCGGGCCGGCGACGTCGACGTGCTGGTCGGCACCCAGATGGTGGCCAAGGGGCACGACTTCCCGCGCGTGACGCTCGTGGGCGTGCTGCACGCCGACGCGGCGCTGCACCTGCCGGACTTCCGGGCGAGCGAGCGCACGTTCCAGCTGGTCTCCCAGGTCGCCGGCCGCGCCGGTCGCGGCGAGCTGCCGGGGCGGGTCCTGGTGCAGACGTGGCACCCGGATCACCACGCGATCCGGCTGGCCCTGCACCACGACTTCGCCGGCTTCGCCGAGCGGGAGATCCGCCTCCGCAAGGGGCTGCTGTATCCGCCGTTCTGTCGGCTGACGATGTTCCGGGTCGACGCGACGGCGGAGCGGATCGCTCAGTCCGCCGCCCGGCTGGTGCGCGAGCGGGTGGAGGAGGCGGGTCGGCGGGTGGTCCGCGGTCCGGGCGAGCTGCGCGTGATGGGCCCGACGGCGTCGCCGATGTATCGCGTTCGGGGCCGCTTCCGGTGGCAGGTCCTGGTGAAGACCGCGAACCACCAGGTGACGGGGCGCCTGCTCGCCACCCTCGACCCCCACGGACTGCGGGACGACGTCCGCAAGCTCGGCAAGGCAGCGCGCGTGGCCGTGGATCGAGACCCTGACTCGTTCCTGTAGGTGTCCCCAAGTAGAAACGGGGCCTCCCCCCGGAGCGCCCCGCTTCGAAGCTCGTCCTGGAGCTCTTTACTCGGCGACGCGGTCCTTGAGGGTGGTGCCGGGCTTGAAGAAAGCCACGGTCGTCGCGGGGATCTGCATCGGCTGCTTGGTCGACGGGTTGGTGCCCGTGCGCGCCTTGCGGTTGCGGGTGCCGAACGTGCCGAAGCCCGGGATCGTGACCTTGCGGCCAGCGTCGAGCTCGACGGCGATGATGCCGTGGCCGGGCTTCGCGTCGAAGATGATGTCCAGGATCTCCGACGCCTTCGCCTGGGAGATGTCAGCCTTCTTGGCCAGCTTCGCAGCCATGTCCTTCTTGCCCATTGTCTTTGTCTCCAGAGGGGGATGTGAGCGGCTTCATTGCCGCCCGAGCCCAGCAAGGTGGTCGATGAATTGACGAACCGCAACTCCGGAGGCCAACTTCCACCCCCGCCCGCCGCGGTTTTTTGACATGCAGGGGCTTCCGGGGGAAGGTGCGACACAGGGATGAGGGGGTGGAAGGAGCGCCGCTGGTGTCCGGCGAAGCGAGACGACCGAAGGTGCTGCTCGTCGAGCCGCACAAGGAGCTGCGAGTCGCGCTCGAGGACGCGCTCGACGGTGTGTTCGACGTCTACGTCGCCCAGACGCTGGACGGCGCCCGCCTCGGCTTCAAGCACCACCAGCCGCCGGTCGTGGTCGCCTCGATGAAGCAGGCGGACGGTCGTCATGGCCTGCAGGTGATCAAGGCGATCCGCGAAGTCGAAGGCGGCGCCAAGACGTTCACGCTCGTCTACGGCGTCAGCGACGTCGTCACCGAGAAAGAGCTCGACGGCGACCTGAAGGCCGAGTGGGGCGTCGACCGTTACCTCGCCCGGGCGGTCACCATCAAGAAGCTCCACGGGATCCTGACCGAGCGCCTGCGCCTGGGCTGGAAGCCGATGCGGAGCGTCGTCTCGGGGCCGGTGTCCGACGAAGTGGACCCGCCCGAGCCCGTGGTGCGTTCGAAGAACCCGATGATGAGCAAGGAGGTCGTGTCCGCCCGCAAGGAGGCGGCCACCGACACCGGCATCTGGCGTCGGATCTTCGGGAAGTAGCGGGCGCTCAGCCCTTCCGCCGGATCGGCGACCGACGCTCTTCCTTCTGCTTGCGGACCTCTTCGAGCCGCTCCGCCGCGCGCTTGAACTTCGGCCAGGTCTCGACCGCCTTCTCCAGCCAGCCGATCGCGTCGTCGTAGCGTCGAAGCCGTCGCTCCAGCATGCCCAGCCGGTAGTACGTGTGGGCCTGGTAGACGGGCAGCGGCTCGGTGGCGAGGTAGGCCTTGTAGGCCGCCCGCGCGCCGTCGTTGTCGCGACGGGACTTGTACTTCGCCTCGCCGATCTGGAACCACACGCGCTTGTTGTTGGGGTCGATCTGCAGGACGCGGCCGAAGGACGCCAGCGCCTCGTCGTACTTGCGCCAGTAGCGGTAGACGCGGCCGAGGGTCATCTCGTTGAGGAGGTTGTTCGGGTAGCGCTCCCGGGCCCACTTCGCCTCGGTGGCGGCGTCGCCGTACCGCTTGGCCTCCATGTAGGAGTAGGTCAGCACCAGGCTGGCGGGCGCCTGCGCGAGCAGCCCCTTGTCCTTGGCGAGCTGCATCTGGGCGAGGCCTTCGTCGCGGTGGTCGCCGAAGTCGGGGAGCGCGCCGACCTGCTCGGTGATGGCGCTGCGCCAGTAGTTGTAGAGGCCCAGGGCGAGCTGGACGTCGTGGAACTCGGGGGCGAGCCGCTCGACCTTCTTGATGTACTCCAGGGCCTCCCAGGCCTTGTCGAAGGCCGGCAGGTAGCGCTCCTTGCGCACGTCGTACATCGCGTCGACGCCCAGGTGCACGGCGTTCAGGAAGTAGACCCAGGCCTTGTCGTCGCCGCTGCGCAGGGATCGCTTGAGCCGATCCTTCGCGTCGCCGTACTCCGTCAGGTAGGCGCGCTCGTGCGAGAAGTCGTAGTTCTCGAACATCATCGCCTGCCAGACCAGCGACCGACCGATGGGGCCGACGGGGGAGTCGGGGAAGTCGATCCCGATCTCCTCGAACTGCTCGAGGGAGTCGCTGTAGCGACGCTGATAGAGCAGCTCCAGCCCCTCCTGCGTGGCGGCGAACTCGGCGCGGGAGACCCCGAGCGGGTTCTCACCCGTGAAGTTCTTGCCGCTGGGACTGCGTCTCCCGGCCTCGGCGGCCGTCGGCAGGACCAGCGCCAGCGTGAAGAGGGTCAGCAAGGGCAGGCGGATGGCTCGAAGCATCAGGCGCTCCGGGGGGTCAGCGCGGCGTCGACGATCTCGGCCGCGAGGTTGCTTCCGTACAGCGTCGTGCACTCCTGGATGCCGGTCGGCGACGTGACGTTCACCTCGGTGAGGTAGCCGCCGATGACGTCGATGCCGGTGAAGATCATGTCGTGCGACTGCAGCCAGGGGCGCAGGGCTTCGCAGATCTGGAGGTCACGGTCGTCCATGTCGCAGGGTTGGACGGACGCGCCGACATGCATATTTCCCCGGTAGTCGTCTTTCCCCGGAATTCGTCGGAAGGCGCCCCTGGGCACGCCGTCGACGAGGAGGATCCGCTTGTCCCCGGTCTCGTCGATCGCGGGCAGGAATCGCTGGACGAGCATGAAGTGGCGGCCGTTGTCGGTCGCCGTCTCGATCATCGAGTTGAGGTTTCGGTCGCCTTCGTGGAGCACGAAGATGCCGCGGCCGCCGTTGCCGTCCCACGGCTTGATGACGGCCCGACCTCCCTCGTCGCGCACGAACGCCCGGATGCGCTTCATGTCGTTCGTGACCAGCGTGCGGGGGATCAGTTCCGGATACCTCAGGATGAACATCTTCTCGTTGGCGTGGCGCAGCCCGGACGGCCCGTTCACCACGCGGCAATGCCGCTGCGCGACGTCGAGCATGTACGTGCAGAACACGTAGCTCATGTCGAACGGCGGGTCCGTACGCTTGAACACCACGTCCAGCTCGGGGCTTCCGATCGACCGTCGCTCCAGGACGTCGGCGACCTTCGGCTTGGGGCCGACCTGCAGGCGGCTGGCGGCGGCGACCATCGCGTTGCCTTCGATCCGGAGATCGTCGGGGCCGCAATGCCACACCTCGCCCCCGCGGGACTGCCAGTCCAGCATCAGCATGTAGGAGCTGTCGGCGTCGACGTTGACGGTGGACAGCGGATCCATGACGAAGAGCGCGCGCATCGGACTCACCAGTCTGCCGGATCGGTGCGTCGCAACGCACGTGTCACGTGGAACCTACGGTCCAGCGTGGGCATCATGCGCCCGATGCGACGGACTGCGATGACCGCGCTCGTCTTGTTGGGTTGCCTGCTCCTGCCGGCGCCTGCGCCGGGCCACGTCGTGCGGTTCCCGCGCCTCGTGCACGTCAGGGTGGAGCCCGATCGGATCGCCGTCGCGCTGGCGGTGCAGCACCACCCGGGGCCGGTCGCGGCCCGGCTGCGCGAGCAGTTCGACATCGACCGGGACGGCGCGCTGGCCTCCGAAGAGCAGGGCGCGCTGGCGGAGTGGCTGGATCGCGACGGGCGGCAGCGGCTGCGGCTGGGGCTGAACGGCCTGGAGCTGGGGACGGTGCTGGCCGAGCGGAAGCTCGAGCTGGCGCGAGACGTGGCGACCTCGGAGGGCGACGGCCTGACGATGCGATCGATCGAAGAGATCGGGATCTCCTGGAGGCCCGGCCGTCACACCCTCCTGGTGCTCGATGCGCCCTACAACCCGGGCACCGTGGTGCCGTGGCGGATCGACCTGCCGGAGGGCTGGATGGTGGTGGAGTCGGCCCCCGAGGGCGAGGTGACGGCGGCGGTTCGGGCGGGAGAATGGACCTGGCAGACGGCGTTCAGCGGGGACGGTGGGAAGATCGAGCTGATCGTGGAGGTGCCGGCCCGGCCCATCGACAGGTAGGATTCGCCGGATGAAGGCGCTCCCGTTGATCGTGCTGCTGGCCTTCGCCGTCTCGGCGTGCGGGCCGATCCGTTCGACGGTGGGCATCATCGAGGCCGAGCAGACGCTCAAGGCGGCCCGCGAGGCGGGCGCCGCGGAGCTCGCGCCGTACCCCTTCGCGCTGGCCGAGCGGCTGCTCGCCAAGGCGATCGAAGAGCAGGGCTACGCCGACTACTACGCCTCCTGGAAGCTGGCCGTCGAGGCCAAGGGCCTCGCCGAGGAGGCCCAGGCGGCCGCCGCGGTCGCGCCCCCGCTGCCCGCTCCCGAGCCGTCGCCGCTCGGTCCGGCGCCGATCCCCGAGGCCCCCGCGGCCGAGCCCGAGGCCGAGCCGGCCGACGCGCCCGAGCCCGCGGAGGAGGCTGCGCCGGGAGGTGAGACCGAGCCCGCGGACGAGCCGTCGCCGGAGGAGCAGCCGGCCCCCGCCGAAGAGGTGGTCGAGCCCGCGCCGCCGGAGGACGCCCCGTGAGCGCGGCCCGGGCCCTGGCGGTGCTGTTGGCGCTGGCGCTGGCCGGCTGCGCGGCGAGCGCGCCGACGGTGCGCGGCTACCACGACACGCTCCGCGAGCGGATCCACCGGGCCAAGGCGCTCGGCGGCATGGAGTGCGCTCCCTCGGAGCTGGCCGCGGCGCAGGCCCACTTCCGCTTCGCCTCCATCGAGCTCTCGAGCGGGGACACCTCCCGAGCGCAGGAGCACGTCGACCAGGGGCTGATCCACGCCAACCGCGCGATCGACGCGGGGAGCGCCTGCCCGGCCTCCGGCGTGACGCCCAAGGACCTGCTGGCGGACCCCTGGCCGGACGCGGACGGCGACTCCGTGGCGACCGACGACGACCGCTGCCCCTACGAGATCGAGGACCGGGACGGCTGGGCGGACGAGGACGGCTGCCCGGAGCCGGACAACGACAACGACGGCTTCCTGGACCGCCAGGACGACTGCCCGATGGACGCCGAGGACCTGGACGGCTGGCTGGACGCCGACGGCTGCCCCGACCTGGACAACGACAGCGACGGGCTCATCGACGAACTCGACGCCTGTCCGAACAAGGCGGAGACCCCCAACGAGTTCCAGGACGAAGACGGCTGCCCCGACTACCGGCCGGAGCACCTGGAGCTGTTCGCCGATCACATCGCGTTCAAGACGCCGCTGGCGTTCCTGGACGGCAGCCCGATCCTGCTCGGGCTGAGCCACGCCGCCCTCCGCGAGCTCGCGCAGGTGCTGCAGGGCAACCCCGACGTGCAGATCCTGGTGAAGGCCCACACCGACAACCGGGGCGACCCGGACAAGCTGCAGATGCTGAGCGACGGGCGGGCCCGGGCGGTGGCCGACTACCTGATCAACCAGGGCATCTCCGCCGAGCGGATCGAGGCCCAGGGCTTCGCCGACACCGAGCCGATCGCGACGAACCGCACGGTCTCGGGGCGCGAGAAGAACCGCCGGGTCGAGGTGATCATCGTCGCCGGGGTGCTCGAGCCGACCGCCGGTCCGATGTGAGGACCCGGTGTTTCGCCCCGCGCTCGCCGTCGTCGTAGCGCTGGCCGCGAGCGCGGCTCCGACCTCCACCGCGTGCGCCCAGGCGGCCTTCGACCTGGCGTCGTGGGCGATGGGGCTCGACCCCGACCGGCCCGCGTCGGGCACCTGGGTGGTCTACGACGGGGGCTCGGTGATCCCGGCCGAGCACCTCTCGACGTTGCGCACCAGCCTGTACGCGGAGGACCCGGTGCTCCCGATGGTCGCCGTCGAGGAGCTGGCCGCCTACGGGGTGCCGTTCGGCGAGGCGATGCTCCTGGAGCTGGCGCGGTCGGAGCGCTGGGAGGGGCTGGACGAGGACCTGCAGGTCGGCGTCGTGGTCGCGGTCCGGGAGATGCGGTACCGCCGCGCGGGGCCGGTGCACGCCCCGGTGGAGCTGGCCGCCGCCGCTCCGGTGGCCCC